>NZ_CAWNBB010000054.1:0-118799 GCF_963872585.1 Vibrio sp. 10N.222.47.A9 | reverse complement strand
TAATGGAATTGGTATTACAACTTTTGTTTATCAATTCAAAAAATCATATTAAATCCGTGTTGAGATCATGTTTCCACTCGTAGGAATGCTGTTACTCTTACTGCAACAAAAGAATATAACATTTAGTTTTTTAGTGAGGCTCCTCCCATGGAAATGACCAATGCTCAGCGTCTAATTCTATCAAATCAATACTACCTAATGTCTCAAATGGATCCTGAGAACTCCGCTAAATACCAACGTCTACAAACGGTTGTAGAACGTGGTTACGAACTTCAAATGCGTGAACTTAACAAAGAATTTGGCTGTTTGACTGAAGCCGAATGTCGCGAAGTTATCGACATCATGGAGATGTACCATGCCATGCAAGAGTCGAACAAAATGCTTGCAGAACAAGAACGTGCTGAAGTAGACCAACGTCGCCTACAGTTCCTAGGTTTTGATATCGCTTCTGAAGCTCAGAGCGTACATTACGTGCGTTTCCTTGTTGATTCTGAAGGTCTTTACCCTCAATTCGACAAAGCAGATCACCACTTCAATAGCCAAATGCCAATGCTAGAGAAGTACCGTCGCATGCTAACAACATGGCGCAACTGCCCTCGTCAGTACCACCTATGTGCGACAGAGCTATCTCAAATCTTTAGCGCTTAATACGTTAATAGATCAGCGATAACTTTTTAAAAAGTTTCAAGAAAAAGGGTTACTCATCATGAGTAACCCTTTTTTAATGTTCGCATACAAACAGAAAACGGGACTTATGAAGCGATGTGGATAAAAAGTGTCCTTCAGATACAGAAAGCGCAAATGAATCATAAAGATAAGATATTAAATGTGGAACCATTTCCAATTAATTTCTCTGATATCGCCCATTAACCAACGAACACAAACCTAGTATTTATAACCAATTAAGTCATTCATCTTTATTAATTCCACTTCGAAACATTTAATACAAATTAAAAACCATCGATCGATTTTGAACGGTGTTTTTTATTTTAAATAAGATAGCTAGAATGCTCCCCGAAATTTATTAACCAGAGCGATAAACAAAATGAGAAAATTCATCCTTGCATCACTAGCTATCATGTCTACTTCAGCTTTCGCAGCTAACGAAATGTACGTACTTGGCGGCGTTGGCATTAACGAAGACGACACAGGCGCACAATTCACTGTTGGTTCACAAGTTCTTGATACAAACTTTTATTTAGAATCAACCATGAATTACATCGATTCAGATATCAGCGATGTTACTTCAGACGTAAACGGCGACCTAACTAAGCACAAGGGCGATTACCAACACTTCAAAATGTCTCTAGCGCCAATGTATAAATATAGTTTCGATGAATCTTTTGCTATCTACGGTAAAGTTGGTCTTGCTTACTCAAACTTTAATTCTAAATCAACGATCACTGATAAAGATGGCTCAGTGAATAACAAGTATTCAAATAGTGAATGGGGGGCAACTTACGGCATCGGTGCTGAATTTAAGTCAGTGCAACCAATGTTTGGTAACTCGAAGTTTATGGCACGTGTTGGTTTTGATTGGTACGACTTCAGCTCAGGTGGTCTAAATCTAGGCAGTGACGGTACTCTAGGTCTACAGGCCGGTTTCACTTTCTAAGGTATGAAGTAGAAAGGTTTTACACTAATTGAGCTGATCATCGTTATTCTTGGTATCTTAGCGTTAACCGCTGCCCCAAGTTTTTAAACCACTGGGTGAAGAGTTTGGTAGTAAATTGATTTGTAGAAAAATCACTGGTGGGAGCTAAATCTAGCCATGTCTTTCCTTGATTCGATTCGATTCGATTCGATTCGATTACTGTAATAATCGGTCGGTACTTCGCATAAATAAAAAGGGTTACTCATCATGAGTAACCCTTTTTTAATGTCCGCATTTAGAGAGGGAAACCAAAGCAACTAGAAGACGTAAGCAACACCGACGTTTGCGGCCATGTTGATGCCACTTTCAAGTATTGGGCTGTTCTCAATATCACCTTCAAGGTTGGTATAACGAACGCCACCAGTGACCCGGATATTTGGCGTCACATGCAAGTAACCACCTAAACCAATAAAGTACTGACCATCCCAGTCTGCATCGAACTCATTCAAATTAGTTCTCGACGCTTCTGCTGAACTCACCCCGTATAAGTGGTTATTCAAGCGCTCACTGTTATAAGCATAACCAATAGAGGGTGTAATCGCCCACCCATTGCGACGAATCGGTAAACGCCATGCAGCTTCCGCATAGATACCATTATGCCTAAACCCTAAATCAGAGCCTGCTGTCGCTTCAAACATCCCGACCAAGGTGATCACTTGGTAGCTAATGCCACCTAATACTGATGCTTTACGTTCATCTAACTTTTGAATATCAACGTTATCAGAATCACCGGGCTTTAATGTCCTCGAATCATAAACCGCTCGAAACACGATATTCTGTGGTGAGCCCGCAGGAAGTAAGCGATAACCCGCACTGAATCCACGCATGAAAAAGTGCTCACCTTCATAGCCAATCATAGGAATCACAGCGCGGTTTGACGGTGTATCTTTATAGACAGCCGGAGAATAAGAAGCGGCAACGCCCAGTGACCACTGCGAGATTTTTGCATGTGTTGCTGTCGAAGCCAGTAACGCAACACTGATAGCCACTATTTTTAACCCATAATTCTTCACTACATCTACCTATTTATTGAGCAATTTTTGATAACGCCGCGCATTATATGGTACTTCATTCCAGTAAATCAATAGAGCTCAGTTATACATCTAATACACATAAATCCAGTGTGAGTATTATTAAGCGACCTAAAATCACAAAACAAACGGCTAGATCCCCTCGAATGTAAAATAATTGGATTCTACACGCCTCAAGTTGCCTATTGCGCTCGCTAGGTTTTTCACACGCAAAATTGTAAATAAATACATAATTGTTAAGCAAAATTGTGCAAGCGGGTCTAACCTTAAAATGTAGGGAGAGCCTATTTTTCAATCGCTCATCAGTTTTGACTGGTTAACAAGGGGAATGTGACTATGAGTATTTTTGACCACTATCAATCACGTTATGAAGCAGCCAAGGAAGAAGAGCTCACATTGCAAGAGTTCTTAGGGCTGTGTAAAGACGATAAAAGTGCTTACGCTAACGCTGCTGAGCGCTTACTACTGGCCATCGGCGAACCGGAGGTTATAGACACCGCTCAAGACCCCCATCTAAGTCGTATTTTCTCGAACCGTGTCATCTCACGCTACAGCGAATTTAAAGATTTCTACGGCATGGAAGATGCGATTGAACAGATTGTTTCTTACCTAAAACACGCTGCACAAGGCTTAGAAGAACGGAAGCAAATCCTTTACCTGCTTGGCCCTGTGGGCGGTGGTAAATCTTCCCTTGCTGAAAAACTCAAAGCACTGATGCAAAAGCTACCAATCTATGTGCTGTCTGCAGATGGTGAGCGAAGCCCTGTGAATGATCACCCCTTCTGTCTATTCGACGTAAACGAAGATGGCGACCTTTTGAAACAAGAGTACGGAATAGAGAAACGTTACATACGCTCTATCATGTCTCCTTGGGCAGCGAAACGCCTCCATGATTTCGGTGGTGATATCTCTAGATTTAAAGTCATCAAACTACGCCCTTCGATTCTCGACCAAGTTGCGATCGCGAAGACAGAGCCTGGTGATGAAAACAACCAAGATATTTCGTCTCTGGTTGGTAAAGTCGATATTCGTAAACTTGAACACTTCTCTCAAGATGACCCTGATGCCTACAGTTACTCTGGTGCGCTGTGTAAAGCCAACCAAGGTGTGATGGAATTCGTGGAGATGTTCAAGGCGCCAATCAAAGTCTTGCACCCACTCCTAACGGCAACACAAGAAGGTAACTTCAACGGTACCGAAGGGCTTTCTGCACTGCCATTTGACGGTATGATTCTGGCTCACTCTAATGAATCTGAGTGGCAGACCTTCCGTAACAACAAAAACAACGAAGCCTTCCTCGACCGTGTGTACATTGTAAAAGTCCCTTACTGTCTGCGCGTCTCTGAAGAAGTTAAGATCTACCAAAAACTGCTTGAGCACAGTGAGCTGTCCAAAGCCCCTTGTTCGCCAAGCACACTCGATCTGCTATCGCAATTCAGCATCCTATCGAGACTGAAAGAGCCAGAAAACTCTTCTCTGTTCTCAAAAATGCGGGTTTACGATGGTGAAACTCTAAAAGACACCGATCCAAAAGCGAAGAGCTACCAAGAGTACCGAGATTATGCGGGTGTTGACGAAGGCATGTCTGGGCTATCAACGCGTTTCGCCTTTAAGATCCTGTCTCGTGTGTTTAACTTCGACCAAGCCGAAGTAGCCGCAAACCCAGTGCACCTGTTCTATGTGATTGAACAGCAAATCGAACGTGAGCAATTCCCTCAAGAGACCGCCGAGAAGTATCTAGAGTTTTTGAAAGGATACCTAGTGCCACGCTACGTAGAGTTCATCGGTAAAGAAATTCAAACCGCTTACCTAGAGTCTTACTCTGAGTACGGTCAGAATATCTTCGACCGCTATGTCACCTACGCAGACTTCTGGATTCAAGACCAAGAGTACCGCGATCCAGAAACAGGCCAGCTATTTGACCGTGCTTCTCTGAATGGTGAACTTGAGAAAATCGAGAAAACAGCCGGTATCAGTAATCCTAAAGACTTCCGAAATGAGATTGTGAACTTTGTGCTTCGTGCCAAAGCCAACAATAACGGTCAAAACCCAGTTTGGACAAGCTACGAGAAACTGCGCACTGTAATTGAGAAGAAAATGTTCTCTAACACAGAAGAGCTGCTTCCTGTTATTTCGTTCAATGCTAAGACCTCAACGGATGATCAGAAAAAACATGATGACTTCGTTGCTCGTATGATGGAAAAAGGCTACACCGAGAAACAAGTGAGACTGCTATCTGAGTGGTACCTAAGAGTTCGTAAATCCTCATAACCAAACTGTATTGAGCTGCTCAACTGAGCAGCTCGTACAAACCAATAACTTTATACCCTAGTAAACGAATAGCTCTAATAAACCAATAACTCTTAAAACCTATAAAAAGTAGGATCGCGACATCAGCTGAGAGGGAGTTCTTATGGCACAATTTATCGATCGGAGGCTCAATGGCAAAAATAAGAGTGCTGTGAATAGACAGCGTTTCTTACGACGCCATAAAGAGCAAATCAAAGAATCTGTGGCCGATGCAGTTAACCGACGCTCAATCACCAATACAGAAACCGGTGAAGACGTCACTATTCCCCATAAAGACATCAAAGAGCCAAGCTTTCACCAAGGTCAAGGCGGCGTAAGAGAGCGCGTTCACCCAGGTAATGATCAGTTCATCACTGGCGATAAAATCGAACGCCCTAAAGGTGGCGGTCAAGGTGGTGGCGCAGGCCAAGGCGACGCAAGCCCTGATGGCGAAGGCCAAGATGAATTTACCTTCCAAATTTCAAAAGATGAGTATCTTGATATTCTCTTTGAAGATTTAGCTCTACCTAATCTAGAGAAAAATCAGGTCAACAAAATCACCGAATGGAAGACACATCGCTCTGGCTATCAAAGCGCGGGGATTCCTTCCAACATCGCTATCGTTCGTTCACTGCAGCAATCTCTGGCTCGACGAACCGCGATGACAGCAGGTAAAAAGCGCGAGCTTAACCTACTGATGGAGCAGCTTGACCAAGTTAAAATGACGGAACCAGCACAACCCTTTGAAGAAAGTCGTTTAAAAGAAGAGATTGCCGAGTTACGTAAAAAAATTGAAAGCGTGCCATTTATTGACACGTTCGACCTGCGTTTTAAAAACTACGAGAAGCGCCCTATTCCATCTAGCCAAGCCGTAATGTTCTGCCTAATGGATGTATCTGGCTCAATGGATCAAGCCACGAAAGACATTGCGAAGCGCTTTTATGTCCTTCTGTATCTGTTCCTAAACCGCACCTACGAAAACGTCGATGTTGTGTTTATTCGTCACCATACTCAGGCTAAAGAAGTCGACGAACATGAGTTTTTCTACTCACAAGAAACCGGTGGCACCATCGTTTCCAGTGCACTGAAACTGATGAAGGAAATTGTCGCAGACCGCTATCCTGCAAATGAGTGGAACATCTATGCAGCACAAGCCTCTGATGGCGATAACTGGGCTGATGACTCTCCTCGTTGTAAGGAGCTATTAGTCAATACACTTCTGCCAACTTGCCAATATTACTCTTACATCGAAATAACACGCCGCTCTCATCAAACACTTTGGCACGAATACGAAAAACTCGAGAGTAGCTTTGACAACTTCGCCATGAAAAATATTAAAACGGTGGATGATATTTTTCCTGTGTTTAGAGAACTGTTCCAGAAAGAGACAGCGTAAGGGGGCTTGCCATGACAGCGAAATCAAACGTTGCAGAAAAAGACAAAGCGACACAGAAGAGAAACGACAAGATGCTGCCTGATGGTCCAGATTGGACATTCAACCTCTTGGAACAATATCACGTAGAAATCAAACGTGTGGCGCAGCATTACCGTTTAGACACTTACCAGAACCAAATTGAAGTGATTACTTCTGAGCAGATGATGGATGCTTACTCGAGCATCGGTATGCCGATCAATTACAATCACTGGTCATTTGGCAAAAAATTCATTCAAACCGAGCAAAACTACAAGCATGGTCAGATGGGATTAGCGTACGAAATCGTGATCAATTCAGATCCTTGTATCGCATATCTGATGGAAGAGAACACGGTCACGATGCAGGCGCTCGTAATGGCTCATGCTTGTTACGGCCATAACTCTTTCTTTAAGGGCAACTACCTATTCCAAACCTGGACCGATGCCAGTTCCATCATCGACTACCTATTATTCGCTAAAAAATACATTACCGATTGTGAAGAAAAATACGGTGTTGCCGAAGTCGAACAACTTCTCGACTCTTGTCATGCCCTCATGAATTACGGCGTAGACAGATACAAACGCCCCGAGAAGATTTCCATAGCTGAAGAGACAGCAAGGCAAGAAGAACGTGAAGCGTATCTGCAATCTCAAGTCAATGAGCTGTGGAGAACTGTGCCTAAAAATCAAGACAAGGAAAAAGAGACCAAAATCCGCTTTCCTAGCGAACCTCAAGAAAACATTCTCTACTTTATCGAGAAGAACGCACCACTACTTGAACCTTGGCAGCGTGAGTGTGTTCGCATTGTTCGCAAGGTGAGCCAATACTTCTACCCTCAAAAGCAAACTCAAGTAATGAACGAAGGCTGGGCAACCTTCTGGCACTACACCATTCTTAACCACCTTTACGACGAAGGTTTGGTGAGTGACAAGTTCATCTTAGAATTCCTACACAGCCACACCAGCGTGGTCGCACAGCCCGCCTACAACAGCCCTTATTTCAGCGGGATAAACCCTTATGCGCTTGGCTTTGCGATGTTTAGAGACATCCGACGCATCTGTGAAGAACCAACCGATGAAGACAAAGAGTGGTTCCCTGAGTTAGCCGGAAGTGATTGGTTAGAAGCGGTGCACTTTGCCATGCACAATTTCAAAGATGAAAGCTTCATCAGCCAATACCTTTCACCAAAGATCATTCGAGACTTTAAACTATTTTCTGTGCTCGACGACGACCGCAAAAACACCATTGAGATAAGTGCTATTCACGATGACCCAGGCTATCGCTTGATTCGTGAAAAGCTTGCGGCGCAATACAACCTAAGTAACCTTGAGCCGAATATTCAGGTGTTTAACGTCGATGTTCGTGGTGATCGCTCGATGACACTACAGTATGTGCCTCACGGCCGTATACCGCTTGATAAAGGCTACGACGAAGTGATGAAACATCTCTATCGCTTATGGGGCTTTGATGTGATTTTGGAAGAGCTCAAAGATACGGGTCATAGAGAGATTCTGACGACTTGTCCAAAACGCAATGATTATGGAGCCAAGATTTAATATCAATCACAGTAAGTAAGTGCTTGGTATAAAACTCCGCTCCCCCTACAACATGGTGGTCACCCGCTCGGAAGTGGAGCAATAAAAAAGCGCATAAGTCTGATGACTTATGCGCTTTCTTTTTAAGGCTCAAACGTCTTCAATAGACGCAAGGCACTAAACCTAGATACTAGATACTAGATACTAGATACTAGATACTAGATACTAGAGCTAAAGCTAAAGCTAAAGCTAAAGCTAAAGCTAAAGCTAAAGCTAAATAAGCTTAAACAATCGGCTTTTGGCCGCGTTCAATCAGCTTCATCAGCACGCTGTCTGCAGATTTACCTGCCACGCCCGCTAGTTTGTCTGACAGCTTTTTCTTCTGTACGTAGTGAATCGCTAGAACCGTTTTGTCCTTACATGCCGCTACGACTAAATCATCAGAAGTGCTGATCTCATCCACCAGCCCAAGCTCATGTGCTTGTGTACCAAACCAGTGTTCACCCGTTGCTACTTTTTCAAGATCGAGTGCTGGACGATGGTCACGGATGAAGTCTTTGAATAGGCCATGTGTCTCTTCGAGCTCTTCTTTAAACTTCTCGCGTGCTTTATCGCTGTTCTCACCAAACATAGTAAGTGTGCGTTTGTACTCACCCGCCGTTAGCTGTTCGAACTCAATATCATGCTTTTTAAGCAGTTTATTGAAGTTTGGCAGTTGAGCAATAACACCAATAGAGCCAACAATAGCAAAAGGTGCAGATACAATTTTGTCTGCGATACATGCCATCATGTAACCACCACTCGCGGCTACTTTGTCTACCGAGATAGTCAGAGGCAGGCCTGCTGCTTTGATACGATCGAGTTGAGAAGACGCCAAACCATAGCCGTGAACCATGCCACCGCCAGACTCAAGCTTAAGCAATACTTCATCACCTTCACGAGCCACAGCCAACACCGCCGTTACCTCTTCACGTAGCGAAGCCACTTCTTTCGCATCAATGCTGCCATTAAAATCGAGAACGAATAGGTGTGGTTCACGCTTGCTATCAAGCTCACCCTCTTTCGCTGCTTTTTTCACTTCTTTGCCACGTGATTTTACTTTTTCTTTTTCCGCTTTCTTTTCTGCTTTATCACGGGCTTTGATGAAAGCATCATCGTGTAGATGGTGCTCTAATTGTTCAATCGTCTGTTTATGGTGCTCAGATAGGTTCGTGATTTCCAGCTCACCTTTAATCGCGCTTGATTTTCCACCCACCGATTTAGCAATCACTAAAATTGCAATGATGGCGATTACAACGGTCGCAATCTTGGCTAAAAACAAGCCGTAGTCCAACAAAAATTCCAATGTCATATCCCCTAATGTATGAATTAGTGTATTGTAACCATCTTGTCACGATTACCAAGAATTTCTCATCATTCCTGCGTTTATCTGTGTGATTAAACACCAATGGAATGACGAACATAATAAAAGAAAGAAGGATAAGCACAGTGGATTACCCAATCTCTACAGATGCCCTCAAAGATAAAGTAATTTTGGTTACAGGTGCCGGTGCTGGCATTGGTCGCCAAGCCGCACTAAGCTTCGCTCAACATGGTGCAACTGTCATTCTGTTAGGCCGCAATGTTAAAAACCTTGAATTCATTTACGATGAAATCGAAAGTGCTGGTTACCCTCAGGCTGCGATCATTCCGCTAGACCTCAAAGGAGCAACAAAGCAGAACTACATTGATATGGCTGAAACCATTGAATCACAGTTCGGTCGTTTAGACGGCCTACTGCATAACGCAGGTGTGCTTGGCACGTTAAGTCCATTTGATCAAATCGATGAAGAGACGTTTGATGGCGTTATGCAAATCAACGTTAAAGCTGAATTTCTAATGACTCAAGCATTGCTGCCTGTCATTAAAAAAGCTGAAGCCGGTCGTATCGTATTCACCTCTTCTACAGTTGGTCACTCTGGCCGTGCATTCTGGGGCACTTACGCGATTTCTAAGTTTGCGACTGAAGGCATGATGCAAATCCTAGCGGACGAGCTTGAAGACACCAACATCCGTGTAAACGCGATCAACCCTGGCGGCACTCAAACACGCATGCGTGCAAAAGCGTACCCAGGTGAAGATGCGAACAAGCTGAAAACTCCACTCGACATCATCCCGCTGTATCTACACTTAATGAACCCAAGTGTGACAGACATTAATGGCCAATGTATCGATGCTCAACCTAAGTAACTGATATCATTAATCAATAGTAAAAAGTCGCTTCCATAGCGGCTTTTTTTGTATCTAAATCAACCATCTAATATTTAATTCATCTGATTTTCGTCATTTTTCTTTGCATCTTTTCCATTGTTAAATATACTGTATAAATATACAGGTATTTAATTATGCATGAACTAATAAAAAACTTACAAGACCGCCAGCTAATCTGGACAGGGTTACAATCAACAGCGCAAGGAAGTACTACTTCAACAGGCTATCCTCAACTGGATAAACAGCTTGATGGTGGCTTTCCGACGCATGGTGTTATTGAGGTTGAATCGCAACAAGGGATCGGTGAACTTCGCCTGCTTACACCTTGTTTAGCTCAACAAAACTCACAAAAATTGGCCATCTTCATTAACCCACCGGGGAAGATCTGTGCCGAGTTTTTTAGCAGCCAAGGTATTGAACTAGAGAACATCCTCGTTATCCAACCTCAGCGCGATCTCGATGCATTGTGGGCAGCAGAGCAGTGCCTTAAAAGCGGCGCCTGTCACTCGGTATTGCTATGGGGAGCCGATCTAGAAATACACCAAACCAAGCGCCTGCAAGCAGCAAGCGAAACCGGTAAGTGTCTGCAATTTCACTTTAAGGCCACCAGCCATAATCAGTTATCCCTACCCGTTTCTCTAAGCATGAAGCTATCTTCTCACGCCCAAGGGTTAAAGGTTGAGGTCACAAAAAGGAAAGGCAGTTGGTCGTATGGCAGCTTTATTCTAGACATGAGCCAAAATTGGCCGTTACTCACTGAAAAAATCACCCTTCAAGACAGTTCACATAGTGCTTTATCAAATAACACCGTGCTGGCTTTTCCTATTGCGAAACAAGGCTAGCGTATGTTGTGGCTTTATCTGCACTTTCCATCTCTGCAGTTGGATACCTTGTTCAATTCTGAGCTATCTAACTCCGAGAAAGTTCACTCTAATGAAGAGTCACACGAGCAACCTATTATCATCGTGGATGAAAAAGATCACCGTGTGCTGCAAGCTAACCAAGCTGCGCTGCAATCGGGAATTTCACTTGGTATGGGGCTAGGGTCTGCGGCGGCGCTTTGCCATAACTTACACGTCCACCCTTACAGTATTGAGCTAGAAAAAAGTAAGCTCAAAGAGATCGCTCAATGGGCGTATTTGGTCACTTCTGACATGGCTTTACTACCACCGAATGGTTTGTTGATTAAAGCATCTAATATGCTGTCACTTTACGATGGGCTAGATAACTACTGGCATGAGCTCAAAAGCCACTTAGAAACGCTCAATATCCAGTTCAGCTTCGCGACAGGTTACTCGCCACTTTCTGCGATCCTTTTGGGTAAGCAATCCATCAACCAAGTCACTAATAATGTTGAGCAAATGAAAGCATGGGTCAATCAACAAGCATTGAGTTCTAGTGAGTTGCCAACTAAGCAAGTGGAACGTCTGAACCGTGTCGGCATTAACTTAGTGGATGACCTATTGAAACTGCCTTTGCAAGATGTCGCACGTCGCTTTGATATCGATTTGGTGAACTATGTCGGTCGCCTTAACGGCCAGTTCAAGCACCCGATTGATTTCTACCATCCACCGGAGAATTTTCAGCAATATCTCGAGCTATTGTTTGATATTGAAAACATCCTGTTTATCGAAAAGCCGTTACTGAAATTATTAAATCAACTCGAGTGTTTTTTGAAGCTACGCGACCGAGTTGCTTTCGAGTTAACGCTGACTTTGCATCTGAGAGATAAAGACGACCACCCTGTCTCTTTCTATTCAGCACAAGGCGATTACCTTGCTGCAAAGTGGGCGAACCTGACTCATCTAACCTTAGAATCACTGAAGATCACGGCACCGGTTCAGGGGCTGACCCTTTCCGTAATTCGTCATGGAGAACCGCAAATGGCCTACCGTGATCTTTTTGATGGCAATACAGGAACACTTGCCGCGTTAGATTTGCTCTCACTACTTCAAGCCAAGTTAGGACAAGCTTGTATTCAGACTCCCAAAATACAGCATGACCCAAGACCAGAGAAGGCCAACCAATATTCACTACCGACACTGGGGCATACGGTAAAAAAGGGACAAATTTCCCAAGGTATCGCGCAACAAACTATGACAGCTTCCAACATCAGCCAACAGCGACTCAGGCCCAGTATTCTATTGTCAGAGCCCGAAGCCTTAACCGAAAGCGTCACCTTATCTCAAGGCCCTGAGCGTATTGTGTCTGGCTGGTGGGATGGCGAGAAAATCATTCGTGACTACTTTATTGCTCACAGCGAAAACGGTCGGTGGCTATGGATCTTTAGAACGCCAGATAAACAGTGGTTTTTGCACGGCTTATTTAGCTAGCTTGTAGGAAAGTAAGTCAGTAAGAAAGCTAGTCTGTAAAAAGTCAGTAAGAAACTTCGTTAGCTCGTCCGTTCCACTTGTTCAATTTCAACATCCCTTTTCAATCATGTTCACTCGCAATGGTTAAGTGATATTACGTTATGTCTCAGCAATACTCAGAGCTATTTTGCCAAAGTAATTACTCCTTCCTTGAGGGAGCTTCACACGCAGAAGAGCTTGTTTTACAGGCCGACTTCTTACGTTACAGAGCACTCGCTGTCACTGATGAGTGCTCAGTGGCGGGCATCGTTAAGGTTCACTCTGCAATCAAGCAACATAAACTGTCGCTCAAGCAAATTGTCGGAAGTATGTTTTGGTTAAATGAAGAGTGCCAAGTGATCTTGATATGCCCAAACAGACAAGCCTACGCCGAACTGTGCCGTATTATTACCAACGCGAGACGCCGTAGCAGCAAGGGACATTATCAGCTCTCTGAGTGGGATATCATGTCGGCTAAGCATTGTTTTATTCTTTGGCTCCCTCAACAGAAAAATGAAGACGCACACTGGGGGCAATGGCTCTCCCAGCATCATTCAGGTCGGTTGTGGATCGGCTTACAACGACACCTAAAACAAACCGACCAGCAGTACATCGATTACTGTGTCGAGCTGTCACAACATCATCACCTGCCGATAACGGCTTGCGGCGGTGTATTGATGCACAATGCTAACCGCTTACCCTTGCAGCACTCACTCACTGCGATCAAGTACCAAAAACCCATTACTGAAGTGGGTAGTCACTTACTGGCCAATGCCGAGCGCTGTTTACGAAGCATCAATAAGCTCTCACGTATTTTCAAAGCGGAGTGGCTAGAAGAGAGCAACCGAATCTCAGAACTGTGCGAATTTGAGTTAAACAGTTTGCGCTACGAATATCCCAGTGAACTGATTCCTCAAGGTGAGACACCCATGAGTTATCTGCGCATGTTGGTCGAGAGAGGGAAACAAGCTCGCTTCCCACAAGGTGTGCCTAGCAACATTCAACAAATCATAGATAAAGAACTCGGATTGATTGATGATCTCGACTACCCTTTCTTCTTTCTCACCATTCATGACATCGTCATGTTTGCCAAAAGCCAAGGCATTCTTTACCAAGGTCGAGGTTCAGCGGCCAATTCCGTAGTCTGTTACTGCTTAGAAATCACCTCTGTCGATCCAAGACAGATCTCGGTGTTATTTGAGCGCTTCATCAGTAAAGAGCGCGATGAGCCGCCTGATATTGATGTCGATTTTGAGCACGAACGACGTGAAGAAGTCATCCAATACATCTATCAAAAATACGGTAGAGAACGCGCTGCGCTTGCCGCAACGGTCATTTCTTATCGCTTTAAAAGTGCGGTAAGAGATGTCGGTAAAGCATTAGGGCTACAAGAAACCCAGCTCGACTACTTCATCAAGAACACCAACCGTAGGGACAAAAGCCTAGGGTGGCAGGCACAATTAACTCAATTAGGACTACAACCTGACTCTTTAAAAGGTCAGCAGTTTATCCATTTGGTCAATGAAATCATCGGTTTTCCACGTCACTTATCTCAACACGTCGGTGGCTTTGTGATCTCTTCTGGGCCTTTGTATGAACTGGTTCCTGTCGAGAATGCCGCAATGCACGAACGAACCATAATTCAATGGGATAAGGATGATCTAGAAACCTTGGGACTGCTTAAAGTCGATGTGCTTGCTCTGGGTATGCTCTCTGCGATTCGTAAATGTTTCGACCTAATCAAACGCATTCATGGTCGCTCGCTAACGATCGCAGAGATCACCCGCCTCAAAGACGATCCTCAGGTTTACGGCATGATTCAACGGGCAGACACGGTCGGTATCTTCCAAATTGAGTCACGAGCGCAAATGAGCATGCTACCAAGGCTTAAACCGAGGACTTATTACGACTTGGTGATTCAAATCGCTATCGTACGCCCAGGGCCTATTCAAGGCGATATGGTGCATCCGTTTCTAAAACGCCGAGATGGTATTGAGCCAATCAGCTATCCATCTAAAGATGTGGAATCGGTACTGTCGCGCACCTTGGGTGTACCTATCTTTCAAGAGCAAGTGATTAAACTCGCGATGGTCGCTGCAGGGTTCACAGGTGGTGAAGCGGATCAGCTCAGACGCGCGATGGCCGCTTGGAAAAAAAATGGCAACGTCTTTAAGTTTAAAAACAAGCTTATCGAGGGCATGCAAAAACGTGGCTATGAGACAGAATTTGCCGAACAGATCTTTAAACAGATATGCGGCTTTGGCGAGTACGGCTTTCCTGAAAGCCACTCGGCTTCATTTGCAGTATTAGCGTATTGCTCAGCTTGGTTGAAATGTTACTACCCAGAATGTTTCTACGCATCTTTACTGAATAGTCAGCCTATGGGTTTTTATAGCCCCTCACAGTTGGTACAAGACGCACAACGGCACAATGTGGAGGTTCTTCCAGTATGTGTGAACGCCTCACAAGACAACCACATAGTCGTTGAACATCAGAATGGTTTAGCGATTCGCTTAGGGCTGCGACAAATCAAAGGATTCAGCGAACATGGGATTCAAAGCGTGCTCGCCAATCGTCCACAATCCGGTTATCGCCACCCTAGCCAGGTGAAACAGTTATCGATGAATAAGAAAGATATCGAGCTACTGGCATCGGCCAATGCGCTACATAACGTCTCGGGAGACCGCTTCCAGACTCGCTGGGCAATGATGGACTCAGCCTCTGATCTACCTTTGTTTAACCAAGTCGATGACTATGCAGAAGATGATAATGGCGAGCTCTCATTGCATCAACCCAGTGAGATGCAAGATCTACTCGAAGATTTCACCAGTGTCGGGATTTCATTAAACAAACACCCAATCACTGTGCTCGAAGAAGCCAATCGATTAGGTCGATTCACACACATGAAGGACTTAATACAACAAAGACACAAATCCATGGTCACCGTTGTCGGATTAGTCACGGGTAAGCAATCACCAGGCACCGCAGCTGGGGTCACCTTTGTCACATTGGAAGATAACACAGGCAATATTAATGTTGTGGTCTGGGGAGCCACCGCGCGCGCCCAACAACAAGCTTATCTCACAGCCAAGGCTTTAAAGGTACAAGGGATATTAGAAAAAGAAGGGGAAGTCGTGCATGTTATCGCGGGTAAGCTCATCGATATTACCGAGGAGATTGTTGGCTTGAACACCAAGTCTCGGGATTTTCATTAGCGATGTATCAACTGTTTTTCTATCGTTCATTGACTAATAAACGATAGACGGAGAAACGAAAAAGGAAAGAAACGAAAAAGGGAAGCATCAGCTTCCCTTCAATTCAATTTGTTGAGTTATGACTCAACTTCAGCTTCCGTACGTCTTTTCTTAAATTCCCTATACAGTAATAAGCTCAAAGTCATTACGACTTTAGAAGTCAACCATATCATTAAGAGGAACTACCTTAGATTGTGTGTGAAAAGTTACGCTAGTAGTTGAGCATATTTCGTTAAGAAAAATATGCTGCATGAATATTAGCAAACGTTTTCCATAAGGTCACTTAAAATAACCGTACAGCAGTCTTAATTATAAAATCTGACGCATTCGCTCTTGAGTCACTTCAACCAGAAGGTCCGGTTGGAACTTAGAAATAAAGCGATTACACCCTACTTTCTCAACCATAGCTTCATTAAAACTTCCACTTAATGAAGTATTTAGCGTGATGAACAGGTCATGCATTCTTGGATCCGTACGCACTTCATGCGTCAGTTTATAGCCGTCCATTTCAGGCATTTCGGCATCGGTGATCATCAACAATATTTCTTGATTGATGTCTTTACCTTCATCACACCAGCCCTTAAGTAAGGTCAGTGCTTCTAAACCATCACAACATTCAATAATGTTCAAACCCAGTTGCGATAAGGTACCTTTAATCTGGTTACGCGCGGTTGAAGAGTCATCAACGATAAGTACATTGCGTCCAACCATTTCATTGGCAAGTTGCTCATCTAATACACCGTCAGAAATCGAAACATCATAATCGATGATTTCAGCGAGTACCTTTTCAACATCAATAATCTCAACGATCTTGTGCTGCTCTTCTTCTTGAATATGCGTGATAGCCGTCAGGTAATTGGCACGACCCGTTGTCTTTGGAGGCGGCTGAATTTCAGTCCACGTCGTATTCACGATATTACGCACTTGTCCAACTAAGAAACCTTGTACAGTTCGATTGTATTCCGTGATGATCAAGTTATTTTCTTGAGTCTCATCTCGTGACGGTGGGAAGCCAATCGCGCTGCGCAAATCGATAACAGGCACCGATTCACCACGTAGAGACGCAACACCCGTAATATGGTGGTGAGAGCCCGGCAAGCGAGTGAGTACTGGCACTTTTAGGACTTCTTTCACTTTAAATACGTTAATCGCAAAAAGTTGACGACTGTTTAAGCTGAATAACAAGAGCTCCAGACGGTTTTCACCGACCAGTTTGGTTCTCTGATCAACCGAATTTAAAACGCCAGACATACAACACCTTAGTGACAAATAATAACTGTGGCTACAATAGCCTACTTCAATAGGTTAAAGCAAAGCGCCAATGCACAGAATGCTTAAACTAAGTACAACAAATGATGTTATACAAAGCTTAAGTACATGGAAAGGTTTCGGGTGAGGCTAAAAGACGAATATAAGGAGTTAACCTTCAACAACTTTCATTAACAGTTGGCCATCATATAAGGCTTGTTTAACAAGCGCAGCACCAGGCATGGTTGCTTGTTTATAGAATCGAGATTCCACCAGCTCTAAATCTTGATGGTAAACCGATAAACTCTGCTCTTCGATACACTTTTGAATCGCAGGGTACAACACGCTTTTAGCCTGATTGATAACACCACCCACCAAGATTTTCTCAGGGTTAAAAAGGTTAATCACAATCGCTATCGCGGCACCTAAGTAACGACCTAGCTGTTCAATAACTTCAACAGCCAATGGATCGCCATCAGCAGCGGCAGCACAGATCTGTTCAATAGTGATATCTTCAAACACAGTTAATGACGATGCTTCACCATTAGCCAGTCGCTCTTTCACTTGATCACGGATCGCCTGAGAACTCGCGACTGTTTCTAAGCAGCCTCGGTTACCACAATGACAAAGTTTGCCCTGCTTATCGATCTGGATATGCCCAAGTTCACCGATATTACCGTGGCGACCTTGCAACACTCGGCCGTCAAGGATGATCCCGGCACCTACACCATGGTGAATCGAGATAAGAACTGAATTATCGTTATCTTGTGAGTGGCCAAACAGCTTCTCTGCTAATGCCCAAGCTCGGGTATCATTGGCAATAAAGACAGGTAGACCCGTTTCTTTGTAAATCTCAGGACCCAACGCTAAATTTTTAACGTTGTAGTGCGGCATCTGCAACACAATACCTTGCTCAGAATTCACAAGACCCGGTAGCGTAACCGCAATGCTTGTTACCCTATCGAGTTGCTCAGCATAGGTTTGGAAAAATTCATCAATTTCATGTAGAAGACGCGCAAGCACATCATCTTGGTCACGTTCATGAATATCAATCTTGGTATCGATAAGCACGTCGCCGCCCAATTCATGGAGCGCGATCGTCAAGTATCCGCGACCAAGACGCATCGACAGAAACTGCCAACCTTCGTTATTGGTTTGCAGACCGACAGCAGGACGCCCACGAGTCGTGGCTTCTTGAACCGTCGTTTCGTGAATAAGGTGAGCTTCAATGAGTTCACGGGTAATTTTAGTAATACTCGCCGGAGCCAACTCACTTTGCTTGGACAGATCGATACGAGAAATAGGACCTTTAAGGTCAATTAGTTTATATACACGACCAGCATTGACCTGTTTGATATGATCAATATGGCCCGGTTGAGCCATGTACATTTTACGCTCCAGAAATCATCAACGAGTTAATTTTTTTACTTTGCGAAGTAATTGTGAAGTCACTTGGTATATCGCCGTGACCAGTATCACGTATATACATGAATCTTTGTGTATCGAGTCAAATAGTTCGAGGAAAATTAACACCAAAATCGATAAATTGAGACTTAATTTTCAGAATAAAACATCGTTATTGAGCCCTGAATTCAATAATTAGAGACAAATAATGAAATATCTCCCTAGCTCCCAATAAATAATCAATTAATGCATATACTTAATTCAGTCTTTTAAAAGATTACTTGGCCTCACTCTAGGAGTATTCATGACAGCCGAATTAAGAAAAACGAAAATCGTCACAACGCTAGGCCCTTCTACTGATAAAGGTAACGTGCTTGAAGAGATCATCAAAGCCGGTGCCAATGTCGTCCGCATGAACTTCTCTCACGGCACCAGCGACGACCATATACAACGCGCAGAAAACGTCAGAGCAATTGCAAAAAGACTTGGCACTCAAATCGCTATTCTCGGTGACTTACAAGGCCCCAAGATTCGAGTATCGACATTCAAAGATGGCAAAATCCAACTTGCTGTGGGTGACAAATTCACTCTCGACAGTAGCCTAGGTTTAGGTGCAGGCAACCAACAAGCGGTTGGTCTTGATTATAAAGAACTACCTAACGACGTTTCAGCTAACGACATCCTGTTACTCGACGATGGTCGTGTTCAGCTGAAAGTGACCGAAGTCGAAGGCTGTCGCGTTCATACAGAAGTGATCATTGGCGGCCCACTGTCAAATAACAAAGGCATCAATAAAAAAGGCGGTGGCCTTTCCGCAGAAGCGCTAACAGAAAAAGATAAGCGCGACATCGTCACCGCAGCCCAAATCAAAGTGGATTACCTCGCAGTGTCTTTCCCTCGCAACGGCGCAGACATGCACTACGCTCGTCAGCTTGCACGTGAAGCGGGCTTAGAAGCTCACCTTGTAGCAAAAGTAGAGCGAGCAGAGACCGTTGCCACTGTTGAGAACATGGATGACATCATAATGGCCTCAGATGTGGTCATGGTGGCTCGTGGTGACCTCGGAGTAGAGATTGGCGACCCTGAATTGGTCGGAGTACAAAAACAGCTTATACGCCGTGCTAGAGCGCTTAACAGAACCGTCATCACCGCAACTCAGATGATGGAATCAATGATCTCGGCACCAATGCCAACCCGTGCCGAAGTGATGGACGTTGCCAATGCGGTACTTGATGGAACAGATGCGGTCATGCTTTCAGGTGAAACCGCTGCCGGTGATTACCCGGTTGAAACCGTAAAATCGATGGCAGAAGTTTGTATTGGCGCAGAGAAAATGGCGGGCATTAATAACCAATCTAATTACCGTATTGACCGTACTTTTGTCACCGCTGAAGAAACTGTCTCAATGGCAACCATCTACTCTGCAAACCATATGGAAGGCATTAAGGGCGTAGTCACTCTCACCGAGTCAGGCCGTACTGCATTGATGATGTCTCGTCTAAGTGCAGATATGCCTATCTACGCGCTGTCTCGTAACGAAGGAACACTTAATCGCTGCACCTTGTACCGCGGTGTGACACCTATCTACTTCGAGACAGAAGCCGAGGATAGCTTTGACATTGCCCTATCTACGCTCACTTGCCTAAAAGAGAAAGAGCATCTTAAGTTTGGCGATCTCGTGATCGTCACTCAAGGCGACATTATGGACGTGGCGGGCTCAACCAACTGCATGAGAATCTTGCCTGTCACTTAATCAGTTAGTGTTTGATTAGGTCAGTTCGTTGATCAGCGACCCAGCCAAGATCAAAAAAGGGTTATTGAACTAAGTTCAGTAACCCTTTTTCACTTCAGAACCTTGTTAGCTCATTACGTACTAACTTTCAAATTCGAGTATTACTTATAAATTTCGAATATTATTTAGCAATTTCGAATATTACTTATCAGCAGCGCAAGTCGCCAACTGTGGCATATGTGAGCTGCGAGCGTTTTCCGTTGAAGTATAGGTTTCTACAAATCGGTAACCCGCCTCTAAACCTAAGTCGTAATCGTACAGCAAATCTTCCTTGTCACTCATCAAAGAGCTCGACTTAAGCGGTTTGCTGGGTGCAATTTGAACAACAAACGCATCGTCCGGTGGAGAGTTCAAAAAGTTCTGAGTTAATGAGTAGGTCTGATAATGAACCATCAACATGTCAGCTAAGCCAGAATCAAACTTATCGCCAATCAAATGACTTAAACGATAAATATCATCAGCACCAAATAGCCATCGTCCACCATTGAGCAGATCAAGGTGCCCTCTATCGCGCTTTTGCTCCTTTGAACGGAGAATTTGCTGCTGAAAGAATGACGTCCAATCGGTTTTCCATTGTTCTACTTTTTGTTGCCAATGATCTTGCACACTATCAAACGACTCACGGAACCATTCCAACTCCTCAGCCGATATAGGCTTAGGTGCTTTCATTAAGGCATGTTTACCTTGAATCTCCTTGGATAGCTCGGCTCCCTCTTCCAATACAGGCTCAGTACGTATCACGACTATCGATCGAGCTTGCCTACGCCATGCTTCTTGCACAGGAATAGACGCAGACACGCCACCGTCAACATAAGCACTGTCACCAATGAAGATTTCATCATTGTACAGACGAGGGATGGCACAGGTCGCAATCATCACTTTGTACCAGTCTTCTCCCATCAGAGGAAAATAATGGTCTCGTAAATCTTTAGAATCCGTTACTGCCGCAGAGAAATGGCGATCACCTAAGGTTTGTCGTCCCAAATCAAGATCAAGCTTGTATGGGTAAGCCATGATCTGTTCTAAGGCCCACTCTAAACCTAAGTTCTGTCGCTTTCGTATATAAGAGAAAAGATTGAAGAATTCTGGAGCCGTCGTTAAATCGAGAACGAAAGAACGACCTAGCCCTTTATCACGGCACAGATAGGCACACAAATTAAGCGCACCCGCTGAGGTGCCAAAGAATTCGTCGAAAGGGTCAAAATTAGAAAGAAGAAATGCGTCCAGCACACCAGCCGTAAAAATACTTCGCTGTCCGCCGCCTTGGGCAACCAGTGCTGTTTTTCCAGCAATAAACTTAGCGTAGTAATCTAAGTCTATTGCCGAATCAATATTGGTTATAATCCCACTATTCATTATTCCCTGAGTATAAAAACTCAGCCTCGCAATAGATGGTATTAGCTACCAATCGCAATAAAGCCAAACGAAAGAATGATGGTGTAGATTACTACTGTTATTTGTAGCGCATTTTTCAGATTATGGTCCATAAGCACCTCTGGCTTATTATTAATTTGTCGAGTCTCTATTTAAGTATTATCAGGTGTGTGAAGTATCTTCAAGAATCGTCGAAATTAGTCGCACAATATTGATGTAACCATCACAATTAGTAAGTGTATGGATAAGGATATACTCATGAATAACAAAGCAAATATGATTGCGCTTGTTGCGCTCATTTCCGCTTCAAACTTGTATGCAGCACCGGAAATTATTATCACTCCGATGATTGGTTATACAGGTGGTGGTAGCGTCGAAGACCAGGATGGTAATACTTATGATATGGAAGGTTCAGAAAACTTCACCTTCGCCATTGAAACTCCGCTTGAGAAAGGTCGTATCGGCTTTTTCTATTCCAATCAGAGCTCTGAGTTAGAAACGCTCAATCTAAGCTCCTCAATTCAATACCTGCACTTTCAAAGTAGTATCTACTACCCTGCTTCATCTGCGTTGTCAGGCTATCTAGGGTTAGGTCTTGGTGCTTCTTACGTTGATGTAGATTGGGCGAAAGATAAATATGGGTTCTCAACTTCTATCTTTGGTGGCTTAGAGTACAAATTCAGTGACCGCTTAGCGTTAAATACACAAGTACGTTGGCTAGGTACTGTGGTCGACAACGACACCTCCGGTGTTTGTAACGTACCGAGCAATGGCCAAGACTGCATCATCCGCTTTGATACTGACTGGATGAACCAATTCCAAGCCAATGTTGGATTGAGTTTTACCTTCTAGGTTGAGTCCCCATATTGGATCAATAAGTCTTTAGACTAGAAGTATTCTAAGGAAATGAAAAAACCAGCTTGATGCTGGCTTTTTCATTATAAAAACGGTTTTCAGTTCAACTTAGAACTTGTAGGTCACACCTAGTGCGCCGCCTACTTGTAACTCAACACCTTTGTACATGTCGAGCTCAGGGTGAACTTGTGCGTAAGCATTCCAACCTTCATAGAAATTCACTTTCACGCCTAGCGGCAAACGCAAACCAAAGTCGTCATTCCATTCAGCCCAAGCACCTGCACCAACATACCAACTTAAAGGCGCTTCAGTTTCAAACTGACCACGCTTAAAAATATAGTCAAATGCAGCGCCGTCATTGCCAATCGTAGCACGGTATTTCTGATCAAATTCCACAACGACACTCAGGTCTTGGTCGATGGCTAGTCCAACTTCTAAATCTGGAGCTTCAGAAGCGTGAGCAAACGAGGCTCCGCTGCAACACATAAGGCCGATCAAGTAACGATGTTTCATAATATTCTCAGACTGTTTTGAAAAAACGGTAGGTTACTTGAATCATAGCTAAAGATGTCATCACTTGGTTAAAGATCGCAGCCATTAAACGATCAAGAACGAGTAACAACACATCGAGTTAAGTGGTAATTCACTGATTTAGAAAAGATGAAACGTAGAAAGGTCTTTATGTTGCAGAAAACAAAAAAGGAGGCCTTTCGGCCTCCTTTCAATTTATTGAATCAGTGAATTAACCGTTGTTACGAATCCACTCATCCATGTCTGTCTTAAGGTTGTCAGACTTAGTACCGAAGATAGCTTGTACGCCACCAGCAACTACAACAACACCAGCTGCGCCTAGTTTCTTCAGTTTGTCTTGGTCAACAGCTTCTGTATCAGCTACTGCAACACGTAGACGAGTAATACAAGCGTCAAGACCAGTGATGTTCGCTTTGCCACCGAATGCAGCAACTAACTCACCAGCAAGCTCTGTACCAGTTGCAACGATGTCGTCTTCTGACTCGTCTTCGCGACCTGGAGTTTTAAGGTCAAGTGCTTTAATCACAGTGCGGAATACAATGTAGTAAATTGCAGCGTAACCAATACCACATACAACCATTAGGCCCATCTTAGACGCGTTGCCAGATAGAACTAGGAAGTCGATTAGACCGTGTGAGAAAGATGTACCGTGTACAAAACCTAGAGTGTTCGCAAGAACGTATGCAGAACCAGCTAGTAGAGCGTGGATTGCGTACAGTACTGGAGCAACGAATAGGAATGAGAATTCGATTGGTTCAGTGATACCCGTTAGGAATGAAGTCAACGCAGCAGAAGCCATGATGCCCATCACTTTAGCGCGGTTTTCAGGCTTAGCTGAGTGTGCAATTGCGATTGCAGCAGCAGGTAGACCGAACATCTTGAACATGTAACCACCAGCTAGCTGACCGAAGCCATTGCCCGCTGCACGAGATGCGTCATCAGCAACTAGGTAACAAGTCAGAACACCGTTTTGAGTTTCGCCAGCAGCGTTTACACAAGTACCAGCTTCAAAGAAGAAAGGTACGTTCCAAACGTGGTGAAGACCAAATGGAATTAGAGAACGCTCAACGATACCGTAGATACCAAACGCCACTTGTGGGTTTTGGTGAGCAGCCCAATCAGAGAACGCAGAGATAGCGCCGCCAACTGGTGGCCATACTACAGATAGTAGGATTGCTAGACCAATCGCAGAGAAACCTGTGATGATTGGCACGGCACGCTTACCAGCGAAGAAGCCTAGGTACTCTGGTAGTTGAATACGGAAGAAACGGTTGAATGCCCAAGCAGCAACACCACCGACTAGGATACCACCTAGTACACCAGTATCGATTTTATCAACGCCCATTACACCAGCCATTACGCCAAGTGTAGCAGTCATGATGCCGTAACCAACGATAGCAGCTAGACCAGCTACACCGTCGTTATTAGTAAAGCCAAGTGCTACACCTACTGCGAACAGTAGTGCCATTTGACCGAATACTGAACCACCCGCTTGTTCCATTAAGTTTGAAACAATTTCTGGAATGAAAGGAAGGTCTGCTGCACCGACACCTAGCAAAATACCCGCAACTGGTAAAACTGATACTGGTAGCATCAGAGACTTACCAACTTTCTGCAGGTTAGCAAAAAGGTTCTTAAACATGTTTATGCTCCTGATAAAGATAAAATAATTATATGGGTTCTAACGGCACACCCCCGTAGCCTATATGTTAGCACCCAGTGAAAATGTAACCATGTATTGCATTATATTTTCTGCCGCTAAATATATATTGATGCGGAACTAACTTTCTAGTCACTTACGAAATTTAGTTTCAAAACACGTCTTGGATCACATGTCAAATCTAGAAATGCAATGCTTTACAAGACATTAAATCATTGAAATATAAATATATTTTTTGATGGGTGTATTATTTTACTGGGTAAATAAAATAGGAGCTAATGTTATTTTTAGTAACAAAATTACAAATAGTGTAAATAGTGCTCCCAAGTTCAACATAATTAGTAAACATTAAAAAAAAACGTACTTTTGGTGATCAAAAACACAAAAAGGGAGCTTTCGCTCCCTTTTATTTGTTTAGTTAGTTTTTTATCGCAAAAAAAGTTTTCGGTAATTTTTGGTTGTTTGTTCAGCAACCTCTTTCATTGACAGCCCTTTCAACTGCGCGATATAAGCCGCCACTTCGACCACATATGCAGGCTGATTCTGTTTACCTCGATATGGAATCGGAGCCAAGTATGGCGAATCCGTCTCGATCAGCAACCTATCTAGCGGTAGGTTTTTCACAACATCTTTAAGTTCTGTGGCTTGTTTAAAGGTCACAATACCTGAGATCGAGATATAAAAACCTAATTCCATTGCCGCTTCGGCGAACGCTTGATCTTCAGTAAAGCAATGAATCACACCACCGCACTTCTCTGCTCCACCATCGCGTAAAATAGCTAACGTATCTTCACGCGCGTTACGCGTGTGGATGATCAAAGGTTTATTAAGCTCAACAGCCAACTCAACGTGCTGCTTGAACCTGAGCTGTTGTAGTTCTGCCGTCTCTGGCTGGTAGTGATAATCTAAGCCTGTCTCACCTATCGCCACAACCTTTGGATTGCTCGCATACTCACGCATTCTTTCTAGACAGAAATCGCTCTCTACATCGAGAGGGTGAACGCCACAAGAAGCTTTAACGTTATCGAACGGCGAGATCATCTCAAGCATATTTTCAAACGAGTCTAATGTCACACCGACAGAAAGCAGTTGGTCTACGTTTGCTGCCTTCGCCTTATTAACCACGTCTTCTACACTGGTGTGTAAATCTTGGTAATCCAGTTTGTCCAAATGACAGTGGGAATCTACGAACATGTTTCCTCGCAAGTGGCAATCAGCCAGTTCATTATGAGTAGCTCCGTATTGAGCCCGGGGTGTTGCTTTAACTGCTCAATCAATATCAACAGTTTATTCGATGCTGCGTAAGCACTTTGATAAGACATTACCTCAACCAAAGCTTTCGCACTCGGAGTCATCGCCTGATTCGCCAAACCAAAATGCAGCTTTTGCACGTCAGACAGTAAGTGCCATAGCCAGCCTAGTTGAACCAAAGGATCTTTACTAAGCTCTGTGGAAAACTTCAGCATGTCAGGTTGAGTGCCTTTGATTACATTGACAAAGCCATCGAGCACTTTTGTTGAGGCTTCAACACCGCCTTGCTCAAACATGGCTTTCGCTTTCAAAGGCGCGTTGTCATTGAGCGCTAGAATATACTGCGGAACCGCTTTACCTACCTCCCCATCTAGCCAAGTCGATCCAGTATCCAACTGTGGGCTAACCACATTGAATTGCTGACAGCGGCTAATAATAGTTGGCATTAAGCGATTACTGTTACGAGTAGAAAGAATGAAGATGCACTTACTTGATGGCTCTTCTAGAGTTTTCAGCAATGCGTTCGACGCCGATTCGTTCATCGCCTCTGCAGGGTTAAGCAAGATAACGCGCAAACCACCTAACTGGGACGATTGTTGAGCCCAGCGGTTACTCGCACGTACTTGGTCAACGGTAATCGATTTACCTTCTTTCTCAGGTTCAATCACATGGAAATCCGGATGACTCCCCGACTTCATCAATTCACAACTGTGGCAAAATCCACACGACTCGCTTTCGTAATTAGTACACATCAATGCATCGGTAAGTTGGCTAATCAGCGCATCAACGCCGAGCCCTTCCGGTGCATTAACAATCACAGAGTTAGGAAAACGCTCTGCATCGAGACTTTTTTTCCACTCACTCCATACCGGTGTGAGCCAAGAATACACTTCAGCCATGACTACCTACTGTTTATTGAGCCAAGCACTGAGCGCGACTTTAATATCAGCGGCTACTTGCTCAATTTCTTGCTGCGCATTAATCACGAGTACAGAATCGTCTTGCCCTGCAATTTCTAAGTAACGCTCACGCGTACGATCGAAAAATGAGATGTCCATTTTTTCAATTCTATCAAGCTCACCACGGCCTCTGGCACGCTCTAGTCCTACTCTAGGGTCTAGGTCCAAATATAGCGTTAGATCTGGCTTAAAGCCGCCTAGCGTGGTTGCTTTCAGTGATTCCATCGTAGTACGTGCTATCTGACGACCACCACCTTGATAAGCTTGAGAAGACATATCATGGCGATCACCCAATACCCATTGACCGCTGTCTAATGCGGGCTTGATGACGTTTTCTACTAATTGAACACGTGCCGCGTACATCAGCAATAGTTCCGTCATATCTTGAAGCTTCTCACCTTCGTGCTCTTCTTTAACCAATGAACGCATCTTTTCAGCTAAGACAGTGCCACCCGGCTCACGAGTATTGACGATATCTTCAACACCCGATGCTTTTAATGTCTCAACGATGGCATTGATTGCTGTACTTTTGCCAGCACCTTCAAGGCCTTCAACTACGATAAATTTCGACTGATTCATAATTATTTCTTTATTTGTTTTTTCTTAATTGCTTTAAGTAAGCTCGTACTGCACGGTTATGCTCAGTCAAACTCTTTGAAAATACGTGACCGCCTGTTCCACTCGCAACGAAATACAGGTAGTTGCTCTTCTCTGGATTCAGCGCAGCATTGATAGACGCTTTGCCCGCCATTGCAATAGGCGTCGGTGGTAAACCACTCATTGTATAAGTGTTGTATGGCGTTGGAGTACGTAAGTCTTTCTTACGTATATTGCCTTTGTAACTGTCGCCCATGCCGTAGATAACCGTTGGGTCAGTTTGCAGACGCATACGCTTGTTCAAGCGATTAACGAACACAGAAGACACGCGTTCACGCTCTGACGCTACTGCAGTCTCTTTCTCAATGATAGACGCAAGAATTAGCGCTTCATATGGCGATTTAAGCGGCAGTTTATCGGCTCTATTTTCCCACTCATCATTGACCACGTTCATTAGATCTCGGTGGGCACGTTTCAACAAATCTAAATCCGTTGTGCCGTAGGTGTAGTGGTATGTTTCCGCTAAGAAAAGGCCTTCTAGCTTTTCATTTTCGATACCCAACTTTACAGCGATCTCTTGTTCAGAGACACCATCCAACGTCTGCTGGATGAATTCGCTTTCTTGTAGCTGAACAAGCCATTCGTCAAAACGACTGCCTTCTACAAACGTAATAGTAAATTGGTGCTCCTTACCTTCTACAAGCACTTGTAGCGCCTGCTCTAGAGTTAAACCGGGTTCAAGCAGGAATGTACCCGCTTTTACGTCTACAAGCTCAGGATGTAACTTACGAATTAATTTCTCGTAAGGAGAAGCCTCAAAAAGCCCCTCGTTAATCAACTGTGCTAGAACACGGTTAAAGCTGCTACCTGAAGCAACGGTAACCACCTGCGGTTTTTCTAATTGAATAACTTGTTTCAGGTTATCTTGCGCTTGGTTGTAAACATAAAAACCAGCAGCAGCGGCTGCGATAAAGCACAAGGTAATAAAAATAAATAACTTTTTGATCACGAGTTTAGTTGTCCTTGAAGGCTACGAGTAACGGTTCCAATGTTGAATTGGGTATCACTAATACGGGTAACTGGGGCAACCCCTAAGATGGAGTTGGTCATGAAAATCTCATCAGCTTGCATGAGTTGAGATAAGCAGTAGTCACTAATTGTAACGGAAAGTTCAGCTTGATTCAGCGCGGTTAACACTTGCTTACGCATAACCCCCGCCACACCACTTTGCGTGAGTTGAGGTGTATATATCATCTGACCTTTGCGCCAAAACAGATTAGCCATGGTGGTTTCAATCACATTGCCCGAGATATCAAGAACTACACCATCAACTTCATCGGCCTGATCCATTTCATCTTTCATCAAGATCTGCTCAAGACGATTATTGTGCTTATGGCCTGCGAGCAATGGGCTCAAACCTAGTGCTTGTTGGCAGATACCGAGTTCTACACCAGAATCTTGCCACGCTGAATAATGACTAGGGAAATCAAATGTACTGATGGTTATCGTTGGCTTGGCGATATTCTTGGTACTGTAGCCACGACCGCCGACCCCACGGCTAACGTGTAGCTTTATCCCAGCTTTTTGATTATGAGGCTTGTTTGTATCATAGAGGATCTTTGAACCATAAAGGCTCTTTGTTCCATGAAGATCGTTATCTTGGATATGTTGAAGTGCATTATCGATCCAAAGGCTAACAACATCCCAATCAAGTGTTGGTATACGTAACGCTTTAAGGCATTCGTCGACACGACATTGATGATCATAAAAATGCTGAACCTGACCCTCTTGGACAAGCATGGTGGTAAAACAACCATCCCCGTACTGAAACGAACGATCCAAGATATCGACAGTTTGCTGGCTTTCTCCATCAACCCAAAACATGTTTTTCCCCATAAAAAGAAACGGCTCAATGCTAAAGCATCAAGCCGTTTAAAAACAAGTCTAATTATGACTATCTACGAATGTTTACATCTTTAATAAGATGATTAAATCTTTTTGAAGATCAAACAGCCGTTTGTACCACCGAAACCGAATGAGTTACATGCAGCATATTCCATACCGCTAACTTTACGCGCAGTGTGGGGTACTAAGTCAATATCTAAGCCTTCTTCAGGATCATCCAAATTGATTGTTGGTGGAACAATTTGATCAATTAGAGACATCGCTGTGATGATCGCTTCAGCAGAACCTGCAGCACCTAGAAGGTGGCCTGTCATTGATTTCGTAGAAGAAACCAAGACTTGCTTGCTGCCTGCTTCGCCAAGAGCACGCTTGATGCCCTTAACTTCCGCTACGTCGCCTGCAGGAGTCGAAGTACCGTGTGCATTAACATAACCGATTTGTTCACCAGTAATGCCAGCATCACGCATAGCCGCTTCCATTGCTAGTGCACCACCAGAGCCATCTTCACTTGGAGATGTCATGTGGTAAGCGTCACCCGACATACCGAAGCCAACTAGCTCACAGTAAATCTTAGCGCCACGAGCTTTAGCATGTTCATACTCTTCAAGAACCATCATGCCTGCACCGTCACCAAGAACGAAGCCGTCACGGCCTTTGTCCCATGGACGAGAAGCTTTTTGAGGCTCATCGTTACGAGTAGACAATGCTTTAGCCGCACCAAAACCGCCCATACCTAGTGGTGTAGATGCTTTTTCAGCACCACCCGCTAGCATTGCGTCAGCATCGCCGTATGCAATCATACGAGCCGCGTGGCCAATGTTATGTAGGCCAGTCGTACATGCTGTAGAGATCGCGATGTTTGGACCGCGTAGGCCACGCATGATAGACATGTGACCCGCAATCATATTCACGATCGTCGACGGTACGAAGAACGGGCTGATTTTACGAGGGCCTTTTTCAGTTAGAGCCTTGTGACCGGCTTCGATCAAACCAAGACCACCAATACCAGAACCGATAGCAACGCCTACACGAGGAGCGTTTTCTTCAGTAATAGTTAGGGCTGAATCATCTAAAGCTTGAATACCTGCTGCGACGCCGTACTGGATGAACAAGTCCATCTTACGAGCATCTTTTTTAGTCATATACTCTTCGCAGTTAAAGTCTTTAACTAGACCTGCAAAACGAGTTGAGAAATTGGTTGCATCAAAATGATCGATATTAACGATACCACTTTGACCAGCTAGCAGGGCTTTCCAAGAAGATTCTACAGTGTTGCCTACCGGCGACAACATACCCATGCCAGTGACAACTACACGACGCTTGGACACGATATTACACTCCGGGGATTGAGGTGATTTAAGATGAGGATAGATGAGTTAGATAAAACACAGGCGGTCAAGGTGACCGCCTGGGAGAGATTATTACTGAGCGCTAGTTACGTAATCGATAGCAGCTTGAACAGTAGTAATTTTCTCAGCTTCGTCATCTGGGATTTCAGTGTCGAATTCTTCTTCTAGAGCCATTACTAGCTCAACTGTGTCTAGAGAATCTGCACCTAGGTCATCAACGAAAGAAGCTTCGTTTTTAACTTCAGCTTCGTCTACACCTAGCTGTTCAACAATGATTTTCTTTACGCGTTCTTCGAGGTTGCTCATTTTTTCTTTTCCTTTACAGAGTTCGCTTTATGCGATGTTTTCCGTAGTTTATTCAATCTATTGAAAGTTGCAAGGTCAACTTTTCTGGTCAAACCACAATTTTCACGATTTTAACCGAAATTACGTATGATCTTGACTTAAATCATGCACAAATGTTGCACATAATTTACACCATGTACATACCGCCATTGACGTGAAGTGTTTCACCTGTGATATAAGCTGCCGCAGGTGACGCCAAAAATACCACAGCTTCAGCGATTTCGCGAGGGTCACCTAGTCGACCTGCTGGTACATTCGCCAAAGTTGCTGCACGTTGGTCATCATTTAGCGCTTTAGTCATGTCTGTTTCGATGAAACCTGGCGCTACAGTGTTCACTGTAATACCACGAGACGCAACTTCACGAGCCATTGATTTAGTGAAACCAATCACACCAGCTTTTGCTGCTGCGTAGTTAGCTTGACCAGCGTTACCCATAGTACCTACTACAGAACCAACGTTTACGATACGGCCTTGACGCTTCTTCATCATGCCACGCAATACAGCTTTAGACATGCGGAAGATAGGCGTTAGGTTAGTATCAATGATGTCATTCCATTCATCGTCTTTCATACGCATGAGAAGGTTATCACGAGTGATACCTGCGTTGTTAACCAGAATGTCAATCGCACCGAATTCATCGTTGATGGTTTTCAGTGTAGCAGCAATTGAGTCAACATCAGTGACATTAAGAGCAAGACCCTTACCATTCTCACCAAGGTACTCGCTGATTGCAGCAGCGCCGCCTTCAGACGTAGCAGTACCGATAACTTTAGCACCACGCTCAACTAAAAGCTCAGCGATTGCACGACCGATGCCACGGCTTGCGCCTGTAACTAGTGCAACTTTGCCTTCTAAATTCATCATAACTTCTCTATTAATTGGTTATTTACTTAGCAGCGTCTAGTGATGCAGTGTCATTAACTGCAGCAGCTGTCATAGTTTTAACAATACGTTTTGTTAGACCAGTAAGAACCTTACCTGGGCCTAATTCTAGTAGCTTTTCAACGCCTTGCTCATTCATCGCTTGTACACCTTCAGTCCAACGAACTGGGCTGTATAGCTGACGAACAAGTGCGCTTTTGATTTTTGCAGGGTCTGTTTCAGCAATAACATCGACGTTATTGATAACAGGCAGTGCCGGTGTGTTGAACTCTAGAGCTTCTAGAGCAACCGCTAGCTTGTCTGCTGCAGGCTTCATAAGGGCACAGTGAGACGGCACAGATACAGGTAAAGGAAGAGCACGTTTAGCGCCTGCTTCTTTACATAGTGCACCAGCACGCTCTACTGCTGCTTTGTTACCCGCGATAACAACTTGGCCTGGTGAATTGAAGTTAACTGGAGACACAACTTCGTCTTGTGCCGCTTCTTCACACGCTTTAGCAATCGCTTCATCATCTAGACCGATGATTGCGTACATTGCACCAACACCCGCAGGAACCGCTTCTTGCATCAGTTGACCACGTAGCTCAACCAGCTTGATCGCTTCTTTAAAGTCGATAACACCCGCACACACGAGTGCAGAGTATTCGCCTAGGCTGTGGCCTGCTAGGTTTGCAGGTTGCTCTAGACCAAGCTCTTGCCATACGCGCCAGATTGCAACAGACGCAGTGAGTAGAGCCGGTTGAGTACGGAAAGTTTCATTTAGATTTTCTACTGGACCATCTTGAACCAATGCCCATAGATCGTAACCAAGTGCTTCTGAAGCTTCAGCAAATGTCTTTTTAACAACATCATACTGTTCGCCTAGGTCAGCAAGCATACCGATAGCTTGAGAGCCTTGGCCTGGGAATACGATAGCAAATTTGCTCATTGTAATTTTCCTTTAAGCAAAGCAAAAAATTGAATAAGGCACATAAGTTATGTGCCTTGTTTGTTGATTATCGCTTGGGGTTAGAATTTAACTAACGCAGAACCCCAAGTGAAGCCGCCGCCAAATGCTTCGAGTAGAAGCGTTTGACCACGTTTAATTCGCCCGTCGCGAACAGCCTCATCAAGGGCCGTTGGTACGGTAGCTGCCGACGTATTGCCGTGCTTATCAAGAGTAATCACAACTTGATCAAGCGACATCGTCAGCTTTTTAGCGGTTGCCGAGATAATACGGTAATTCGCTTGGTGTGGAACTAACCAATCAAGCTCTGACTTATCCATATTGTTCGCCGCTAATGTGTCTTTAACTAGCTTAGAAAGCTGAGTTACCGCCACTTTAAATACTTCGTTGCCCGCCATGTGCAGCCATTTGTCTGCATCACCGCCACGCTCTGGAACTTCTAAGCTTAGAAGCTCACCATATTTACCATCAGAGTAAATGTGGGTAGACAAAATACCTGGCTCTTCGCTTGCGCCTACAACCACCGCGCCTGCAGCATCACCAAATAAGATGATAGTAGAGCGGTCAGTCGGATCACAGGTTTTTGACAGTGCATCCGCACCGATTACCAAAACGTTTTTACACATACCAGTCTTGATATGTTGATCAGCAACAGACAGTGCATAGACAAAGCCAGAACACGCCGCAGCTAAATCAAACGCAGGGCAGCCTTTGATACCAAGCTTACCTTGTACCTGACATGCCGAAGACGGGAATGTATGGCTACTGCTGGTTGTCGCAACGATGATTAAATCAATATCTTCTTTGTCGATACCTGCCATCTCAATGGCATTCTCAGCAGCGTAAAACGCCATATCCGCAACGGTTTCGTTTTCCGCTGAAATACGACGCTCTTTAATACCTGTTCTAGCAACGATCCACTCATCGCTAGTCTCTACCATTTTCTCTAAGTCTGCGTTAGTACGCACCTGAGATGGCAAGTAGCTGCCAGTACCTAAAATTTTGCTATACATGAAGACTAATAATGCCTCTCGAGTAAAACCGCTTCCAAACGATCGCTAATGCGGCTGGGGACTTGTCGTTTGACCTCGTGTACTGCTTCACCAATCGCGTTGACGACTGCAGACACATCAGCACTTCCATGACTTTTAATGACAATGCCGCGCAATCCTAACAAACTTGCGCCGTTATACTGGTCGGGGTTCAAGGTTTTTAATTCAGTAAATAGCTCAGAAAACAACATTCTGGCGATCCAACCCTTTATTGTTGAAGCCATCATGCGCGTTTTTAGCTTATCAATAAAGAGCTGAGCCGTACCTTCGCACGTTTTTAAGCAGACATTGCCCACAAAACCATCACATACGACGACATCAGCAGCATCTTGAAGTAATTGATTACCTTCAATATAGCCTATGAAGTTCACAGACTGAGTATTAGACAACATTTCCGCGCATCGTTTCACAAGGTCATTGCCTTTGATTTCTTCGGCACCGATATTCAAGATAGCGACACGTGGAGCGCGACCTAAATGTTGTTCCGCTAATGCACTGCCCATTACAGCAAACTGAAACAGTGAATCTGCGTCACTAGAAACGTTCGCTCCTAAATCAAGCATCCATGTACGGTTGCCAGAAGCAGTAGGCAAAGCTGAAACCAATGCAGGCCTATCAATACCGGGAAGGAGTTTGAGTCTGAAACGAGATAACGCCATCAGTGCGCCAGTGTTACCACCGCTCACACAAGCATCAGCCTGTGATTCGGCAACCAAATCGATAGCAGCACGCATAGAACTACCCTGGCTATTACGCAAGGCTAGTGAAGGTTTTTCAGAATTGGAAATGACTCGATCACAATGCTGGATACTCAAACGAGAATCAGGCATTCGACCTAATGAAGATAATTGAGATGTGATCGCATTTCGATCACCTATGAGAATGACTTTTAGCTCTGGGAAATACGACAGTGCCTGCACGGCGGCAGGCACTGTTACACGAGGACCGAAGTCCCCGCCCATTGCATCAAGCGCAACGGTTAGATTTTGCAAAGGTCAACCTTACTTGTTGATAACCTTTTTGCCGCGGTAGAAACCTTCGGCAGTCACGTTGTGACGTAGGTGAGTTTCACCTGAAGTTGCGTCTACAGAAAGTGCAGCTGTAGTTAGCGCATCGTGTGAACGACGCATGCCACGCATTGAACGTGATTTCTTGCTCTTTTGTACGGCCATTGACCCTACTCCTATGTAAATTCTTAAAGATACTTACTAATAAGTTACTTCTTTAAGTTTTTTAAAACATCAAATGGATTCGGCTTTTTATCTTCCTCAATTTCTTCAGGAAGTTCACCAAACACCAAGTTATTTGAGTTAACGCTACATTTCGCATCGTCGTGCATTGCTATTTGTGGCAATCCAAGGATGAACTCGTCTTCAACTAATTGAATCAGGTCTAACTCACCGTACTCGTTCAGATCTACCAAATCGTACTCTTCCGGTGCTTCCTCTTCACTTTTCTCGCTGTAAACAGGAGTATAAGTAAATTGGACATCGCACTCATGTGCGAAAACCTCATTACAACGTTGACACTCTAAATCGACTTCGACGTTAGCTTTACCAGAGATAACGACTAATCGTTGTTCATCAAGCCCAAATGACATTGAGACTTGCGCGTCACGTTTTACGCCTTCAGTTGTTTCGGTTAAACGCTTTAAAAGACTGACTTGAATGATACCATCCATATCGAGTCGTTTTTGAGCCGTTCTTGCCGGATCAACTGTACGCGGTATTTTTTCCTTTTGCATAGGGCGCGAATCTTATCTTCCAAATCGTGTTTAGTCAAAGGAAATGGCAAAAAAAATGTACTTTCCTACCTTTCCTGTTCAGAGCATTATGAATAGCAGGATAAGTTACGTTATCCTGAACTAAATGCTTACACGAATTGTAAATTAAAATGAGAAATTACCAACTAGTTTTAGCTTCTACATCTCCATTTAGGCAAGAGATCCTCAAAAAACTACAGTTAGACTTTGTCACAGCGAAGCCTGACTGCGATGAAACACCACTTCCAGAAGAGACACCTCAACAGTTAGTGATGCGTCTTGCCGAGACAAAAGCCAAGTCTTGTACTACCGAACAACCAAGCCTAGTGATTGGTTCCGATCAAGTGTGTGTGATTGATGGAGAAATCATTGGTAAACCACACACTCGTGAAAAAGCGATTGAGCAGCTATCTCGCCAAAGCGGCAAAAGCATCACTTTCTATACTGGGATAACCGTATGGAATAGTGAAACCAATAAAGCCGACACTCGCTTAGATACCTTCATCGTGCATTTCCGTGATTTAACACAGCAGCAGATCATTTCTTACGTTGAGAAAGAACAGCCTTATTACTGCGCGGGCAGCTTTATGTGTGAAGGGTTAGGTATCGCGCTATTTAAACGGATGGAAGGTAAAGACCCGAATACCTTGATCGGTTTACCTCTGATCGATCTGGTTGATATGTTAGAAGCGCAAGGAATGAGCGTACTATAACGGATACCCTCTCTTTTGCTAGAGATTCCCTACTCCTTCCTTCGTCAGTCTAGGGAAGGACGAAGATAGCTACATTATCCAATCAGCTCATGATGTAGAACCTGACTTTAAAAAGTCGTCATCCTCAAGAGCGAGGAACGAGCGAGTTGGGGATCTTCTACAACAGATGAAAACAAAAAAGGTTGACGAATTTCGTCAACCTTTTTTGTTAGTAGATAGGTAAGGCTAGAAACAGCTAACCCTTTAGTATCTAGTATCTAGTATCTAGTATCTAGTATCTAGTATCTAGTATCTAGTATCTTCTTAAAGCTTACGTAAACCAGTGAGTGCTCTCTCTAGCCTTTTTTCCATTGGCGCCGAGATATCCACCTTCTCTTCGCTACCCGGGTGGGTAAACTTGATATTGGCTGCATGTAAGAACAGACGATTCAATCCTACTTTACCCGTATAAGCATCGAAACGACGATCACCGTAACGGTCATCCCAAGCAATTGGGTGGCCAGTGTATTGAGCATGCACACGAATTTGGTGCGTACGGCCGGTAATTGGGCTTGCCTGAACTAACGTCGCATCTTGGAATTTTTCCAAAACCTTAAAACGAGTTTCAGAAGCCTTACCATTCGGGTTAACGCGAACAATGCTGTTTACTTCATTTTTCAATAAAGGGGCATTAACCACTTTACAGCTGTTCTTCCATTCGCCCATCACTAAAGCGAAGTAGTATTTTTGAACCGTTTTTTCACGGAACTGTGCTTGAAGGTGTCTTAGCGCAGAGCGCTTCTTAGCAACAAGCAAAATGCCAGACGTATCTCTATCGATACGGTGCACTAATTCAAGAAAACGAGCATCAGGGCGAAGTGCACGCAATGCCTCAATCGCGCCAAACTTTAGCCCGCTACCACCATGAACCGCAGTGCCTGATGGTTTATTCAGAATCAGCATGTGATCATCTTCATAAATGATGCACTGTTCTAATTCAGAAACCTTATTGAGTTTCGTGCTTGGCACGTTCTCTTCTGTTTTCTCTTCAATAGTGACTGGCGGGATACGAACTAAATCACCTGCTTTTAGTTTGTATTCAGCCTTGATGCGTTTTTTGTTTACGCGGACTTCGCCTTTACGCACGATTCGGTAAATCATGCTTTTCGGGATGTTTTTTAATTGGTTGCGTAAGAAGTTATCAATACGCTGACCAGCCATATCTTCGTCAATGTCGACAAATTGGACTTGGGTTCTAATTTCGCTCATTGGGTCATTGTATCACTGTCACTTTTGATAATTGAGATTTTCTTAACCCTATTCTGAACTTATTTATCTATAATCCCTGCCGATCTATCCCTAAAAGGTCATTGAAGTTCTATATTTCTTTGATTCTTCGAACAAAAAAGCACCAAGCTTCCTGCAAATTAAAATATCAATTGATAAATTATTTATAGACAGTGAGTTAGAGCTATCAAAACCCAAACAAAAACTGTTTTTTTTACCGCATTACGACAAAGCAGATTGCTGTGTTTACCGACCACTGCTATAGTTCACAGCTGCTATCAATGGATTGACTAATATTTAAACAGCTAACCATTCATAAGCAAGTAAATGAGTAGATGACTCAGATTAGACAGTGCTGCAATCGGCGTAAGACACGGTCAACTGAGTTCCTTATCGCTCTACTCACGTACACTCATGTTGAGTATTCACCGCCACATCGCGGATCATAGGCTAACTCCCTATGATGACTGACGTGCCCCAGAGCATCCCTACTCCAGCCGGGAGGCTGCACCGATAAAGCCATGGGATCTGGCACCATGAGAAACGAATAAAGCGATAAGACCAATGATGAAAATAAGAAAAGACAATGAGAATTTCTAAATGAAAAGAATGTTAATTAACGCAACTCAAAAAGAAGAGTTGCGTGTCGCTTTGGTTGATGGCCAGCGACTGTTCGATCTAGATATCGAAAGTCCAGGTCACGAGTCAAAGAAAGCGAATATCTACAAAGGACGTATTACCCGTATTGAACCAAGCCTAGAAGCGGCATTTGTTGATTACGGCGCAGAACGTCACGGTTTCCTCCCTCTTAAAGAAATTGCCCGCGAATACTTCCCTGAAGGTTATACATACCAAGGCCGTCCTAGCATTAAAGAAGTGCTAAGAGAAGGACAAGAAGTAATCGTACAAGTTGAGAAAGAAGAACGTGGTAGCAAAGGCGCTGCACTGACAACTTTCATCTCTTTGGCTGGTAGTTACTTAGTTCTTATGCCTAATAACCCTCGTGCTGGCGGTATTTCTCGTCGTATCGAAGGTGATGAACGCACTCAACTGAAAGCAGCATTAAGCACTCTTGAGCTTCCTCAAGGCATGGGCTTAATCGTGCGTACAGCAGGTGTTGGCAAAAGTGCAGAAGAGCTAGAGTGGGACTTGAACGTTCTATTGAATCACTGGGGCGCTATTAAGCAAGCTTCTGATTCAAATGCAGCTCCTTTCCTTATTCACCAAGAAAGTAACGTTATCGTTCGTGCGATTCGTGACTATCTACGTCGTGATATTGGCGAGATTCTAATCGACAGCAATACTATTTTTGAACGTGCACAAGCGCACATTCAATTAATACGCCCAGATTTCATGAATCGCGTTAAGAAATACGATGGTGAAGTGCCACTATTTAGCCATTACCAGATTGAAAGCCAGATCGAATCAGCTTTCCAACGTGAAGTTCGTCTTCCGTCTGGTGGTTCTATCGTGATCGACCCAACAGAAGCTCTAACTTCTATCGATATCAACTCTGCTCGTGCAACAAAGGGCAGCGATATTGAAGAAACAGCGCTAAACACTAACCTAGAAGCAGCCGATGAAATTGCACGTCAATTACGTCTACGTGACCTAGGTGGTCTTGTTGTTATCGACTTCATCGATATGACTCCGGTTCGCCACCAACGCGAAGTTGAAAGCCGTCTACGTGATGCCGTTCGTTTAGATCGTGCACGTGTTCAGATTGGTCGTATTTCTCGCTTTGGTCTTCTAGAGATGTCTCGTCAACGTTTGAGCCCATCACTAGCAGAAGCAAGCCACCACATTTGTCCTCGTTGTACAGGTACTGGTGTTGTTCGTGATAACGAATCTCTAGCACTTTCTGTTCTACGTTTGATTGAAGAAGAAGCTCTGAAAGACAACACAGCACAAGTACTTGCTGTTGTGCCTGTTCCAATCGCCTCTTACCTTCTGAACGAAAAACGTCGCTCAGTAAACCACATCGAGAAGAACCAAGAAGTTAAGATCACTGTTGTTCCTAACTCTGACATGGAAACGCCACACTTTGAGGTTATCCGTGTTCGTGAAGGTGAAGAGTTCGATCTACTCTCTTACTTGCTGCCTACCAAGCTAGAAGCTTTAAAAGAAGCAGAAAGCAAAGAACCAGTAGAACAGACTCTTCGTCCTAAGAAGATCGAAGAGCCTGCTCTGAAAGGTTTCGCGGCTCCAGCTCAGTCAGCACCTACTCCTGCACCAGCTCCTAAAGCTGTTGAAGAGAAGAAAGTTGAACCAGCTGCAACGCAAGAACCTAGCCTAATTGGCCGTTTCTTCAAAGCTATCGGTAGCTTCTTATTTGGCTCTTCAACTCAAGAAGAGAAGAAAGAAGAAGAGAAGCAAGAAGAAAAACCTAAGAACAATCGCAACAACGGTAACCGTCAACGCCGTGATCGTAACGACAACCGCCGTCGTAACCAACGTGGTGACCGTGGCGAACAACGTAACGAGCGTGGTGACCGTAGCGAACAACGTAATGAACGTGGCGACAATCGCAACGAAAACCGTGACAACAAACGCCGTCGTAAACCTGTACGTGATGAGAAACCTGAAGAGCAAAAAGAAGCAGCTCCACAGCAAACTCGTCAGCCTCGTAAGCCTAAGCAAGATCGTCGCAATAAGCCACGTGATGAGCAGAAGCAACAAGAAGAGCAAGTACCATCTAAATTAGCAGAAGAAGGTCTACAGCTAGCGGCAGAAGCTCAAGCTGATAAACCAGAAGCGCCAAAGGCGAAGCCTGAAGCAAAAGCTGTGAAAATTAAAGAGCGTCGTCAACGTCGTAAGCTGAACAAACTAGTTCGAGTTAAAGACCAGCAAGCTCAAGCAGAAGCTGACAACAATGCCGATAACGCTTCAAAAGAGCAAAAGGCACAAACAGCAAATCACGAACAAGCTGTAGCTCAAGAGCAAAAAGTTGTGGAACAAGTAGAAGCAACTCAAGTAAATGCTGAGCAAACAGAACAGGAAGAGCCGAAGCAACGTCGTAACCGTCGTTCTCCACGTCACCTACGTGCAAGTGGTCAACGTCGTCGTCGCGGTCGTGATCGTCGACCTAACCCATTCCGCCTACGTAAAGGTGGTGTAGCTTCTCCTGAGATGGCTATGGGTAAAGTGATGCCTCGCTTCATTCCAAAACCTCACCACAATCAGACAAAACCTGAAGTGGCTGAAATGGACGTTGCTGTTGAAGCTCAAGTTGCTACTGAAACTCAAGTTGCTGTTCAAGCTCAAGAGCAAAATACAGCTCAAGAGAATGCACCTCAAAGCAACGTAGTGATGGCTGGCGGTTTTGCTTGTCCTGAATTAGCTATGGGTAAAGTAATCATCTCTCGTGAAGACGCAGTTGTTGCTGAAGAAACTCGCTCTGAAGCTCAGGTAACTGAAGCTCCTGTAGTCGTTGAAGAAGCACCAGTGGTTGTTGAAACTGAGAAAGTTGAAGCTCCAGTGATTGTAGAAGCGACGAAAGTCGAAGCGGCTGTTGCAGTAGAAGAGACAACACCAGTTGTTGAAGCTGAAGCACCTAAAGCTGAAAGTGCAAAAGTTGAAGAAGCGCCTGTTGTAAAAACAGAAGCTCCTCAAGCTGCACCAAAAGCAACGGTTGCTAAGAAGCAAGCAGGCTCACCAATGACTAAAGCTCCTGGTCCACAAGAGATCAAAGAGATTGAAGTTGTTGCAGCTCCGTTCCGCACTGAGCGTTTTGTACCGAAAGGTGCAGGTAGTCAAGCAGCGTCGAACCAAGCTGGCGCAGGTATGACTAAGCCAAACTACTAGCGATTACTGATAGATAATCACAAGTAAATAGAATCAAAGGCTGCTTATTAAAGCAGCCTTTTTCATATCTACTAATCGAATAAAAATTAACAGATATATTACTCAAAGTTAGGTTCAACCTTGAACTTAGTCACATTTTTGGGTAGCATTCGCGCACTTATCTTTTCGACACTTCGCTATTGCCGCTCTTTTCCATCACTGTTTGGCTACGCAATACACTCGTGTCGGTAAATCCATTTTTAGCATAGCTGAGCAAACATGTTCGAATTCCCACAATTTTCAAAGCACTCTGTAAAGAATGACGTGCTTTCAGGTCTTACAGTAGCCCTAGCTCTGGTACCTGAAGCCGTAGCATTCGCCTTTGTTGCTGGCGTTGACCCAATGGTTGGTCTTTACGCAGCATTCATCGTAGGTTTAATCACTTCCGTCTTCGGTGGTCGTCCAGGTATGATTTCTGGTGCAACTGGCGCAATGGCCGTTGTAATGGTGAGCCTAGTGGCAACCCATGGCGTTCAATACCTATTCGCAGCCGTTATGCTGGCTGGCCTTCTGCAAATTGCAGCGGGTGTATTCAAGTTAGGTAAATTTATCCGTATCGTTCCACACCCAGTAATGATTGGTTTCGTGAACGGTTTGGCAATTGTGATCTTCCTAGCTCAGCTTGGTCAATTTAAAGCGCCAGACGTAACGGGTGCATTAACTTGGTTACCAAGCGGTCAAATGACACTGATGTTAGGCCTAGTCGCACTCACTATGGGTATCATCCACTTCCTACCTAAACTCACTACAGCAGTACCTTCTTCATTGGTAGCTATTGTAACGGTAACGGCTTTGGTTGTAGGCCTTGATCTTGAAACTCGTACTGTTGTTGACTTCCTACGTACTATGTCTGGTGACGAAGCCGCTACGCTAGCGGGCTCTCTACCAACGTTCTCTATTCCTGCAGTTCCGTTTTCTTTCGAGACACTTCAGATCATCCTGCCATACGCAATTATCCTTGCAGCTATCGGCCTGATCGAGTCTCTACTGACACTAACGGTACTAGACGAAATGACAAACACTCGTGGCCAATCTAACCGTGAATGTGTTGGTCAAGGTATGGCTAACGTAACGTGTTCTGTATTCGGTGCGATGGGTGGTTGTGCGATGATCGGTCAATCGATGATCAACGTAAACTCAGGCGGTCGTGGTCGTCTTTCAGGTATCGTAGCGGCAGTCGCACTACTGATGTTCATCCTGTTTGGTTCTGCACTGATTGAAATGATTCCTCTAGCAGCACTTGTGGGCGTAATGTTCATGGTTGTTATCGGTACGTTTGAATGGGCAACCTTCAAACTTGCGCGTCGCGTTCCTAAGCAAGATTTCTTCGTTATCGTTCTGGTTACCGTGGTAACAGTACTAACGGACCTTGCGGTCGCTGTTGGTGTGGGTGTTGTTGCTTCAGCACTAATGTTCGCATGGCAACATGCTAAACACATCTACGCAGACAAATCAGTTAACGCTGAAGGCTCTAAAGAGTACAAAGTTAACGGCCCAATCTTCTTTGGTTCAACCGCTAACTTCCTTGAATTGTTTGACGCATACAACGATCCACAAGATGTTATCGTTGATTTCGCCAACTCACGCGTGACAGACCACTCTGCAATTGAAGCGATCGACACGATTGCTGACCGTTACGCTGCACTAGGTAAGACACTTCACCTTCGCCACCTAAGCCAAGACTGTGTTGCTATGCTGCACAAAGCCGGTAGCTTAGTTGAAGCGAACGTTGCAGAAGACCCAATCTACAAAGTAATGTCTAAGTAATCTTAGCTGTAGCTTTAAGTTAGATTTAGAAAGGCCGACATTCGATGTCGGCCTTTTTTATATCGATGAACCTTGATACTTTATCGCCCAACCAAGAACACAGCCTCTACGCTACATTGAACCCAGTATCGCTTCGCTAGACTCTTCGATTAAATCCAACACCAACTCAAAGCCATTTCCCTCACCATAATAAGGATCCGGTATCTCTTGATATTGTGACTCTCCAAAGCTCAAGAATAGCGCAAGTTTGTATTGAAGGTGGGCTGGGCACTGATTCGTTAAATCATCTAAATTCGCCTTATCTGCGGCTAGTATTAAATCAAACTCATCAAAATCATTCATCACTACCTTGCGAGACGTAATACCTTTGAAGCTGTAGCCACGATTCTCACCTGCTGACTTAGAACGTGAATCTGGTGGGTTACCTTGATGAAAGCCAATCGTCCCCGCGGAGTCGACCGTTACATCAATATCCATCTGTTGAGCTTTCTTTCTAAGCACCGCTTCACCTGTTGGCGAACGACAAATATTCCCCATGCAAACAACGAGTATCTTTTTCATCCGTAATCACCTGTTCTTCCGATGGTTTTTGCTATCGTTAAGTTAGGCTATGATAGGTGCAATCACAACTTAAAAGGATTTGTTATGTCGACCGAAGACAACAAAGAACAACGCCATAAAGCAAGACAACAGAAAGTAAAAGAACAAGTTGATGCACGAGTGGCTGCAGCACAAGAAGTGAAAGGCCTGTTATTGGTTATCACTGGTAACGGTAAAGGTAAATCAACATCCGGTTTTGGCACCATAACTCGTGCCGTCGGTCACGGTAAGAAGTGTGCAGTCGCTCAGTTTGTGAAAGGGACTTGGGACAACGGCGAAAAAAACGTTCTCCAAAAGCTGGATGTTGAATTCCAAGTAATGGGGACTGGCTTTACATGGGAAACCCAAGACAAAACAAAAGATATTGAAGCCGCACAACGTATCTGGAAAGAATGTCAGCGTATGTTGGCTGATGAGTCCATTGACGTGATTCTGTTTGATGAGCTGACTTATATGGTGAGCTATGGCTATATCGAACTGGATGAAGTGGTAGAAGCTCTGAATAACCGTCCTAAAATGCAGTCAGTAATTATTACTGGCCGTGGCGCGCACCGTACTCTTACAGAGATGGCGGATACGGTATCTGAAGTTCGTAACGTGAAACACGCTTTCGAATCGGGTGTGAAAGCGCTTCAAGGCGTTGACTGGTAATCGCATTCAACTAGAGATCCCCGACTCGGTCATTCTTCCCTCTCGAGGATGACGACGCTTCAGTGTTACTCCCCTAAATAAAGGACGAGCACCGATCGTCATTCCCTAAAACGAGGGACGAGTCTCATAGGGAATCTCTTGGCTTACTAAGCCCGGATAATAATCAGCACCCAAACAAAAGCGCCACTCCTGCAACAGGAGTGGCGCTTCTTTTATATGCGAGTTAGAAAAGGTTTAGTTAAAGAAACCTTTCAACAAACCGTCAACCGCTTCTTTGGTCTTCTCGTCTTTGATCTTATCCGTTAGCTTATTCACACCACGGTCGATCTCTTTTTGTGCTTTTTGCTTCAACACATCATCAAAAACAAGCGCAAATTTCGGGTCAGCCCATTGGCCTGTCACCTTAATTGGGATGGTCACATCTTTCAGGTCATCAATGTTCTTACCGCCCTGACCTTCCAGCGAACCAACAATCGATGTACGAACAAGGAAGTCGACCGTTTCATTAATGAAGTTTGCTTTACCTTGACCTGTCACGCGTAGCAGAGGTGACTGTGCCGATAAGTCGTTCGTTGAAACCCAACCCTTATCAACTTTCAGTGTCGCTTTCATTGCGCTGAAGTCCGTCTTTTGAGCCTCATCTTTGCTTTCAACTTTTTCGCCTTTGATCTTAGCGTAGTTTTCTCGAATCAGTTGAGCAACATTGATGCCATTCACCGCACCATCTTCAAAGTTAATCACGATAGTACCGACTAGGTTCTTCTTGATTCCTGTTGGCGTCAGGCTCTTACCTTTAACGTTAACATCGATATTACCCGTGCCTTCCAGCATGTCGTTGTTCGCTACATCAACCAGTAACGGTTGAACCTTCACACCTCTAATTTTCTTCTTAGCAGTGTAAGTCGCTGGTGTTTTACGAGCGTCTAGCTTAGCGGTCGCAGAAATAGAACCTTGGTAAAGATTCGATGTGAATGAGGTTAGCTCTGCGATACCACGGTTAACCGAAAATGCCGTTTTAACATTCTGCATCTTCGCGTTATTCGCCTTGAACTTATCAATAGTGATGTCACCTTTCACGTCTAACGTTTTCAGAGCCGACAGATCAGGTTCCACTTCTTTAGCAGGAGCTGAACTACCAGAGTTTGACGTTGAGCCACCAGCAGAACCAGAAGGAGCTGTGCTCGCTGTTTCTGTTGTATTGCCTAAGCCTAAGAACTCGTCCAAATCGATATTCGGGCTATGAAGTGAGAAACGAACCTTTGGTATTTCAGATAGGGTTACGTCTGCTTTACCGTCTAAAGCAATAGCGTTAGCTTGTAGCTTCTCTAACACAAAGCTCAGGTGGCTCTTATTAAGATCGAAGCTTAAATCAGACAGCATATCCACTTTCATTGGAGACTGAGGAAGCGTGTCGCCTTTGAATGTTGAGTCTAACGTTAATTTGTTCAATGTTACTTTTGAAATCGCGCTATCAACCGTAAGTTCACCGCCACCTTTAAGATCAAGGTCAAGGCCAGCCGCATTGCCGATTACAGCGTAAGTCAGTTGGTTTACCTTATCGAACTCAAACGTATTCAAACCAATCTTTGCTGACTCAATCGACGTTGCTGGATCATTGAACTTAGCGTTTAGGTCAATATTACGCAGTGCGTAACTTGCGAAGCCTTCCGCTAATTTGAATTCTGCACTGCCGTTTGCAGAGAACTTCTGTTGGTTGTTTTCACCAGAAGCCGCAAACGTCGCGGTTGTCCATGTATCAACGGCAAACTCAGAAAGGTTCAAAGACACATCGTATAGCTTAGTGAATGAACCTGCTTGCTTGTCGTCCATCTCAAACAATGCATTTGAAACAGTGACGCCTGCAAGGTTGATCGTCCAACCAGATGCGTCTGTAGCACTTTGCTCTTGAGGCGCAGGTGTTGATTCAGAACTTGCGTCGGCTACAGGCTCAGACTCTTGAGGAGCTGATGCTTGCGTTAGCGCGTCGATATTCTTACGACCATCTTTAAGCGTTTCTAAATAGAATTCTGCTCCATCTAGAGTAATGTTGCCGATCTCTAGTTGGTTGCTAAATAGCGGGGTAACCGAAACATCAACGCCAACGGTATCAACCTTAAACAGGTTTGGTTGGGTGAATCCTTCAGGGTTACGTAATTCAGTTTGACCAAGTTCGAAGCCAATAGATGGGAAGAATTGCCAGCTGATATCGCCCTCGATCACGAGCTCTAGGCCTGTGTGTTTTTGGGCTTGTTCGACAATTAATGGCTTAAATTGGTTAGGGTTCACTAACAGCACTAGTGCCAGAATTGCTGCAACGACAACAAACACTGGTACAGCTATGAAAATGAGTAGTTTCTTCATCCGCATATTCCTTGCTTAGATTCCAAAAGAAAGTGGCACTATAAAAGTGCCACTGATTCGGTAAAAAATAAAGCTAAGTGAGTCACTTAGGCAAATTTTTATTCGATTAAGACTTCAACAACTTCGCAATGTGCGCTTTTAGCACGTCAATCGCAATACGGTTTTTACCACCACGAGGAACGATGATGTCTGCATGTTGTTTTGAAGGCTCGATAAACTGCATGAACATTGGACGTACTGTTTCTTGATATTGCTTAAGTACCGTGTCCATTGTACGACCACGTTCTTCTACATCACGTTTAACACGGCGTAGTAGACAAATATCTAACGGTGTATCCATAAACACGCTTGCGTGCATTAGTTTACGAAGACGCGGGTCTGTTAGAAGCAGAATACCTTCTAAAATGATCACTTTCTTAGGTGTAAGTGTAGTCGTTTCAGAAGTACGTGTGTGTTCTGTGTAGCTGTATTCAGGAACTTCTACCGCATTGCCACTCATTAGCTGCTGTAGGTGTTCACATAATAGATCATGATCCAGTGCATTTGGGTGATCGTAGTTAGTTTTAACACGCTCTTCCATACTCAAGTGGCTTTGGTCGCTGTAGTAGCAATCTTCCGTGATAACACCAATTTGATGGTCGCCTACTTTCTCGCGCAACTCATTATAAATTGTACTAGCAATCAGACTTTTTCCTGATGCTGAAGCGCCAGCGATACCTACGATGACACATTGATTATTATCAGACATTAATTTTGCACCCGATATGGTTTGGTGGTGGGAAGAGATAAACCGCCTGATTATAGGGGCTAAACAACATAGATTCTAGTCGCCATTCTAGCTAATTGCAGTCAAATTGATGTTATCTATACATTAAATGAATACAATCGTTTGCTTTAGAATAACTGGCGTACAACTATTTGCACAAACCCAACGGCTCTTTAGCCAAATACAAAAGCTATTTATCTCACCCAAACATTATTTATACGGCCTTAAGACTTATCTACTCTAATCAACCATAGAAAAGTTGATCGCTTCCGGTCTCGCTTTTCCCGTCCAGAACATTTTCGCAGCTACATTTTCAGCCAATTCTAAGTAATGACGAGTGTGTTCGCTGTCCGGGCGACGTATAACCGTTGGGCAACCCGCGTCGATGTCTTCTCGTACATCAATATGCAGTGGAATTTGCGCCAAAATATCGAGGAAGAACTCTTCCGACATGGCTTCTGCGCCACCAGCACCGAAGATATGCTCTTTTTCGCCACAGTGACTACAAATATGGTAGCTCATGTTTTCCACTAAGCCTGCAACTGGCACGCTCACTTTATCGAACATCGCCACGCCTTTGCGTGCATCGGCTAAAGCCAAATCTTGAGGTGTCGTCACGACTACCGCGCCCGTTACTGGGATCTGCTGCGACAAAGTTAACTGAATATCACCTGTACCCGGTGGCATGTCGATAACAAGATAATCCAACTCTGGCCATACGGTTTCGTTAACAAGCTGACCTAAAGCCTTCGCTGCCATTGGGCCACGCCAGATGGCAGCATCATCTTTCGACACAAGATAGCCAATAGAATGTGTGAAAATGCCATGCGCCTCGATTGGCATCATCCATTTGTTGTTCTGTACTTCTGGCTTGGCATCCAACTGACCGAGCATCATAGGCACAGATGGACCATAGATATCCGCATCCAACAAGCCCACTTTTGAACCTGATTTAGATAACGCAAGCGCAAGGTTTACTGAAGTTGTCGATTTACCCACCCCACCCTTTGCCGACGTCACGGCGATAATGTTCTTAACACCTTTCAATGGTGTTGCGACTGTAGTTTCTAGCGCAGACGGCTTCACTTTTACTTCAAACTGAAAAGTGTTGACAAGCTGTTGTTCAATCTGGGAGTGGATCCACTGTTCCAGTTCAACCGCGAGCTGATTAGCTGCAAAAGGCAAGGTAATGACAAATGACCCACGCGGATCAACCGATACAATATTTTGGTGTAGCGCCCACTCTGGGATGAGGATTGGTGACTCGAACTCATTCAACCATGAACAGAAATCTTGCTTAGAAGTAAAGTTACGCATTGGGGCTCCTTTTTTTATTTATGCTATCACCCACGAGATGAAGACTGAACCCCTAAAAAACTAGGGGAATCCTTTGTCTGATACCTTGGCGTATCACACGTTATAAAGTAGTATTACCTCTCAAAATTTATACCTATCAAAAAAGCGAATTATTAAGTATGGCAACTGATCCAAGACAACTTTTGGTAACTTGTGCGCTTCCGTACGCTAACGGCTCTATTCACCTTGGCCATATGCTTGAGCATATCCAAGCTGATATCTGGGTTCGATACCAGCGTCTACGTGGCAACACTGTAAACTTCATCTGTGCTGACGATGCTCACGGCACGCCAATTATGCTTAAAGCTCAACAGATGGGTATCACGCCAGAAGAGATGATCGCTGCTGTTAGTGAAGAGCACCAAAAAGACTTCGCTGGCTTTGATATCAGCTTTGATAACTACCACAGCACACATAGCGAAGAGAACCGTGAACTGGCTTCTCACATCTATCTAGAACTTAAAAAGAACGGCTTCATTTCTAGCCGTACTATTTCTCAGCTTTTCGATCCTGAGAAAGAGATGTTCTTACCAGACCGCTTCGTAAAAGGTACTTGCCCTAAGTGTAAGTCAGAAGACCAGTATGGTGATAACTGTGATAACTGTGGTGAGACATACAGCCCAACTGAGCTAATTAACCCTAAATCAGCGGTTTCTGGCGCAACTCCAGTAATGAAAGATTCTGAGCACTTCTTCTTCGACCTACCTCAGTTCGAAAGCATGCTTAAAGAGTGGACTCGTTCTGGCTCTTTACAGAATGAAACTGCAAACAAAATGCAGGAATGGTTCGAGTCTGGTCTGCAACAGTGGGATATCTCACGTGATGCACCTTACTTCGGCTTCGAAATCCCAGGCGAGAAAAACAAATTCTTCTACGTATGGCTAGACGCTCCTGTTGGTTACATGGCTTCTTTCAAGAACCTATGTGACAAGCGTGACGATCTAAACTTTGACGAATACTGGAAGAAAGACAGCACAACTGAGCTTTACCACTTCATCGGTAAAGACATCGTTTACTTCCACAGCCTATTCTGGCCTGCAATGCTAGAAGGCGCTGGTTTCCGTAAGCCAAACAACGTATTCGTACACGGCTACGTAACGGTGAACGGTGCGAAGATGTCTAAGTCGAAAGGCACATTCATCAAAGCAAGCACTTACTTAAACCACCTAGACCCTGAGTGTCTACGCTACTACTACGCTGCGAAACTAAACAGCCGTATTGATGACCTTGACCTTAACCTTGAAGACTTCACTCAACGTGTAAACGCTGACGTCGTAAACAAGATTGTTAACCTAGCGTCTCGTAACGCTGGCTTCATCACGAAACGTTTTGAAGGCAAACTTGCTGCTGAATTTGCAGAACCTGAGCTATACAACGAATTCGTTGCTGCTGCTGAGCGTATCGGTCAGCTATATGAAACTCGTGAGTTCAGCCGCGCTATCCGTGAAATTACTGCACTAGCAGATAAAGCTAACCAGTACATTGACGAAAAAGCACCTTGGGTTCTTGCGAAAGAAGAAGGCAAAGAGAAAGAGCTTCAAGAAGTTTCTTCTGTCGGTATTAACCTATTCCGCGTGCTAATGGCTTACCTGAAACCAGTTATGCCAGAGCTTGCGGCGCGCACTGAGGCTTTCCTAAACGAAGAGCTAACGTGGGAAGCGATTGCTACACCGCTAACTGATCATGAAATCACTAAGTTCAAAGCGCTGTTTAGCCGTATTGATCCGAAGAAAGTGGAAGCAATGATCGAGTCTTCTAAAGAAGATGCAGCCGCAGAAGCAGCTGCGAAAGAAAAAGCAGAAGCTGAAAAAGAGCAAGCAAGCCAAACTGAGCTAGACAAAGAGCCAATCGCAGACGAGATTGAGTTCGATGCCTTTGCAGCAGTCGATATGCGTATTGCTCGTATTATCTCATGTGAAGAAGTACCAAAAGCGAACAAACTACTGAAGTTCCAACTGGACATCGGTGGTGAAACTCGCCAAGTATTCTCTGGCATCAAGTCAGCATACAAACCTGAAGAGCTAGAAGGCAAGCTAACCGTAATGGTAGCAAACCTAAAACCTCGTAAGATGAAGTTTGGCATGTCTGAAGGCATGATCTTAGCCGCGGGCCCTGGCGGCAGCGACCTGTGGATCCTTGAGCCACACGAAGGTGCTCAACCTGGTATGCGTGTAATGTAATTCTGGCTTCAGTCAGATAACAAACACTCATAGCGAAATCCCTAATGCATTTTTAACTTGAAAGAGTTAATCAGCATTGGGGATTTTTTATATCTACCGAAAATAAGCGTTCTCTGTTAGAGTCGCCGTCAACTATGCTATGTAGAGTAGAAATTGGTTTGTCGACGATAACGGGCTAACCAACACCTCTTTACTCTCCAAACCCTTTTTAGGAATCCCCAGTGACTAACAACGAAATCTTGCGTCGTATTCAACACGCGCTAAACCTTAAAAATGCACAGATCATTAAAGCTATCGAGCAAGCTGATGTGACCGTTGCTCATGACCAAGTGATCAACTGGCTAAAAGACGACAACGACAAGTCATGCTCTACGATGAAAGATAAAGAGTTAGCGGTATTCCTAAATGGTTTTATCAACCTTAAGCGTGGCAAAAAAGAAGGTGTTCAACCTAAACCTGAAGTTGCTCTGACTAACAACATGATTTTCATGAAGCTACGTATTGCGTTGAACATGAAAGCAGAAGATGTGTTAGATATATTAGAAGTGGTAGGCATCAGCCTAAGTAAGTACGAAATTGGTGCCTACTTCCGTAAGCCAGAGAACAAGAACTACAAAGTATGTGAAGACCAACTACTTTGCGATTTTCTAAATGGCGTGCAATTTACTAACCGTCCAGACTCAGAAGAGTTTGCAGGGTAAGTTACTGCCTATTGATAAGTTTTCACCAACTATCGATAAATAAAAAGCGGCGAGATAATTTGATTATCTCGCCGCTTTTTCGTTTTCTTTACGTCGTTTACTTAATAAGTAAACCAACCTAACAGGACTTTAATGAAAAGACTTAGCTGTCGTCTTCAGTAAAGTTTGTTGGTAACGTTGTTTTCATCTCGTTCCAAATCTGAGCGCTTGCGATACCGTAGTTACGAATCACAAGTGGCAAGTTTTCACGCTCACCACTTTCACAAATAACAAACAAGTCTTTGTAGAACTCCATGGCTAAGCGACGAGCTTCTGGGTTAGAGAAGTAGTAGCTGCCAACACGGTCGTACAATTTACGAACACCGTTGAAGATCAGACCATAAATTTGGTTACCTGAATGGAATGCTAAACGTTGGAAAAGCATGTAATCGTAGAAGTTAAAAGTTTTAGCAACTAAGATCGTTTGACGCTTCGCTTCATCTTTTTCTGCGTCTTCTTTCACTGATTGTTTGATCTTGTCAGCGTACGGGGAAGACTCTAAGAATTCATCCCATGTCGGTGCCGCAAGTAAAGCTTCACAAGATTCAATCACGTTAGTAATCGTACGCTCAGAAGCTTCTTTATTTGCTTTAAATGCATAGCGCATAAAAATAGGGCTGATATTGGTGCGTGCAGCAAGTAAGTCTTCTACCATTTTGCTTGCGTTATCAACATCCAACGTCATTAATGTATCAAGAATATGAAGACCTGACGTTTCCATAAACTGGTTAACTTTAGTTGGCTTACCGTGTTGGATTGTCAACCAACCATCACGAGCAAGACGCTGAAGTACTTCACGAAGCGTAGTACGTGTAACACCAATCAGCTCAGAAAGCTCACGCTCTGCGGGCAAGATAGAACCTGGAGCGAAACGGCCATTCCAAATACTTTCAATGATATACTTTTCTGCAAATCCTGCCGGGCTTTTAGCCTTAATGACCATCTACACTTCAATCCAATTTAATTATTCTGTTCTAGTTTACTCATCATACCACTAGTTCACACCCAGCGGAAACACCCTCAAAAATTTTACTCCTCCAAAACACCAGTAGAGTTAAAACTCTAAAGTTCAGCACACGTTTGCACCCTAGGTTTGAAAAGCAAGCAACGATAAACCACCATTTCAACAAACCATTAACACAACAAATTTTCTTTAAAATCAATGAGATTGGTCATAATTTCAAAGTTATTAATTTGCAATATTAAGTTGTAATAATCATATATAAACCGTCGTTATTCTGTTAATTTCAATCATTTCGCTGAAATATTGATTCTAGTCGGTTTTTATCACATTTTAAGTGGTATGCTTGCGCTACTTTGATCGCGTTTCTCAACAAAAAAGAGGTATTTTTAGGGCTACAGGGGTTTTCCTGTTGACTAAATGTTATCTAAGAGTAGAGTTGCGCTCAAAAATTAGCAGTGCTTGAGTTTCTAAGGGAGTGACTTGGCAAGACCACAGAACATTACATGGAATGTAGTTTTTCTAAGTCACTGTTAGTTATAGTTTTTAACAACCTCTATAGCTCGATTCTCAAATGTTGTATTGCTTATCTATTCATAATCAACATAAAAGAGTATTAACATGCCGATGTCTCTCGGAAACGCTTTTATCAAGAACTTCCTTGGTAAGGCTCCTGATTGGTATAAACTTGCCATCATTTCCTTTTTAATCATCAACCCGTTTGTTTTCTTCCTAGTTGACCCATTTGTTGCGGGCTGGCTATTAGTGGTTGAGTTTATTTTCACTCTAGCTATGGCTCTAAAATGCTACCCTCTTCAACCGGGTGGTTTATTGGCAATTCAAGCGGTCGCCATTGGCATGACCAAACCCGAAATGGTTTATCATGAGCTACAAGCAAACCTTCCAGTTTTACTCTTATTAGTATTCATGGTTGCTGGCATCTATTTCATGAAAGAACTTCTTTTGTTCATTTTCACGAAGATCCTGCTTGGCATTCAATCCAAAGTCCTACTCTCTGTCGCTTTCTGTATCGCAGCTGCTTTCTTGTCAGCATTCTTAGATGCTCTAACAGTAATCGCCGTTGTTATTAGCGTTGCGGTTGGCTTCTACTCTATCTATCACAAGGTTGCATCAGGTAAGGGCACAACGTCAGCGCACGATCATACTCATGATGAAGAGATCTCTGAGCTTACACGTGACGATTTAGAAAACTACCGTGCTTTCCTACGTTCACTACTTATGCACGCTGGTGTAGGTACTGCACTCGGTGGTGTAATGACCATGGTAGGCGAGCCGCAAAACTTAGTGATTGCTAAGCAAGCAGGCTGGGAATTCGGTGAATTTATCATCCGTATGTTGCCAGTAACATTGCCTGTATTCATCTGCGGCATTATCACTTGTGCACTTGTAGAGAAATTTAAAGTATTTGGCTACGGTGCAGAACTGCCAAATAACGTTCGCCAAATCTTAGTTGAATTTGACAACAAAGAACGCGCAAACCGTACAAAACAAGACGTAGCAAAACTATGGGTTCAAAGTGCAATCGCAGTTTGGCTTATCGTAGGCCTTGCGCTTCACGTCGCTGAAGTTGGTTTGATTGGTCTTTCAGTTATCATCCTAGCAACGGCGTTTACTGGCGTTATCGAAGAACACTCAATGGGTAAAGCCTTTGAAGAAGCACTGCCATTTACTGCACTTCTTGCTGTCTTTTTCGCTGTCGTTGCTGTAATCATTGACCAGGGACTGTTTAAGCCAGTGATCGATGCAGTACTTCACGTTGAAGATAAAGGCGCACAGCTCGCACTATTCTATGTGGCCAACGGTATCTTATCGATGGTGTCAGATAACGTGTTCGTAGGTACGGTTTACATCAACGAAGTGAAAACTGCACTGGTTGAAGGCATCATCACTCGTGACCAATTTGACCTACTTGCTGTTGCTATCAACACAGGTACTAACCTACCTTCTGTTGCTACGCCAAACGGTCAAGCTGCATTCCTATTCTTATTAACATCGGCACTTGCCCCATTAATTAGACTGTCTTACGGCCGCATGGTCATCATGGCTTTGCCATATACTATCGTACTGGCTCTTGTTGGCCTTGCTGGTATCGTGTTCTTTGTTGAGCCGATGACTGCTTGGTTCTACGATGCAGGCTGGATCATTCAGCGTACTGGTGAGGTTGTCGCTCCAGTTATCTCTGGTGGTCACTAATCCGATTTTGTGTTGCGAAACACAATAAGTGTATCTAACTAATCAAAAATATTAGTTGATTAGGAAACTTATCCAAGATAAAAAGCTCTGAGTATTCAGAGCTTTTTTATTTTATAGACGGGATTAAATTCGTGAACTTTTTTGCAATGCTCAAAGACTTCTCTAAGGGACGTTTATCTTGGCTTTTACTGCTGGCTTTTATTGTCTTTTTTGAGGCATGCGCTCTCTTCTTTCAACACGTGATGATGCTTGGCCCTTGTGTTATGTGTATCTATGAGCGCGTTGCTATGCTTGCTATCGGTGTCGCTGCAATGATTGGTGCTATTGCTCCAAATAACCCGATATCACGTTGGTTAGGCCTTGCTGGTTGGGGATTTGGCGCCTACAAAGGTTTGACGTTGGCTTTAGAGCACGTCGATTACCAGTTTAATCCGTCTCCTTTCGCAACCTGTGATTTATTCGTTACTTTCCCTAGCTGGGCACCTTTAAACCAATGGGCTCCGTGGATGTTTGAAGCTTACGGTGACTGTAGCAAGGTGGTATGGCAGTTCTTAGAGCTTTCAATGCCTCAATGGCTAGTGATTATCTTTGCGGGTAACTTGGTTGCTTTCGGTTTTGTGGTTATATCTCAATTTGTAAAATCGAAAAACTATTAACACTAGATCATCCAAATTAGAACAACAAAAAAGTCGACCACAAGGTCGACTTTTTTATCGCTTAAGATTTTTATCACTTAAAGAAAGTCTGTTACTCAAGCTGATTTACTCAACAAGCCGTGATTAGCTGTTTTTGCCACAGCATTGTTTAAACTTTTTGCCGCTTTCACAAGGGCAAGGGTCGTTTCGACCGATATCTTTAAATGGGTTCACACTCTGTGACTTATTACCCAGCATCGCCTCATCAGCCGCCATTGCAACCTCTGAAATCATCAGATCTATCTGATCGATTAAATCGGCAAGCGCTGGTGGATTTTCGAGCCCGGCCGCAACCATTTGTTGCTGAGTTTGTTCTTCATCAATCCCAAGCATCAAGGTTGTTAGGAGTGCTTGCAGCATACGCAGAGTACCATCCGCGACAGTCACACTTTGCCACTGCTTTTCCACTGTTGGCCAAACCATCATGAAGCCTTCAGCGAAATCCGCGAATTGTTCGTTAAAGTCACCATCAACAAGTACGTCTGTCAGTAAGTATTCACTACGCTGAATCAGGTTGTGCTGGCGATTAATCTGTTCCGTCACGATTGTTACAAGCTCTTTACCTGTTTCAGGTGCAACGATAGCTAGCCATTCTTCTGGATCGAGTGGTTTGGTCGCTAAGTTGGAAGCAAGGATTGAACCTTCAATGAACTGTGGAGTAATGTCAGTGATTGATTCCGGTAGGCTTAATAATTGATATGTCATGAAAGCTCTGAATATTGGGGCATTTTCGATATTATAACGCCATACTCCCCAAGATGTCGCCAACCACTTTCCTCTGTTTTCCCGCCAATAACCATACGCAAACCATTGCTATTCAAATATCGTCGATATTTCACTTATTTCGCTTTGATAATCAGAATATTGGGTGTAAAACGCTCACTGAAATATTCAGTTACATATAGGCGTATTCATCATGAAATCAAGGTCCCAAGGTTTTACATTACTCGAGCTTATTGTGGTGGTCGTTATTTTAGGTGTATTAGCGGTAACCGCGGCGCCTCGTTTTCTTGGTGTTCAGCGAGACGCTCATGAAGCGTTAGCGCAAGGTGCGTTTTCAGCATTTAGAAACAGCATCGATATGTACCACTCGCAATGGCTTGTCGATGGTGAGCCTGCTTTTGATCAAGTGGTGAATTATGGTGAAGGTGATGTATATCCATCAGAAACCGGTTTTCCAATCTCAGTTCGAGAACAACCGCCTACAGGAGATCCGCAAGTAGAAGGTAACCAATGTGTGGCACTTTGGAACTCTTTAATTGATTCTGATTTAGTCGCTCGTTCTCAATATGACACTGGCTTTATCCTTCCTTCTGATGAAGCGATTGTTAGTTGGTATACAGGAACACCCGAGTGCTATTACTATTACACTCCGAGCTTTACAACTTCTGAACGTTTACCCATTCTCTATTATTCACCGATTACCGGAGAAGTGAGAGTAACCCGAGAAATGGCGAACACCGCTCCTTAGTGACAATCTAACTAACAAACCGTACAATCACGCCTCGAATTTTTCGGTTCACTCAGTTTCGGTAAAGCAGCATGCGAGTAATACTTGGCCCTATGGAGGGCGTACTAGACCACCTAATGCGTGAGATTCTTACAGAGATCAATGATTACGATCTCTGTGTGACAGAGTTTGTGCGCGTCGTTGATCAACTTCTTCCTCCACATGTGTTCCACCGTATTTGCCCAGAGCTGCATCAAGGCTCTCAAACCATGGCAGGTGTGCCAATCCATCTGCAACTTCTAGGGCAACACCCGAACTGGATGGCCGAAAATGCTTTTCAAGCGGCAAACTTAGGCGCTAAAGGCATTGATCTTAATTTTGGGTGCCCAGCAAAAGCGGTAAACAAAAGTAATGGTGGGGCTTCACTACTAAAAGAGCCAGAACTCATCTATCAAGTGGTGAACGCCTGTCGAGAAGCTGTCCCTGCGCACATTCCCGTGTCCGCAAAAATCCGATTGGGTTGGGAGCACCCGGAAGAGTGCTTTGAAATTGTCGACGCTATCGAGCAAGCAAAAGCTGACGAACTCACTGTGCATGCAAGAACCAAAGTTGGCGGCTATAAAGCCAGTGAAATCAAATGGGATTACATCAATCAAATAAGAGAGAAAACCTCTCTGCCGTTGATTGCTAATGGGGAAATCTGGAACTACCAAGATGGTCAAGATTGCATAGAAGCCACAGGTGTTGATTCATTGATGGTCTGCCGCGGCGCTTTTAATATTCCCAATCTTGGCAACGTTGTTAAGCACAACCACCAGAAAATGCCATGGGACAAAGTAATCGCACTTTTACTCCGCTATTCCGAGTTTCAAATTAAAGGGGATAAAGGCATGTACTACCCCAATAGAGTGAAACAATGGTTTGTCTATTTAAGTAAAGGCTACCCTGAAGCGAACGAACTATTTAAAGAAATTCGTACTTTCAAAAAAGCGCCACCCATTGTAGAGCGCCTTCAACGTTATCAAGAAGAATACCACCAACCCGTTTGAGTTAGTTCCCCCTTATCGCGATATTGAACCTCATAGCGTGGCTAAAATACGATCCGGTCTTTACCCGTCGTCTTAGCCACGTACAGTTTTTCATCGGCGTATTTAAATATCTCTTCAAAGTTAAGCTTGTTTTTCTCTGTTTCAACAATACAAACACCGCCAGATACCGTAAATCCATTAGGAACAATGTCGGCCGAGTTCGCGCAGACCGCATTTTTTACACGTTCTAGTGTCCTTATCAGCGTCTCACGATCATCGCCTTTCATATAAACGACAAACTCTTCTCCGCCAAACCGTGCTGCCACATCACTACTTCGAACACTGTTACTAATTTGACGTGACATATAACGAATCACATCATCACCTTTATCGTGGCCATGAGTATCATTAATTGACTTAAAATCGTCGATATCAAATACCGTTAAGGCAAACAGTTGATCGTGCTCTACGCTGCGCCAAAACGCTTCTAAGCCTCGTCGATTCAATAACCCGGTCATTGGGTCTTTAGCTGCTAGTTCTTTGAAGTAACCACGTTCAATATTGGAGTTAACATAAAAGAAAATCGTAACCGAGAACAGGTACACGATAATAGCGACGATTAGGCTGTCTTTTTCATAAACGAAAAAGTGCTCCACTTCGCTAGCAAGATCCAACTCGTAGTACATCGCATGATGAGACGCGACCCCTTCTAGCTTAATCTCGTGATAGAACGTGGCCGTATCAATAGGGTTAGCTAAAGTCGTATCAATAATATCGATCCGACCCGCTAGGTGCTCATTAGAGCTCGCGAGTAACCTGTCAGCATCAATATCTACTGAGAGCATCCCTTGGTGCACTCCTTGATGGAACACGGGAATCGTCATACTAATAATTCGGTCAAGGGAATCAAAACGATATGCAGGGCCAGATAAAGTCAGTAGATCTGGGTTGTTAGCGGTTCTTTGCCAATATGGACGGCTTTTGATGGTCGAAAGTAATTCCTTTCCTAACCCTTTAGCAAAATCTTCCGGTGACGAAATAACGTATCCGCGTTTATCAATAAAATGCACACCATTGTGGAATTCATCAAGTTGAGAGAGAAATGAAAGAATAGGTGCTAGCGCTATTTTCTCGGAAGCACTTTTATAGGTACCGCTGGTTTCTGTACACAAAGATTCTTCACCGACCAGCATGTAATCAATATCAACGGAAGGAATGTCGGTAGTTTTGCCATCGGCAAGAAGCAGGCTATCGATAGGCCAAATACGGCAAAGACCATCAACCACTTGCTTGTTGTGGTCGAGGAAAAGAGGATTACCGGATTTGTAGTAATTTGAGAAACTGTAGTCTAGGGCGGTGACAACTTTAGTGGTTCCTTTGAACACGTCTTCAATACGGTTGAATTCGCTGCTGATGTCTTTTTCTACCGCGTCAAAGTGGTTCTTTCCTATTAGGCCAAGTAGCATCGCGGCGATCACTGCGGGAAACCCGAAGACAAAGGTAAGGCTAAAGTGCCTGTTTACTTTCATATAATGTGCTCTTAGCGATCAGCTGTTTTCATTTACTCCATTAATATTATTACATTAATGGACATTTTCCTCGAGGTAAAAGAGTGTAAGTTGATATGAATCAGGCCGTATCATTGAACAATTGACTCCTTTGAAAAACTAACCCTGCATTAAGCAGGGTTAGCGGATACTGTCTTAGTCAGTTTAAATTCAACGATTTACCACGTCATAAATCTTAGCTTTCATCGCTGTGACCACAAGATCAACGACACCATTAACAATTGGCTCGCCCTTCACTTTACCTTGTAAGTCAACCAACTCATCTTGTAAGTCAATCAACTTCCCTTGTTCTTGTCCGAGCATCCACACAGGTAAAGACAGCACTTTTTCATCTTGAGATAGGTTGAGCACAACCAGTGTCTTTTCACCCCTAAGGCAACGAGTAAACACTAACGTCTCTGCATCACAATATAACTCTAGGTAAGCACCACTTTGTAAGCTGCGGCGTTCTGTTCTCAATTTTATCAACGCTTGATGGAAAGGGAACCAATGCGAAGTATCTTCTTTATCCCACGGGAAGCATCTGCGATTGTCTGGGTCTTGACCACCTTCCAAGCCCACTTCTGTCCCATAATACAAACATGGAGTTCCGACATAGGTAAACAGTAACGTCAGCGCCAGTTTTTGCTTAGCTTGGTTACCATTTAGAAGCGTTAGCAGTCGAGCCGTATCATGACTGTCCAGTTGATTTAGCTGCGATAATTGATTCAACCAAGGAACTTTAGCTCTCGCTTCAGCTAACCAATCAGAAAAAGCCAACATATCAATATCAATCGGCTCGTACGCGATGTCTTGCTTTGCCAATAGCGCACGAACTGGGTGAGCAAATCCATAATAGTTCATCGACCCGTCTTCTTGCTCTCCCTGTAACCATGATGTGGCCTCGAAGAAGTGCTCTCCCAAGATGTAGGCTTCGGGGTTCTCGGCTTTTGCTGAATCACGGAATGCTTTCACATAATGTGCGTTGTTATAGGCTCCCTCCCCTTCACCTAACATATGAATCACATCGAAGCGCCAGCCATCGATGTTATAAGGTGCTTTTAACCAGTGCTTAATCACAGAGTCTTGTGAGTGGAATATATGTTCTCGCACGGAAACATTGGAGAAGTTTAAGACTGGAAGTGAGCTAATATTTTTCCAACTAACATATTGCTGAGTGTTTTCGGGGTCGAAAAAATAATAGTCATGAAATGCCGAACCTGGGTTGTCATATGCACCGGAGTCAGTGGCTTTCAGTTTATCAAACCAAGGGTGCTCAACCGAAGTGTGATTAAATACCGCATCCAGAACGATTTTCATATCACGCGTGTGAATGTCTTTTGAAAGTGCAGAGAACTCATCATTGGTCCCGAAATGGGTATCGACATTGTAGTAATCGGTTGTGTCGTATTTATGGTTGCTCGGCGACTGAAAAATGGGGTTGAGATACAACGCGGTGATGCCTAGATCTTGCAGGTAATCTAACTTGCTATGAATACCCGCTAGGTCACCACCAAAGAACTCTGCGGCGCCCGTTCCATTGTGTCCTTCGACAGACTCGCCCCATTCTTTCACTACGACATCTAAGGTATCTTCTTTTAAGCGATACTCGCCCGCTTTGACACTGATACTCGGATTTCCGTTGCAAAATCGTTCAGGGAAGATTTGATAAAATACCTGCTCCGGCACCCATGATGGTGGGCGATGTTGGGTATTAAACTTAAAATGAAACTCACGACTCGCAACGCGGCTATGGACGCCCTTAGCATCAAGCCAATACTGTCCTTTTGAATCGACAAGCTTGAACGCATAGTGCGTAACGTTTCTGTCTGTATTCGCAGGAAAAGAGGCTTGCCACAGCGTCAACCGCCCTTCAGTACCAACTTGCACCATGTCGAGTAGATACTCTTCGTTATCTGGCTCATGCCTCAACTGAACCTTATTCCAGTCAGTGCGTTCAGACACTAATGTTACGGTTAGCACACCCTCTTTTTCGTGGAAGTAATCGGAGGTTTGAGCATGAAAGATAAAAGGTTTCATAGCGGTTCTCGAGCAATATTTAATTTGCTTAAGATATGAAAAATTTCTTTGACCACAACGAGAAAAATAACATCAGTCAAAGTAGATCACGCTTTGTAGATCCACTTTGTTTACATTAAGTCGATTTCTCTCAAAATGATCAAATGAATCGACCATTTTTCAAGAGGAGACCCAATTTTCAATTACTCCATCAACGGCTAACTATCGCACGATCAATCACAGACTGAGGCAATGTGACACCAAGCTCACGAGCAGCATCCAAATTCACAACCAGTTGCGAACTCTGTGCAGTTTTAACACTCAGCTTCCCCGGTTTTTGTCCGTTCAGAATAGCAGCCACATAATCGGCGGTTTGCACCCCAACATCATAGTAGTCTAGACCTAAGCCAGCTATCGCCCCCTTACCCACATAAGACGTCGCTCCGGCAACCACTGGCGTTCCAGCCCGGTTCGCAGCTTCTATAAGCCCTTCGATACCACTTGCAACAGTGTTATCTGTCAGTGCGTAAATAACATCCGACTTCTTAGCAATGGATTCGGTTTTTGATTCTACATCATCGATGGTTAGCGCTTTTTCAGTGTGCAGAGTAAAACCAAAGTCTCGTGCCGACTTCTTTAATAGCCCAACTAACGCGACGGCATTTGCCTCGGCGGGGTTGTAAACCACTCCGATTGAATCTGCATTAGGGAGTAGCTCTTTAATAAGAGATACGTGTTGGGAAATAGGTGATAAGTCAGAAAGGCCCGTGACATTTCGTCCCGGTTTATCCAATTGTTTAACAAGCCTTGCACCGATAGGGTCCGTAACCGCGGTAAATACAATCGGTATTGAGCGAGTCGCAGAAACCAAAGCTTGCGAAGTCGGTGTCGCGATGCCAACTAAGACATGAGGGTTTTCGCTGACTAGTTCTCTGGCAATTTTTGCTGCCTGAGCGGGGTTACCATCAGCCATTTCATAGGAGAATTCTAAATTTTTTCCCGGTTCGTAACCTTTGGCTCTTAACCCTTCAAGAAGCCCTAGACGCGTCGCATTCAGATCTGGATGGTCGACAACTTGTGAAACCGACACTTTGGCGACGTTCGCCATTACATTACCAGTCCATAGCAACAACAGACAGCTTAAAACCGCTGCCAATACCTTTCTTACAGAACTCATTATCGCTCCCTAAATCAAGCTCTACTCGTTATTACTCGCTCGAAGAGAACAACATCAAAAAAACCACTATTGACATTATTACCAGTAACCATTGATAACTTGAAGTGATATTTAACAAAAATACAACAAGGTTCGAATTATGCGAGGATAAGCGGGCTTGTTTGATTTAAAGTTAAGAAACTCAGTGAATACAAGATAAGCACGGTAGATAAAGGCAAGGCTATGTGGATAAAAGACAAGTGAATAAAAGGCAAGTGAAGCGATTAGAAAAGAGGAGCAAATCTGAGAACGAGCTATCGATGATGTATGACTGTTCTCAGACTAGAGGGAGAGATAAGACGACCTGCTAGAACCAACGTTCCATTGAAGATTTGTCTAGCTGACGAAATGCGCGATTCAAAATGATCGCCAACTCTTTATAACGAGGGCGTGGTTTCATTGGTTCCAATGCAAAACCTGTTTCGCTGATCTTCTCGTGCAACTCTCGATACCAAGAAACCAATGCTGGCGGTAATTGAGTGTTCGAACGGTTACCTAACCACCACATGCCTTGAAGCGGCAAGCTGATCGCAAACAACGCCATAACCACAGCTTGCGGCATCGCATGATAATTATTGAAGACCATTTGTGTCAGAATACTAATAGCAGCTATCGCTGGCATCACTTTCACACCAAAACGTGTGGCTTTAATGATGCGCTGTTCAGGGAAGATAGCGTTTAACTCTTTTCGAACAGGCCAGAGATCCATGTACTTTTGGCCATCTTTTAAACTACTCGCTAAACCAACTCTATTACTCATATGAGTCTCCCATTAAAAAAAAGTTGAAATCATCAACTAAAAACACAAAAATTTGACGAAAAATAATATTCTTTCAAATTTTTTTGTTATATTTGCACAATATCGCTATTATTTGCAGACCTCAATCTCATTGTTGCCCTTATTTACAATTTAAGCAACTTTGGGACGACTTCTGCAAGGAATGCAAAAGCCTCTTTTTCTGAAAAAGTGCGCTTTCACTTTAATACGGAAATTAACGTTTTTTTGACCAAGGTTAGTACGCAAGCCTATGTGCTTCGACTATTCTTGAGATTAATTTTCATCCTTAACTGATTTCGATCAGAAAAATAAACAGGTAGTCATTAATGTCTAAGCTAGTTTTAGTTTTAAACTGTGGTAGTTCTTCTCTTAAATTTGCTGTTGTTGATGCAGAAACAGGTGCTGAGCACCTAACTGGTCTTGCTGAGTGTCTTGGTCTTCCAGAAGCTCGTATGAAGTGGAAACTTGACGGCAAGCATGAAGCACAACTAGGCGCGGGCGCAGCTCACGTAGAAGCACTATCTTTCATGGTAGAAACTATTCTTGCTTCTAAGCCTGAGCTTAAAGCTAACCTTGGCGCTATCGGTCACCGTATCGTACACGGTGGCGAGCAGTTCACTTCTTCTGCACTTATCACTGATGAAGTTCTTAAGGGTATTCAAGACGCTGCGACTTTCGCACCTCTTCATAACCCAGCTCACCTTATCGGTATCGAAGCGGCTCAACAGAACTTCCCTGGTCTACAAAACGTTGCTGTATTTGACACTGCGTTCCACCAAACAATGCCTTCTGAGTCTTACCTATACGCTCTACCGTACAACCTGTACAAAGAGCACGGCATCCGTCGTTACGGCATGCACGGTACTTCTCACCTGTTCATTACTCGTGAAGTTGCTGGTCTACTAAACAAGCCAGTTGAAGAAGTTAACATCATCAACTGTCACCTAGGTAACGGCGCATCTGTATGTGCTATCAAGAACGGTCAATCTGTAGATACTTCTATGGGTCTTACTCCTCTTGAAGGTCTTGTAATGGGTACTCGTTGTGGTGACCTAGATCCTGCGATCATCTTCCACCTACACGACGCTCTTGGTTACTCTGTTGAAGAAATCAACAACATGCTAACTAAAGAGTCTGGCCTAGCAGGTCTAACTGAAGTGACTTCTGACTGTCGTTTCGTTGAAGACAACTACGGTGAGAAAGAAGAAGCAACTCGTGCAATGGACGTGTTCTGTCACCGTCTAGCTAAGTACGTTGCTGGTTACACTGCAACTCTAGAAGGTCGTCTAGACGCAATCACTTTCACTGGCGGCATCGGCGAGAACTCTGGCCCAATCCGTGAAATGGTTCTTAACCGCCTAGGCATCTTCGGCATCGAAGTTGACAGCGAAGCTAACCTTAAAGCACGTTTCGGCGGCGAAGGTACTATCACTACAGCTAACAGCCGTATCCCTGCAATGGTTATCTCTACTAATGAAGAGCTAGTAATTGCTGAAGACACTGCGAAACTAGCAGGTCTTTAATTGATTTTCCTGACTAGCTTCACTCGAAGCTAGTCAGTTTTTCATATCAAGAAAATGGGGCTCAACTTCTATTCCTACCCCAATTTAAATATCGGTGGGAATAGCAGTTGAGCTTTTTTTATTTCCAATAGTCAAAGGTGTTCGTCAATGTCCCGTACTATTATGCTTATCCCTACAAGCGCTGGTGTTGGTCTTACTAGTGTTAGCATGGGTGTTCTTCGCGCTATGGAGCGTAAGGGCGTAAGTGTTTCTTTCTACAAGCCAATCGCTCAACCTCGCAGCGGTGGTAACCAACCTGATTTAACGTCTACTATCATCAGCGCAAACAGCGACATTAAGATTGGTGAGCCAATCGCAATGACTAAAGCTGAAGCTTTGATCGGTAGCGAAAAAATGGACGAGCTTCTAGAGTCTGTTGTTGAGCAATACAACAAGATCAACAAAGATGCAGAAGTAACGCTTATCGAAGGTCTAGTACCTACTCGTAAGCACCCATTTGCTAACCAAGTGAACGCGGAAATCGCTAAAACACTAGGCGCAGAGATCGTATTCGTTGCGACTCCGGGTACATACAACCCTATTCAGCTTAAAGAGCACATCGAAGTAGCATGTTCTAACTTCGGCGGCACTAAAAACAAGAACATCTCAGGCGTTATTATTAACAAACTGAATGCACCTGTTGATGAAGCTGGCCGTACTCGCCCTGACCTTTCTGAAATCTTCGATGATGCAGATAGCGCTCAACAAGCGAACCTTGAAGTAATGCAAATCTTCAACTCTAGCCCTATCCGTGTTCTTGGCTGTGTGCCATGGAGCATCGACCTAATCGCTACTCGTGCGGTTGATATGGCTAAGCACCTTAACGCTGAAATCGTTAACGAAGGTGAAATCTCAACTCGTCGTATTAAGAGCATCACTTTCTGTGCACGTTCTCTACCGCACATGATTGAGCACTTCAAACCAGGTTCACTGCTAGTAACTTCTGCAGACCGTCCTGACGTTATCGTTGCTGCGGCTCTTGCTGCGAAAAACGGTGTTGAGATTGGCGCAATCCTACTGACTGGCGGTTACGACATTCCAGAAAGCATTGCTAACCTTTGTGCACCAGCATTCGCGTCAGGTCTACCGATCTTCAAGGCTCAAGGTAACACTTGGCAGACGTCTCTAAACCTACAGAGCTTCAACCTAGAAGTTCCTGCAGACGATAAAGAGCGTATCGAGTTCGTTAACGATCACGTTGCAAGCCACATTGATGGCCCTTGGATTGATTCTCTATCTGAAGGCACTCAAGGTATTCGTCGTCTAAGCCCACCAGCATTCCGTTACCAGTTAACAGAGTTCGCTCGTAAAGCGGCTAAGCGTATCGTTCTTCCTGAAGGTGATGAGCCACGTACTGTTAAAGCAGCTTCTATCTGTGCTGAACGCGGTATCGCAACTTGTGTGCTTCTTGGTAACCCAGACGAAATCCGTCGCGTTGCTGCACAACAAGGTGTTGAACTAGGCGCTGGCGTTGAGATCATCGATTCTGCATCTGTTCGCGAAAACTACGTAGCTCGTCTAGTAGAACTTCGTGGCGCTAAAGGTATGACTGAAGTTGTCGCTCGTGAGAAGCTAGACGATTCAGTATTCCTAGGTACTATGATGCTTGAAGCTGGTGAAGTTGACGGCCTAGTTTCTGGTGCTGTTCACACAACGGCGAACACAATCGTTCCTCCGTTCCAGATCATCAAGACGGCTCCTGATGCTTCTATCGTATCTTCAATCTTCTTCATGCTTCTGCCTGATCAAGTGCTTGTATACGGTGACTGTGCGATCAACCCAGATCCAACAGCTGAACAGCTTGCTGAAATCGCTATCCAATCTGCAGATTCTGCTGCGGCATTCGGTATCGACCCACGCGTTGCTATGATCTCTTACTCTACTGGTGAATCTGGTAAAGGTGCAGACGTAGATAAAGTACGTGAAGCAACCAAACTTGCTCAAGCGAAACGTCCTGATCTAGTGATCGACGGTCCTCTTCAGTACGACGCAGCAATCATGGAAAACGTAGCCGCTTCTAAAGCGCCTAACTCTCCAGTTGCAGGTAAAGCGACAGTATTCGTATTCCCAGACCTAAACACGGGTAACACGACTTACAAAGCTGTACAGCGTTCAGCAGACCTAGTGTCTATCGGTCCAATGCTTCAAGGTATGCGCAAGCCAGTAAATGACTTGTCTCGTGGCGCTCTAGTAGACGATATCGTTTACACAGTAGCTCTAACGGCTATCCAAGCAGACCAAGCAGCTCAAGCTGAAGAAAAAGTAATTAACTAATTTTTCTTTTGTAGAAAGCAAAAACCCTAGATTCTTATCTAGGGTTTTTTTATGTCTAACGCTTAAGGTTATTTGATACTTTTAAGATTAATCTAGCCTCGCCCATGGGCTGACTCTAAATCTAATGCTGGTCCTTTGGGCACAACTTGAGTCGGATTAATGCCAGTGTGGCTGTAGTAGTAGTGACGCTTAATATGGTAGAAATCAGTAGTCTCTTTAATACCCTCTACTTGGTACAACTCTTTTAAGTAACCCTGAATATGGACATAGTCTGAAATTCGCTGCTTGTTACACTTAAAGTGACCTACATACACTGCATCGAATCGAACCAGAGTGGTAAACAACCTCCAGTCTGCTTCTGTGATGTCATTACCCGCTAGATAACGATGTTCACTAAGATGTGCATCTACTTTGTCTAACGCCTCAAATAACGCGTCATACGCTTCTTCACAAGCTTCTTGTGTCGTTGCAAAGCCAGTACGATAAACGCCGTTGTTGATGTTCGGATAAATATAATCATTCCACTCATCAACCTTCTTTGCCAACTCCCATGGATAGTAATCATCCGTGTTGCCTGTTAACTCATTAAATTCTGAGTTGAACATGCGGATAATTTCAGAGGACTCGTTACTCACGATGGTATTGGTCTTTTTATCCCACAGTACAGGAACCGTTACTCGTCCTGAGTAATCAGGCTTGGCTTGAGTGTAAATTTGGTGCATACGAGTATGGCCGAATAAAGGTTCAGGTAACCCCATTTGCCACCCTTCACTCATCATGTCTGGGCAGACGACCGTCACGTCAATATGATCGGTTAGATCTTTAAGTTCACGGAAGATTAAAGTTCGGTGCGCCCAGGGGCAAGCCAATGATACGTATAAGTGATAACGGCCGCTTTCTGGCTGAAATTGTGCACCGGCTTTGTTCTCTATCCAGTGACGAAAGCCTGCATCTTCGCGAACAAACTTGCCACCGCTTTCTTTGGTGTCATACCAAACGTCATGCCAAACACCTTCAACTAACTTACCCATATCCAAACCTCTGTCATCCAAAATTTTTTATACCAATCACAGTAAGTAAATGTTCAGAAATAGCGCAGAGAAAAGGCTTGAGAACAAGGAAGAATTTTTCTGTTAGTAGTTATTCTACAATCAAAAATTCTAACGCCGTTATCGAGCGTTTTAACAAGCTAGGATGAGCAGTTATTTACTACGATTGGTATTAGTATAAAAAAAGCAAACTTTTTCAAAACTAGAAGAAGTTGGCTTAGTTGTTCAAATAATTTGATGAAGGTGAAGATCCTCGAATACGTAAGCATAAAAAAAGCGCAACCTATAAAAAGTTGCGCTTAAGCCTGTCACAGGCTGAACCGTATCAAACGGGTTCTAGACTTGTACGTGCAAGCAAGATACTGCGTGTACGTCATCGCCTTGAATGGTTGGCTTGGTTTGCGCGCAGGCCTCGGTTGCTTCAGGGCAACGAGTACGGAACACACAACCCGATGGTGGGTTGATTGGCGATGGTAAATCACCTTCCAACATCTGAATCGTTTTGCTGCGCTCTAAGCGAGGGTCTGGAATTGGAACTGCAGACATCAATGCTTTGGTATATGGGTGCTTAGGATCTGAGAACAAGGCATCTGATTCACCTAGTTCAACAGCATTACCTAAATACATCACCAATACACGGTCAGAGATGTGTTTCACCACTGACAAATCGTGCGCGATGAATACCAAAGACAAACCTAACTCTTTCTGTAGTTCCATAAGAAGGTTAACAACTTGAGCTTGGATAGATACATCCAGAGCAGAAACCGGCTCATCACAGATGATCATCTTAGGCTTCAAGATAAGTGCACGCGCGATACCGATACGTTGACACTGGCCACCAGAGAATTCATGTGGGTAACGGTTGATCACGTTTGGTAGTAAACCAACCTTTGCCATCATCTCTTTAACTCGATCTTTCACTTCCTGTTTAGAAAGCTCTGGATAGAAAGTTTGTAGAGGTTCAGCAATGATGTCTCCAACTGACATACGTGGGTTAAGCGATGCTAGTGGGTCTTGGAAGATCATCTGAATCTCTTTACGAGTCTCACGACGCTTCACTTCCTGCATCTTAGTCAGGTCTTGACCTAACCACATAACTTCGCCTTCAGTTGCCTCAACTAAGCCAATAATTGCGCGTGCAAATGTTGACTTACCACAGCCAGACTCCCCTACTACACCCAGAGTCTCACCTTCGTAAAGGTGAACATCCACACCATCAACCGCTTTAAGGTTTGATGGTTTCGCCCAAGGCCAAGCAGACTTGGCAGCAATGCTAAAGTGAACCTTAAGGTTTTTAATATCTAATAGTAATTCTTTACTCATTTTGTCCAAGTCTCCCAGTCAGAAAAACAAGCACGCTGACGATCTTTCGCAAATGGCTGCAAAATTGGTGCTTCTTGCTTACAACGGTCCATTACCCGATGACAACGATCTTGGTAAGGACAGCCTGTTGGCAGGCGAAGTAAGTTAGGTGGGTTACCTGGAATCGTCGGCAGAATTTCACCTTCGGTATCCAAACGAGGAATTGCTTTAAGCAGGCCTTCCGCATAAGGGTGGCTAGGCTCATAGAATATTTCATCTACTGTGCCGTATTCCATGGTACGGCCAGCGTACATCACTAGAACTTTGTCACAAGAACCGGCAACTACACCCAAATCATGGGTGATCATGATGATTGCTGTATTGAACTCATCTTTAAGCTCGTTCAGCAATTCCATGATTTGCGCTTGAATGGTTACATCCAACGCCGTTGTTGGTTCATCAGCAATCAGTAGTTTTGGACGACATAGCAAAGCCATTGCAATCATCACACGTTGACGCATACCGCCAGAAAATTCGTGTGGATACATGGTAATACGTTTACGTGCCTCAGGGATTTTCACCGCTTCCAGCATACGTACTGATTCTTCGAACGCTTCCGCTTTGCCCATGCCTTTATGCAGCATAAGCACTTCCATCAGCTGATCACATACTTTCATGTAAGGATTCAGTGACGTCATTGGATCTTGGAAGATCATCGCGATCTGTTCAGCGCGAACCTTGTTCAGTGCTTTCTCAGGTAGATTGAGAATCTCATTACCTTCAAACTTTGCACTGCCTGAGATGATGCCGTTCTTAGCCAGCAGTCCCATTAGTGCAAATACCGTTTGAGATTTACCCGAACCCGACTCACCAACAATACCCAGCGTTTCGCCTTGGTTGAGTGAGAAGTTCAGGTCGTTTACTGCGGTTACGATACCATCTTGCGTGGTAAATTCGACGCGCAGATCTTTGACATCTAATAAGCTCATTATTGCTTCCTTAATCTTTTATAGCTTTTAATTGCTATTTCTTTATCTGTCTTTTGGATCAAGCGCGTCGCGCAGACCATCACCTACGTAGTTAAAGCAGAACAGCGTAACTACCATGAATGCCGCTGGGAATGCCAGTTGCCAAATAGCAACTTCCATTGTTTGCGAGCCTTCTTGTAACAGCGCTCCCCAACTTGTCATAGGCTCTTGAACACCAAGACCAAGGAAAGATAAGAATGATTCAGTAAGGATCATGCTTGGAATAAGTAGCGTTGAGTAAACCGCAACAATACCCAATACGTTCGGTACGATATGACGTGTAATGATTTTCCATTTACTGACACCACATACGTGAGCAGCCTCAATGAACTCTTTACTACGTAAACTCAATGTTTGGCCACGTACAATACGCGCCATATCGAGCCAAGCAATCGCACCGATAGCAACAAAGATGAGTACGATATTACGACCAAAGAACGTCACCAGTACGATAACTAGGAACATGAAAGGAACCGCGTATAAGATCTCCAGGATACGCATCATCACTCGGTCAGTGCGACCGCCAATGAAGCCTGAAGCTGCACCGTAAAGCGTACCAATCAGTACCGCTACGAATGCACCCATCACACCAACCATAAGAGAAATACGGCCACCAATCATCGTACGAACGTATAGATCACGACCTAAACTGTCGGTACCAAACCAGTGATCCGCGCTTGGCGCTGCATGCATTGCGTACCAGTCAGTATCATCATAAGCATGCTGTGCTAGCATAGGTAAGAAGATTACCGATAGCACCATGATAGTAAGGATAAACAAACTGACCATTGCCGCTTTGTTACGCATAAAACGAATACGCGCATCTTGCCACAAGCTACGGCCTTCAATTTCCAAACTCTCAGAGAATTTTTCGATCGCTTCTAAGTTTTCTTTTTTCTTCAACATAACCATGCGTCCCTGCTAGTAGCGAATTTTCGGGTCAATAAGCGCTAGTAAAATATCAACGATTGCGTTGAACAAGATGAATAGGAAACCAATCAAAATGGTAACACCCATTACTAACGAATAATCACGGTTAAACGCGGCGTTAACAAACAGCTTACCGATACCCGGCAGGCCGAAGATGGTTTCAACAACAACTGAACCTGTGATGATACCTACGAACGCTGGCCCCATGTATGAAACAACAGGGAGTAGTGCTGGTTTGAGCGCATGTTTAAGAACGATATAACGGTAGCTTAGCCCTTTAGCACGAGCAGTACGGATAAAGTTACTGTTAAGGGTTTCAATCATGCTACCGCGAGTGATACGAGCAAAGGTTGCTACATATAAAAGAGACATCGCGATAACGGGTAGGACGATGTACATGTACGTACCACCGTGCCAGCCGCCGGCAGGAAAAATATGCCAGTGCAGTGAAAATAGGTAAATAAGCGCTGGTGCCAACACGAAGGATGGCATCACCACCCCGAGCATGGCGGTCGACATTATAGTGTAATCGACCCAAGTATTGTGCTTAAGCGCGGCAATGGTTCCGACCGATACCCCCATAATCAGGGTAAAGATAAATGCTACAAAACCTACCTTCGCAGATACTGGAAGTGCAACCGCGATCAGCTCATTTACGGTGTAATCTTGGTATTTAAAAGATGGACCAAAATCACCCTGAAGGATGTTGGTCAAGTACGTGGTGTACTGTTCAAATACAGGTTTATCTAAGCCGTATTTAGCTTCGATGTTAGCCATAACTTCTGGCGGTAATGGACGCTCGCTTGAAAACGGGTTACCCGGTGCGAAACGCATGAGAAAGAAAGATATAGTGATCAACACCAACATGGTTGGAATCGCTTCAAATATCCTTTTCATAATGAATTTAAGCATAAACTCACTCTTTTCAGTCCGTGACAATTAAAAATCAAATAGACACCGTGTGCGCTTTACGCACACAGGTCTAAGTTAGTTATATTTTATTTTTTATAGGAGGTTATTTTGCTTTGATATAAAGATCTTTTGAATAAATCTTATCTTCGGCGTTACCTTCTGGGTAACCACCTAATTGAGGCGATACTAGACGTGTTGTAACGTACTGGTAGACAGGAGCAATTGGCATGTCTTTAGCTAGCAATTTTTCTGCATCAATGTATAGCTTGGTGCGCTCTTCTTCCGAAGTAGAGTGCAGTGCTTTATCGATAATCTTGTCATAGTCTGCACTCTTGTAGTGCTGACCAGCAGTAGTATTTTGACTAACCATCAATGTTAGGAATGAAGATGCTTCATTGTAGTCACCACACCAACCTGCACGAGCAACGTCAAAGTTACCAGTATCTTTACTGTCTAAGTATGATTTCCACTCTTGGTTTTCGAGTTTCGCATCAATACCAAGCTCTTTTTTCCACATTGATGCGATTGCGACTGCAAGCTTCTTATGGTTTTCAGATGTGTTGTAAAGGAGATTGAACTCAAGAGGATTACTCTTCGTGTAACCAGCTTCTTCTAGAAGACGCTTCGCTTCAGCGATACGCTCTTTTTGAGAAAGTTGACCATACTCTGGAGTTACTGGGTCAAAACCAGCTGTAATTTCAGGAGTCAGGAAGTACGCTGGTTTTTGGCCTTGGCCAAGGATCGCTTTAGTCACGATATCGCGGTCCATAGCATAAGACATCGCTTTACGTACACGTACATCGTTGAAAGGCGCTTTCTGTGCGTTAAACTGGTAGTAGTAAGTACACAGGTTACCCTTGATGTTTACATCTTGTGGGTATTCTTTCTGTAGACGACGAAAGTGTTCGTTAGGCACTTCGTATGTGAAATCTAGCTCACCAGAAAGGAAGCGGTTCATTTCAGCAACTTGGTTTTCGATTGGCAGGAACGTTACTTTATTAAGAACTGTGTGTTCGTTATCCCAGTAATTTTCGCTACGAACAAGCTCAAGACGCTCGTTAACTACCCATTGATTTGGAACAAATGCACCATTGCCAACAAAGTTTTCTGGTTTAGTCCATTGATCACCAAACTTCTCAACAGTTGCCTTATGTACTGGCTTAACTGTTGTGTGACCCATCATCATTACGAAATATGGAACAGCTGTATCTAACGTAACTTCTAACGTGTAATCGTCTACAGCTTTAACACCTAGTTCACTCTTATCTTTCTTACCTGCAACGATGTCTTTCGCGTTCGCCATTTTGGTGTATTCCATGTACCAAGCATATGGAGAAGCGGTTACAGGATCAACAGCGCGCTGGAAGCTGTATACGAAGTCATTTGCTGTTACAGGATCGCCGTTAGACCATTTAGCGTCTTTACGTAGGTGAAATGTGTACGTTTGGTTGTCTGTCGTTTCCCAGGTCTCAGCAACACCAGGGATAGTATTGCCGTTAGCATCTTGGTTTACTAATCCTTCTAGCAAGTCACGAATTACGTGTGACTCTGGAACACCTTGAGATTTGTGCGGATCCAGCGTTGCTACTTCAGTACCGTTACCGCGAACAAGTTCCTGAACTTTTGCTAGTTCTGTACCTGCTGGAACTTCAGCAGCGATAGAAAGAGTAGAAGTGGCAGCCACTGCCAAACCAGCACCTAGAAGAAGGGCCTGAGTGATTTTATTCTTGTACATTTAATAAACTCCAAGTTTTTCGTATTGCATCCATGACTTCTTTGCTAAGTTCACTGAACGGCAGTGATTTAGATTTATTTAGCTAAAAATTTAAGCATAAAAACCTAAAACCTTACAAAGATTGAGGCACACACTATCAACCATTGAAGTAATTTGCCATAAACAAGTCGCAAAAAATCGGATAATTCTCCGATTTACTCAAGGTAACAGTGTAAATCTCTAATAAAAACCTAATGAATAGTTAATTACACATAGGGATTTATTAAAAAACAGCCTTTAGTGTTGATGTATCTGAATTGATACTTTTATTTAGCATCTTATGCTAGAACACTGTCGGCAAATTAACATTAATGCCACATGAAATCTAATTGCACATCACATATCCCCTAAATAGACTCCACTATTTGTGAGGATTATCACTTTATACAAAACAGCATAATGCACTGCACCAAAACAGATTTGGAAATGCACCAAGACAGACTAAATCACGCGTTGAATTCATATGCAACTTGACTGCTTAACCATTTATTAAAGAGCCTTTTATTTATAAATCACTTTGTAGCACGCACAAAAAAACCGACGTCAAACGTCGGCTTTCTTACTATCTACGTCCCAACCTGAAATACACTTTCACGTTAAGAGCGAAACACGCTAGGGAGTGGATTATTTCTCCCAGCGATCCGCAGCTTTAGTATCTGAATCGCGAGAATCAACCCAGCGAGTTGTTTCAGTGGTGCGTTCTTTTTTCCAAAATGGCGCTTTGGTTTTCAGAAAGTCCATCACAAACTCACACGCTTCAAAGGCAGCGCCACGGTGTGCACTTGATACACCAACGTAAACAATCTGGTCACCAATATCTAGGTCACCCACGCGGTGAATCACTCGCATCTTCTGGATAGGCCAGCGCGCTTCAGCTTGGTCACAGATCTCGCTCAGCGACTTCTCTGTCATACCCGGATAGTGCTCTAGAGACAAACCAATCACGTTGTCGCCAAGGTTCATGTCGCGAACTTTACCAACAAACGTCACAACCGCTCCCGCAGATGTGCCTTGAGCTAGAAAATCGTATTCGCCACCCACAGAAAAATCTTCAGCAGTAACTAATACTCTTGGATCAATAACTCGAGAGTCATTCATGACTAACCTCCAGTAACAGGTGGGAAGAAAGCCACTTCATCGCCGTCTTTCACTTCTGTCGTCAAAGGTACAATTGACTGGTTAAGTGCAGCCAGAAGCTTGCCCTCTTCCAATGCGATATCCCATTTGCCTTCTTTTGCTGCAAGGTGGCTGCGAATCGCTTCAATAGTATTGTATTGCGCATCGATCTCTAGGCTATCAACACCGACAAGTTCACGAGTTTGTGCAAAGAAAAGTACCGTAATCATGATTCCACCTTAAAGTGTCCTGATTTACCACCCGTCTTCTCTAGCAGACGTACGTTCTCGATAACAATGTCTTTCTGAACAGCTTTACACATATCGTAAATCGTCAGTGCAGCAACAGAAGCAGCCGTTAGCGCTTCCATTTCTACGCCTGTCTTACCTGCAAGCTTACATACCGATTCGATACGAACCTTGTTTTCAGACTCAATGGCTTCAAGTTGTACTTCTACTTTAGTCAGTAGCAAAGGGTGACACAGTGGAATCAAGTCCCACGTCTTCTTCGCTGCTTGGATACCAGCAATACGTGCCGTTGCGAAAACATCACCTTTATGGTGGCTGCCAGAAACAATCAGCTCTAGCGTTTCTGCTGACATTTGAACGAAAGCCTCTGCTCTCGCCTCACGTACTGTCTCTGCTTTAGCCGATACATCGACCATGTTCGCTTCGCCAGACGCGTTAATATGTGTAAATTGGCTCATGCTCAAACCACCTTATACAGAAAGGTGTGGCATGAAGTTACAAGGGCGGTGGCTAGCATCCATCTGTTGCTTGATGATCTTAGTCCAACCGGTGCGGCATGCGCCTGTAGAGCCAGGCATCGCAAAGATAACCGTGTGGTTGGCAAAACCCGCAATCGCACGAGATTGAATCGTCGATGTACCAATCTCTTCATAAGACACTTGGCGGAAAAGCTCACCAAAGCCTTCAACTTCTTTGTCGAATAGTGGCTTAAGTGCTTCAGGCGTGCTGTCACGAGATGTGAAGCCCGTACCGCCAGTGATCATGATCGCTTGAACGCTTTCGTCAGCAATCCACTGAGATACGATCGCACGGATCTTGTACATATCATCGATAACGATTTGCTTATCAACCACGTTGTGGCCTGCTTCTTTAGCATGCTCAGCTAGGTAACCACCTGACGTGTCATTTTCTTCTGTACGAGTATCTGAAACGGTTAGTACTGCGATGTTTGCTGCTTGAAATTTGCTTTCTGCGTGACCCATTTGTTCACCTATATAAATTTTTCAATTATGAGGGCGTGTTGACCTTTCGTGATTAAATTTTGTTCGAGATAAAAGCGTTTTAATCGCGGCGAGGGGGAAGTAGCCTAGTCATTCTAAGCAAATCTCCCTCAACAAAGAGTAAAACGCTTTTAGCCGAACCCTTCGGGCAGCGTTTGCTGGTCATTTCTACTACGTTATCGGCTTCTCATGTAGGCTAGCTACACATCAAAGCCTCTGCCTTATATAAATACCCAGCAACTCGCTGCAAAAATCAGCTCGAAAGAGCAACACGCCCTAGACTGATTCACCCAGCTTAAAGAAGCTGAGCGATAAAATGCTTTAGAGTATATAGCGGGTTAACCGCCGATTGACGCCAAGTTTGGAGTCATGCCGCTGTTGCCATCGTGTAAAAAGTGGCTAACGGACTTGGTTTGAAGCTGAGCCTGAATTCGATCAATGAGCTCTTGCTCTTGTTGATCTTCTTGAATTAGATCTCTCAGTTCAACACCATGGTCGCCAAACAGACATAAGTGAAGTTTACCGGTCGCAGAAACACGCAGTCGGTTACAACTCTCGCAAAAGTCTTTCTCGTAAGGCATGATCAAACCGATTTCACCCTTGTAGTCTGGGTGGACAAACACTTGCGCGGGGCCATCATTAACGGCTTTGACTTTTAACAGCCAACCATTAGCAATAAGCTGGTTGCGGATCGCAACGCCAGACACATGGTGTTTATCGAACAACTCGTCCATCTCGCCGGTCTTCATCAGCTCGATAAAACGTAATTGAATAGGTTTGTCTTTGATCCAATTAAGGAAGGCTGGTAATTCCTGACTATTGAGGTCTTTCATCAATACGACGTTGACTTTGACTTGTTCAAAGCCAACCTCAAACGCTTTATCAATGCCTCGCATAACCTCTGTAAACTTATTCTCACCAGTGATCTGATGGAACATGCGCGAATCTAAGCTATCCACGCTCACGTTTATATGGGTTAAACCAGCATCACGCCATTGCCCTACTTGTTTCTCCATGCGGTAGCCATTCGTTGTCGTGGCTACTTTTTCGATGCCTGGAGTAGAAGCAACAGTATGTATGATTTCAGGAAAGTCTTTACGCAGGCTCGGCTCTCCGCCTGTAATGCGGATCTTTGAGGTACCACAATCTGCAAACGCTTTTACAACGCGTTTGATCTCGGGAACACTTAAAAAAGACGAGTTTTTTTGCCCTGACGGTTTATAACCATCTGGCAAGCAGTAAGTACATTTAAAGTTACAGACGTCTGTAACCGACAAGCGCAAGTAATAAAACTTGCGATGGAATCTATCTTCGAATTGTTGCGCCACGGAACACCTTTCCAAACACGGGAGGCATAATCATTTCCAATTAAGCCCTTGTGACAACATGTCACTGGCTCTTGATGCGTATCGGTACAGCAAATACCACTGTGCGACTTAGCATGCGAGAGCTCGGAGTTATGGCAACTGCACGTTATATTCACACGCGCAGTAGCTGAGTAATAAAATACTTAATATTTGTACGTGAATCTAGCTCTGATGACAAAAAACGGGTCACATCGGCAAAAAAAACGTATCAAACCCTCAAAATAACTCTTGTTGAGTATCTGACGAGAAGCATTTAACCTAAATTATAGTTGGTAATAATCTAACAAGAACAAAAAATGAATATTTACTCTTCAAAGAAAGTCGTAGCAATCGGTGGGGGCCATGGCTTAGGTCGTATGCTTGCTGCATTAAAAGACTTTGGTAGCAATGCGACTGGCATTGTTGCAACAACAGATAATGGTGGTTCCACCGGGAGAATTCGAGACTGCCAAGGTGGTATTGCTTGGGGAGATACTCGTAACTGTATCAACCAATTAATCACAGAACCTTCGATCAGTTCGATGATGTTTGAATATCGCTTTCGCGGTCAAGGTGAACTCGATGGTCACAACTTAGGTAACCTAATGCTAACGGCGCTAGACAACCTTTCCGTTCGCCCATTGGAAGCAATTAACCTAATTCGAAATATGCTCAAAGTCGATGTCAATATCGTCCCGATGACCGAGCACCCTTCTGATCTCACGGCGCTATCAATGGACGGTCGTTGGGTAACTGGCGAAACTAACGTTGATGACATGACAGAAAAGCTGCGCATGATGGACTTATCTCCAGAAGTACCGGCAACCAAAGAAGCTGTTGCTGCAGTTGAGCAAGCAGACTGCATTGTCCTTGGACCAGGAAGCTTTTTAACCAGTGTGATGCCCCCGCTGCTACTGCCAGAAATTGGCAAAGCAATCGCGGAAAATACCAAGGCAAAAGTTATCTTTGTTGAAAACCTTTCGCCAGAACACGGCCCTGCAGGAAAAATGACGCTTCAAGAACAATTGGAGTGGTGTGAACGTACCTGTAAGGCAAGAAAGATAGACATTGTACTAGGCAATGAACCACACCCTGAATTGGAAGGGCAATGGAATTGTGTGACCACTGATCTTGCCTCTCCTAACCGAGATTGGCGACACGACCGTTTAAAACTCCAACAAGCGATTAGGGATCAACTGGCTTAATGCTTGTAGCTTAGGCTAGACGACAGAGACCAGTAAAAACAAAAAAGGAGCATCATGCTCCTTTTTTAGTCTCTTTAATAACTAGCCGCTTTAGAGATCCGTCATCAACTGCTGATATTCAGTGTACGTTGATAACAGGAGCTCTTGCATATCTTGGAAATCAATATCGGTTACAGGCAATGCTTGCTTCACTTTTGCGTCTAAGCTAATCGCAAAACTACACAAAGAGTCTGCGCCAAAACTCGCAGCGCTACTCTTAAGTGCATGGCTTATATCAGCCAAGTACTTAGATGTATCCGACGCTTTATTTATCTCTAGATGTTCGTAGTAGCCTTTCAACTCACCTAAGAAGATTTCCAGCAAAACTGGTACATTCTCTTGCCCTATTTCACCGGCAAGCTCATCAACTTTTTGCTGATTTAATACTTTCGTCATTATGATTTTCTTATTGTTTGGTGATTACTGCTTCGCATTCCACGTTTGCAACTTACGGTATATCGTCGATGGACTGACATCTAAGAAACCGGCCGCGCGGGGAATGTTGCCGTCACACGCTTTTATGGCCTGTTCGATAGCCGTCTTCTCAGTGATCCACAATGGGAAAATATCTTTTACCGTGATGTCTTCGTTCTGCTTCTCTTTCAAGCGCAAGCTGTTTTCAATCGGTTGGTTCAATGGTGGTGGAAGCATGTTGAGAGTAATCTCTTTGCCGTTATTCAATACCACCACGTTCCGTAATACGTTTTGTAGCTGACGAACGTTACCCGGCCACTCATATTGATTAAAGCGATCAAGCACTTCCTGAGCAAAACGCACAAACGCTTTACCTTCCTCAACCGACATGTAACCTAGTAACGAGTACGCAATCTCGATGACATCTTCACCGCGCTCGCGCAATGGCGGCAGGTGCAATGGAATCACGTATAAACGATAGTATAAATCTTCTCTAAAGCGACCTTCTTGTACTTCTTTCCAAGGGTCACGGTTGGTTGCACATACGAAACGAACATCGACACTCTTCATCTTCGAAGAGCCAACTTTTTGAAAAGTACCGGTTTGGATAAAGCGCAGCAGCTTGGTTTGCAGCTCTAAGTCCATTTCGCACAATTCATCAAGGAATAGTGTTCCGCCATCAGCAAGTTCAGCGGCACCTTGACGATCAGTTGCAGCACCGGTAAAGGCGCCTTTAACGTGGCCAAATAGCTCACTTTCAATTAGATCTTTAGGGATAGCCGCACAGTTAATCGCGATGAAAGGCTTGTCACCACGCTTGCTCGCCGCATGAATAGCTTCTGCACATACCTCTTTACCCGTACCACTTTCACCCGTGATGAAAATACTGGCTTTACTCGATGCTGCAGAGTCGATAGTTCGGTAAACCTGCTGCATGGTTTGGCTACTACCAATGAAGCCTTGGTAATTTTGGTTTCCCGGATGTTCCGAGCTATTTTTAAGTTTGGTGGCTTTGCGGATCGCGTTGTTCACCGTAATACGGAGTCGGTCGGCTTCACACGGCTTGATAAGGAAATCTTGAGAACCATGACGCATGGCTTCTACGGCGGTATCGATAGAACCGTGAGCCGTCATGAAGATAACCGGAACTTCAGGGTATTTTTGTTTTACAGCAAATAGCACGTCCATACCCGTCATGTCAGGCAGACGTAGATCTAATAAAATAAGGTCTGGGATTCGATGATTCAAACTCTCGATTGCATCGCGGCCAGTGCCGACAATGTTGATATCAATTTCGAGCGGTGTAAGATACGAGCGATATAAAGCTGCTACCGAAGCGGTATCCTCGACCATCAACAAATACTTCGATTTGTTATCTAGCGTTTTTGATTGCATATCCTAGCCATTTATAATTTGCATTTCTTATTATAGTCGCATTCCGCTTTGCATTATGCAAATTAGCCACAATATTTGTAGTGTGTTTTTTTACTTACTTCAAATAATCAATGTTTTATCTATCTGGCACGAACGATGCAACGGTATAAATGACCTTCGGGTCACCTAGCCAACTGACGTTGTTAGTGGACCGAGTGTTCACAAACGTAAGCCAGTAGAACATTTACTACTGGCTGTTTTTTTGCCTGAAACACTCTCAATTCTTGTCTTGAGGGGATCAACTTCTTAAGTGAAAAGTGAGATTAGCTGTTGGTAATAAACTGCTTTCTTAGTTGCTCAATTTCATCACGCTTCTGTGCTGCCAATTCAAATTCTAGGTTCTGAGCATGCTGATACATCGCAGCTTCTAGCTTGCTGATCTCTTTATCAAGCTGTTGCGGTGTAAGTACTGCATAACTTTCAGAAGGCTCTGCAACCTTAGATAGAGGAACTTGCTTCGATTGGCGCTGCTGCTTCGACTTGGTTAGATCACCCAGCTCCATAATATCTTTGATATTACGTTTAAGCGCTTGTGGCGTGATACCTTGCTCTTCGTTATAGGCTTGCTGTTTCTCACGACGACGATCAGTTTCATCAATCGCTTTTCTCATTGATTTGGTAATCGAGTCACCATACAAGATAGCTCGACCTTCCAAGTTACGAGCTGCACGACCAATGGTTTGAATCAGAGAACGCTCAGAACGTAAGAAACCCTCTTTATCAGCATCAAGAATCGCCACCAGCGATACTTCCGGCATATCCAAACCTTCACGAAGTAAGTTAATACCCACTAACACGTCGAACTCGCCCAAACGTAGGTCTCGAATGATCTCTACACGCTCAACGGTATCGATATCTGAGTGCAAGTAACGAACCTTAACACCATGCTCACTAAGGTATTCGGTTAAGTCTTCTGCCATTCGTTTAGTCAACGTAGTGACCAATACGCGCTCTTCTTTCACTGAACGGATTCTGATTTCAGACAGCAAGTCATCCACCTGAGTCGCGACAGGTCTTACTTCGATGATTGGGTCTAACAGACCAGTAGGACGCACCACTTGATCAGCAATCTCACCATCTGATTTCTCAATCTCATAATTACCCGGCGTGGCCGACACAAAAATGGTTTGTGGCGCGATCGATTCGAACTCTTCAAATTTCATCGGACGGTTATCCAACGCAGAAGGCAACCTAAAGCCAAACTCAACCAAAGTTTCTTTACGAGAGCGGTCACCTTTATACATGGCGCCAATTTGCGGCACAGTTACATGTGACTCATCGATGATCAGCAAACCATCATCAGGCAGGTAATCAAATAACGTTGGAGGCGCTTCCCCTTCCGCACGGCCGCTCAAGTATCGTGAATAGTTTTCGATACCGGAACAGAAACCCAACTCCGTCATCATCTCGATATCAAACTGAGTTCTTTGAGAAATACGCTGTTCTTCGAGAAGCTTGTTGTTGTCTTTTAAATATTGAGCCCTATCGCGCAACTCATCCTTAATCTTCTCAATCGCCTCAAGGATCTTCTCTCTTGGGGTGACATAGTGAGTTTTTGGATAAACGGTAAAACGCGGTAAGTCTCTTTGTTTCACCGCACCAGTCAGAGGATCAAAAATACTAATGCAGTCCACTTCGTCATCGAACATTTCAATTCGAACCGCATCTTGGTCAGATTCAGCGGGAAAGATATCAATCACCTCACCACGAACACGGAACTGACCACGTTCAAATGCGACATCGTTTCTCGAATATTGCAGCTCAGCCAAGCGGCGTAGGATGTCTCGCTGATCCATCACCTCACCACGACTCAAATGAAGCATCATCTTCAAATAAGACTTAGGATCACCAAGACCGTAGATAGCCGATACAGACGCAACAATAATGGCATCTTTTCTTTCTAACAAAGCTTTGGTAGCTGAAAGTCTCATTTGCTCAATATGAGCATTTATCGACGCATCTTTCTCGATAAAGGTATCCGTGGTTGGAACGTAGGCTTCCGGTTGGTAATAATCGTAGTAAGAAACAAAGTACTCAACGGAGTTATTCGGAAAGAAGGATTTCATCTCGCCATAAAGTTGAGCTGCCAACGTTTTGTTAGGCGCTAACAAGATTGCTGGTCTTTGAGATTGAGAAATGACGTTGGCAAGAGTAAAGGTTTTACCAGAGCCCGTTACCCCTAATAGAGTTTGATGTGCCAAACCAGAATCTAATCCATCTAGTAATCTGGTTATCGCTGTCGGCTGGTCACCGGACGGGCTATAGTCCGATACCAAGTCAAAGAGTTTACTCATAGGTCGCCATTTCCATACTGTTTTTATAATCAGGTCATTGTCACTCTAGGAGGAGTGTAGTTGCAACTATTATCTAGAGAAATGCTTCTTAAGATTAGATATCAGTGATAGCTTTTACTTTTAGAACTTGGTATTATTCGTGCCCTTGCAAGATCTCTTCAGCTAAATCACTCAATTTTTCATCCACTACTTTTCCCCAAAAAATCTAAAAATAGCACTTGTTTTGCTGTATGTTTTATAATCGTCAAAAGTTATACAATAGTGATATTTTGATACAAATCTTTTAAATACATTACCTTACCTCAGATTTTTATATTCTCAGATTTATCCCAATTATTGTTGTTAAAGTTTCACGCACACACTTATCCACAATTTTGGTGGATAACTAAAGAAAGGCTAAATCCGGTAAGGCGTCCAAGAAAGTAAAGTTTTTTATATTATTTTTTTCTGCTATTTTTTATTGACAGAAATTCGGACTATTATTAGAATTTGCGTCGCTAACAAGCAATTCCCCTTTAGTTCAGTTGGTAGAACGGCGGACTGTTAATCCGTATGTCGCAAGTTCAAGTCTTGCAAGGGGAGCCAAATTCAAAGAAGCCGCATCACTCGATGCGGCTTTTTGCGTTTTAGCGGTTTGGGAACGTATTCGACTCGCAGCTTTCCTTCTCTTTTTGATAGTTCTGAGCACCAAAATCCACAAATATGACCCTATTCTTAGGAAGCAAATCGAGCTCAATTCAAGAATGATCTTATGAAAGATCCAATTCAACTACTCCTACAAACTTGTCTCACGAAGTAAAAATTGGCCGTCTATACTTACGGTAACTTTAATAATCAATCGATTACCTGATGTTTTTTTCACCAAGTGTCTAAATCCCTAGTGATCCTTGGTTGTTATTAGGTAAGCAAAGCAGGATAATATCGGGATCGGAATCTCAAGAATTAATCCATTATGACCGAATACCTTTTGTTGTTGGTTGGCACAGTGCTGGTCAATAACTTTGTGCTAGTGAAGTTTTTAGGGCTATGTCCTTTCATGGGAGTCTCCAAGAAACTGGAGACTGCGATTGGCATGGGCCTCGCGACGACTTTCGTTCTGACGTTAGCGTCGGTATCTGCATACCTAGTAGAAACCTACATCCTTACCCCTCTGGGTATTGAATACCTGCGTACCATGAGCTTTATCTTGGTTATCGCGGTGGTTGTTCAATTTACGGAAATGGTCGTTCACAAAACCAGCCCAACACTATATCGCCTATTGGGGATCTTTCTGCCGCTTATCACCACCAACTGTGCGGTATTAGGTGTGGCACTTCTGAACATCAATGAAAACCACAACTTCATTCAGTCAATCATCTATGGTTTCGGTGCTGCGGTTGGTTTCTCGCTTGTATTGATCCTATTTGCTGCAATGCGTGAGCGTATTGCGGTTGCTGATGTTCCAATGCCCTTCAAAGGCGCATCGATTGCGATGATCACAGCTGGCCTAATGTCTCTGGCATTTATGGGCTTTACTGGGTTGGTGAAATAAGCATGAGTACCATTTTAATTGCGATCATTGCGCTAGCCGTTTTAGCCGCTGTTTTTGGCGCTATTTTGGGCTTTGCTTCTATCCGCTTTAAAGTGGAAGCCGATCCTATCGTTGATCAAATCGACACCATTTTACCGCAAACTCAATGTGGTCAGTGTGGCTACCCTGGCTGTCGCCCATACGCAGAGGCGATCGCTAACGGAGATAAGATCAACAAATGTCCTCCGGGCGGCCAAGCAACCATTGAGAAGCTAGCAGATTTAATGGGCGTAGAAGTTGAAGACTCCGCTCATGACTTAGATAACAAAGTAAAAACCGTTGCCTTCATTCATGAAGATATGTGTATCGGCTGTACCAAGTGTATTCAAGCCTGCCCTGTTGACGCCATTGTTGGTGGTACCAAGGCACTGCACACAGTAATCAAAGATGAATGTACAGGTTGTGATCTATGTGTCGCACCGTGCCCTACTGACTGTATCGAAATGATTCCAGTGGCAACAACGACTGAAAATTGGAAATGGCAGATGAACATCATTCCTATTACTGATATCACTAACCAAGTAACTGATGCGACCGCGTCAGAGCCTAAGGCATAGGGTTAGTATGATCTCTTTAATTGAACAAATTCGCACGGGCTCTATTTGGAACTTCCCGGGCGGTGTGCACCCTGCTGAAAACAAGAAACAGTCGAATACTACTGATATCGTGCATGCAAGGCTTCCTGAAGAAATCGTTCTTCCAGTGAAACAGCACATCGGTAAGCCTGGTAACTTGTTGGTTGCTGTCGGTGATGCCGTACTAAAAGGTCAACAACTGACGGCCTTAGAGACTGGCTTCACTTTGCCCGTACATGCACCAACATCGGGTGTGATTACCGCTATTGAACCACGAACCACCGCTCACCCTTCAGGCTTGAGTGATGTGTGCGTGGTGATTAAACCTGATGGCCTAGACTCTTGGGTTACAAAACACCCGGTTGAAGATTTTTCTACAAAGACATCCGATGAACTGCTTGATGTGATTCGCCAAGCTGGTATCTCAGGCATGGGGGGCGCAGGCTTCCCTACCGCCAAAAAGCTTCAATCAGGTCTAGGTCGTACCGACATTTTGATCGTCAACGCTGCTGAGTGTGAACCTTACATCACCTCAGATGACAAGTTGCTGCAAGAGCATGCCGAAGAAGTATTGAAAGGCATCGAAGTGGTTGAACACATCCTTCAACCAAAGCTGACGGTTATCGGCATTGAAGACAACAAACCAGATGCGATAAAAGCACTTGAGATTGCAGCGAAAGACAAAGGTATCGTCATTCGTGTTATCCCAACTAAATACCCTTCTGGTGGTGAGAAGCAACTTATCAAGATTCTCACCAACAAAGAGGTTCCAGCTGGCGGTATTCCTGCAGATATTGGTGTTTTGGTTCAGAACGTCGGCTCTCTTTACTCGATTAAGCGAGCGGTAATTGACGGCGAACCTGTGGTTAACCGCGTTGTGACATTAACCGGTAAAACCTTTAAGCAACCTCGTAACGTTTGGGCGCTATTAGGCACACCAGTACATGAGTTACTTGAAGAGTTTGGCTACAAAGCAGATAAAAAACTGCCGCGTTTAATTTTGGGCGGCCCGATGATGGGCTTTACCTTGCCGCATGCCAATGTGCCAATCACCAAAACGTCGAACTGTATTTTAGCGCCAACGCGTCGTGAGATCTCACCAAGCACTTACGAGATGGAATGTATTCGTTGCAGCGCGTGTGCTGAAGCTTGTCCTGCGTCTCTACTTCCTCAACAACTGCAATGGCACGCCAAAGCCAACGAGTTGGATAAGTGTGAAGAGCTGAATATTAAAGACTGTATTGAATGCGGTGCTTGTGCGTTTGTCTGCCCAAGTGAAATCCCTCTTGTTCAATACTATCGCCAAGCGAAAGCTGAAATCAAAACAAGAAAAGACGAAGCAACAGCTGCAGAACGTGCCAAGATTCGTTTCGAAGAGAAAAACGCTCGTATGGAGCGTGATAAAGCCGAGCGTGAAAACCGCTTCAAGAAAGCTGCTGACAACCGCCGTAAAGATATGAAGTCTGCGGATGGTGATGATGCGATTGCAGCTGCGATTGCTCGCGTTAAAGCTCAAAAAACAACAGCAGACCAAACACCTAATGCAGAACCAGCAGTGAAACCTGCGGTAGCCGCTGCGATTGCTAAGGCAAAAGCGAAACAAGCTGCAGCTCAAAAAGCAAACGACGCCGGACCTGATAACTCTGAAATGTCTAAGTTACGAGAAGAGCGTAAGAGACAAGCTAGAGAACGTAAGGCACAACAAGCTGCAACGGATAATCCAGCAGAGAACTCTGGCGATACTAAGAAAGATGCTGTCGCTGCGGCTATTGCTCGCGCTAAAGCCAAGAAAGCTCAACAAGCGGAGTCAGCGTCTGAAGCTTCAGCTGAAAGCTCTGGCGACGCTAAGAAAGATGCCGTCGCTGCAGCTATTGCTCGCGCTAAAGCCAAGAAGGCTCAGCAGGCAGAATCTGCTTCTGAAGCTCCGGTAGAAAAATCAGGTGACGCTAAGAAAGACGCCGTCGCTGCTGCTATTGCTCGTGCTAAAGCGAAGAAAGCTCAACAAGCAGAATCAGCTACTCAAACCGCAAGTGAAGCTCCGGTTGAAAGCTCTGGCGACCCTAAGAAAGCCGCTGTTGTTGCAGCCATCGCTCGCGCTAAAGCCAAGAAAGCTCAACAAGCGGAGTCAGCTACTCTAACCGAAAGTGAAGCTCCGGTTGAAAGCTCTGGCGATACCAAGAAAGATGCAGTCGCTGCGGCCATTGCTCGTGCTAAAGCCAAGAAAGCACAGCAAGCTAAACAAGACCAAACAGCAGAAACTCCTGAGCCAGTGATTGAAGTTGAAGCTGAAATTCAATCAGAGCCCGTCGATCCTAAAAAAGCTGCCGTTGCCGCTACAATAGCTCGCGCTAAAGCGAAGAAAGCACAGCAAGCTAAGCAGGTCGAAGCAGAAGCAACCGCTCCTGAAGCTGTAGTTGAAATTGAAGTGGAAGCTGAGATTCGATCAGAACCAGTCGATCCTAAAAAAGCAGCTGTTGCTGCCGCAATTGCTCGTGCTAAAGCAAGAAAGGCGCAGCAAGAGCAAGACAAAAAGAATAATGAGGAGAAAGAGTAGTGGCCTTCTTTATCGCCAGCTCACCGCACGCACACAATCGTAGAAGCACCCCAGATCTCATGAAATGGGTCGCTATTTGTGCATTGCCAGGTCTACTAGCTCAAACCTACTTCTTTGGATGGGGTACGCTCATCCAGTTAGTATTTGCTATTGCACTTGCTGTTACCTTTGAAGCCGCTGTAATGCTGCTAAGAAAACGTCCGCCAGTGATGGCATTACGTGATTACAGCGCTGTTGTGACCGCTTGGCTACTCAGTGTCGCGATTCCGCCACACTCTCCGTGGTGGATTCTCGTGATAGGTATGTTCTTCGCGATTGTCATCGCAAAACACCTTTATGGCGGCCTTGGGCAAAACCCATTTAATCCAGCGATGGTCGCTTACGTTGTTTTGCTTATCTCATTCCCAGTTCAAATGACCAGTTGGAATGCGCCGACCAGTTTAACGGCTGAAGCTACGAGCTTTGTTGACTCATTTTTGATGATCTTTACTGGCTTCAATAATGAAGGTTTATCTCTGCAACAAGCGCGTCTAGGTATTGATGGCACCACGATGGCAACGCCACTCGATGCCTTCAAAACCGCATTAACGGCAGGTAACACAGCTTCTGAAGCTCTGTCTCAACCGCAATTTAGCTGGTTAGCTGGCGTGGGTTGGGAATGGGTAAACCTTGCTTACCTTGTTGGTGGCCTAGTGTTGATTAAGCAACGTGTGATTCAATGGCATATTCCGGTAGCTTTCATCGGCAGCCTTGCGCTGTTTAGCCTGGTATTCTTAATCTTAACTCCAGGTGAAACCGCTTCGCCAACCATTCACCTATTGTCTGGCGCAACCATGCTTGGTGCATTCTTCATTGCAACCGATCCGGTTTCAGCCTCGACGACAGTGAAAGGTCGCTTGGTATTTGGCGCTCTGATTGGCGGGTTAGTCTTTATTATCCGCAGTTGGGGTGGCTTCCCTGATGGTGTGGCGTTTGCTGTATTGTTAGCCAACATGTGTGTTCCACTGATTGACTACTACACCAAACCTCGTACTTACGGCCACTAAGGAGCGGATACCATGCTAAACGCAATTAAGAAAAATGGCCTTGTACTCGCGATTTTTGCGTGTGCTTCAACAGGTTTGGTCGCGGTAACTCACTACCTGACCAAAGACCAGATTAAGCAGCAAGAACAGGCTCAGTTACTGTCTGTGCTTAACCAAGTTATCCCGCACGATCTGCACGATAATGAACTATTTTCAGCCTGTACTCTGGTTCAAGCAGAAGAGCTGGGCACTGAACAAGCAATGCCGGCTTATATTGCTACACTCAACGGTGAACCTAGCGCGATTGCAATCGAAGCCATTGCTCCTGATGGCTACAATGGTGCAATAAAAGTAATTGTTGGGATGAAAATTGACGGTACCATTTTAGGTACACGTGTGCTTTCCCACAGGGAAACTCCGGGGTTAGGCGATAAGATTGACCTTCGAGTGAGTGATTGGATACTCTCTTTTGCAGGTAAACAAGTAACCGAGTCGAATCTTGACCGTTGGAAGGTTCGTAAAGATGGTGGTGATTTCGACCAGTTTACCGGCGCAACCATCACACCAAGAGCGGTCGTTAAGTCCGTCAAACAGGCGGTTCAATACGTTAACCAAAACAACCAAGCATTGCTTGCTCAACCTCTAAATTGTGGTGGTGAATAATGAGTGACCATAAAACACTGATTAAAAATGGCATGTGGGCCAATAACCCTGCTCTAGTTCAGCTTCTTGGGTTGTGTCCGCTGTTGGCTGTCTCTTCGACAGTGACAAACGCACTTGGCTTAGGTATTGCCACCTTGCTTGTATTGGTCGGTTCGAACGTTTCTGTCTCTTTGGTTCGAAACCATGTGCCAAAAGAAGTTCGTATTCCAGTATTCGTGATGATCATTGCTTCACTGGTAACCTGTGTTCAACTACTGATGAATGCCTACGCATACGGGCTTTACCTATCTTTGGGTATCTTCATCCCACTGATCGTAACCAACTGTATCATCATTGGCAGAGCTGAAGCCTTCGCGTCTAAAAACGAAGTGCTACCTGCTGCTCAAGATGGTTTCTGGATGGGCCTTGGCATGACATCGGTACTGGTTGTATTGGGTGCGATGCGTGAGGTTATTGGTAACGGAACCCTATTTGATGGCGCAGACTTGCTCCTTGGTGATTGGGCTTCGGTATTGCGCATCCAGATATTCCAATTTGATAACAGCTTCTTGTTAGCCCTGCTACCACCAGGTGCCTTTATTGGTGTTGGTTTCTTGATTGCTTTGAAAAATATCATCGACAACCAAGCTAAAGCTAGACAGCCCAAACAAGAAAAACCAGCTATTGAACGCGCTCGCGTTACCAATGCCTGATAGGTTACAGTAGCTTAAACCCTGCTGAGTAACTCAACCGCTCAGCAGGTAAATAGATAAACCAAGTACACATAATAATGACGCTCATAAGAGCGCGTAACCGATGATAAAGCCTGAACCATTGCGGAACTTGTTATTTTAAAACGAGTAAGTTTGAAAGAACTCCGCCGGAACTCAAGCCCTAACTATTTGAAAGTAATGTCGCTATGAACAATGTAAAACGAATAGAAATACTTGAGCGTTTAAGAGAAAACAATCCCAAGCCAGAAACTGAGCTTAACTGGAACAGTCCTTTCGAGTTGCTGATCGCCGTGCTCTTATCTGCGCAGGCAACCGATGTCAGCGTCAACAAAGCCACTGATAAGCTTTACCCTGTGGCTAATACTCCACAGGCTATTTTCGACCTAGGTGTCGATGGCCTAAAAGAGTACATCAAGACCATCGGTCTGTTTAATTCGAAAGCAGAAAACACCATCAAAACGTGCCGTATGCTGCTTGACCTACACAATGGTGAAGTACCGGAAGATCGCGCTGCATTAGAAGCTCTTCCAGGCGTTGGTCGTAAAACAGCCAACGTAGTGTTAAATACTGCATTCGGTTGGCCAACCATTGCCGTTGATACTCACATCTATCGTGTATCAAACCGCACTAAGTTAGCGATGGGTAAAACCGTCGACGATGTCGAAGCCAAGCTGCTCAAAGTTATTCCCAAAGAATTCAAACTGGATGTCCACCATTGGCTCATTCTTCATGGACGTTACACCTGTGTCGCGCGTAAACCACGCTGTGGCAGCTGTATCATTGAAGACCTGTGTGAGTTCAAAGAGAAAACGGACGTCTAGGCTCATAAGCTGTTAGCCCTAAGCGAAAGAAGCTAACAGGCCTATTGGCCAAAAAGCGCCGCGTTTATCTAGCGGCATAAAACAGAATTACAAAAACGTATACATAATTAACGCTAGGAGCAAATCATGTCAAACGGTCGTATTTTACACACCATGCTGCGCGTGGGTGATCTAGATAAGTCTATCGAGTTCTACACCAATGTAATGGGCATGCAGCTATTACGTAAGAACGAAAACAAAGAGTACGAATATACGTTGGCTTTCGTTGGCTTTGGAGACGAATCTCAAGGCGCTGTGATTGAGCTGACTTACAACTGGGGCACGACTGAATACGACCTTGGCTCAGCTTTTGGTCACGTTGCTATCGGTGTTGATGACATCTACACAACGTGTGATGCAATAAAAGCAGCAGGCGGTAACGTAACGCGTGAAGCTGGCCCTGTTAAAGGCGGCTCTACACACATCGCATTCGTTAAAGATCCTGATGGCTACATGATTGAGCTGATTCAGAACAAACAAGCAAGCGCAGGTCTAGAAGGTTAAACCCTCAACCTCTTTGCGAAGTTGGGCTTGAACGCCTGATGAAATGAAAAAAAGAAGCGAGCACTGTGCTCGCTTCTTTTTTATGTTTCCACGCACGAACAATACCCTTCACCAATTATTATTAACAATCTCACCAATGAAACTTTACATGATAATGATTATCATTTAAATTAACCACCTATTGATTAGTGAGGCAATACAATGATTAGCGAATGGGAAAAACACACGTTACTTGCCGATACTGCATTGCAGCTCGACGATCCTGTACGAAGTATTCTTCACTATCAGCAAGCACTGAACTTAAGCGAAGAAATCACTGAGCGTACCGATATTCAGGCTGACGAACGCCTACTGATCTCAGTGATCTCTTGTCACAATCTTGCGCAATTCTGGCGATGGGCTGGTGATACCGAATACGAGCTCAAGTATCTTCAATTGGCTTCAGAAAAAGTGCTGACACTGATCCCGCAGTGCCCTAACACTCAATGTTCCAGCTTTATCGATTCTATTGGTTGCTGTAAGAAAGCGCTGATCGATTTCATGAAACGCCATCCCAATCCTAAAATTGCTTCTATGGTAGAAAAGATCGATACCGCGACCAACTGTGAAATGATCGCTCGTTTCCGCTTGAACTAAACGAGTTACGTTTAGACAATGGCTCCAAATTTTAAAGACAAAAAAGCCCGTCATTACGACGGGCTATCTGATTTCAAAACAAGCAATTATTCTGATTAAACCTGCGTACGACCTAAAGAGATAACAACGCGTCGGTTCTTGTCTTTACCAATTGGCGAATTGTTGTCTGCAATCGGGCGACGTTTACCATAGCCCTGAACTTGGATACGATCTTCTGGCAAGCCTAAAGATTTGAAGTACTCTCTTAACGATTCCGCTCTGCGCTCTGAAAGGTTTTGGCTAATACCTTTGCTGTCGACAGAATCGGTGTACGTTGCCACCAGCACAAGATCGATGTCTTGGTTATAGCGAACGTAATCGGCGATCTGGCTCAGCCTTTTGCGCGACGACTTGTTCAGCTGATCACTATTACGGTCGTAGTGCAAAATAGTGAAAGAGATATCTTCAAAGCTGTAAGGCAACAGGTTAGCAACACAGTCACTGAACACATTGTATTTTTCTTGGAATAACACCGACGACAGCGACACTTCGATTCGCTGATCTCGGCTCTGCCACTCTTGGTAACTGAATGTCGGGTAGCGACCTTTCTCCAACTCACTCAAAATCCCCCAAGCTGTTTGACCACCGACGTAGCCATCAAATTGTTGGAAGAACTTAATGGTTGTCATGCGATCAGCACTTTCACCCGGACGCCAAGGTGGCGGCATCGAAATCAAGCTGACATTACGCGTAGCACCCATTGGGCGACGCATTTTAAGCTCAAAGTCCAAAATGATTTTTTTACTCGCGCGAGATGAGAACTCAGCATCACCAAAATTTGGGATAGGGTGAACCAAGCGGCATTCGAGTGGCGTGTTGGCCACCATCTCCCACTTTGACTGTTGAGGAGATGCTCCATAACGCTTTTCTTGTGCCATTACTGGTAACGACATAAGTAGCGAAAATAGCATTGAACCTGTTATGAGTTGTTTCTTCATAAAGTGGAGTATCTCTTAAGCAATTCGTTTAACAATGCAGCCAATTGCCGCATTTTTCTCTCACGTTTAAATATGCAATTATCAAGCCGCAATGGATTAGGTAATTTATGATTTATTGCCCTTCCCTAGTTTTTATCACTGCTATTATCTGCAATAATGCAGCCTTAATCACACTTATTTGGGCTAACATGACTGTAGAAAACGAAGCTCTGACCCTAAAAAAACGCTTTCGCGGCTATTTTCCAGTGGTCATCGACGTGGAAACCGCAGGGTTTAACGCTGAAACCGATGCATTATTAGAAATCTGTGCCATTACATTAAAAATGGATGAGAACGGAGATCTGCACCCTGCATCAACGCTTCATTTTCACATTGAGCCTTTTGAAGGCGCAAATATAGAGCAGGCAGCATTAGACTTTAACGGAATTAAAGACCCATTTAGCCCATTACGTGGTGCTGTGTCGGAACAAGAAGCCCTTAAAGAAATCTACAAGCTAGTGAGAAAAGAACAAAAAGCTTCAGATTGCAGTCGCGCAATCATGGTTGCTCACAACGCTACATTCGATTTGAACTTCGTTAATGCAGCAAGTGAGCGCTGTAAGCTTAAACGCGTCCCTTTCCATCCATTTGCTACTTTTGACACTGCAGCTCTTAGTGGTCTTGCCTACGGTCAAACCGTTTTGGCTAAAGCTTGCCGCACTGCAGGGATGGAATTTGACAACAAAGAAGCACACTCTGCTTTGTATGATACGCAAAAAACCACAGAGTTATTTTGCGGCATTGTAAACAAATGGAAAGCCCTTGGTGGTTGGCCTCTTGTTGACGAAGAATAAAAAATAGAGTCGGTAAACGTTCACTCGTATTGCCTTCATAAAAAACACAACATCCCGAGAATAATATGAATCCTGTTGTAATTTCAGTTTGCATCATGCTTGTTTTAGCTTTGATGCGCGTAAACGTAGTCGTTGCTCTCACGTTCAGCGCAATTATCGGTGGCGTAGCCTCTGGTATGGGCTTGAACGACGCAGTCGCGGCTTTCGAAAGTGGATTAGGTGGCGGTGCAACTATCGCACTTAGCTACGCTATGCTTGGTACATTCGCTGTTGCTATCTCACGTTCTGGTATCACAGACCTGCTTGCTCAAAGCGTCATTAAGCGTATTCACGGTAAAGAGAACAGTGCAGCATCTAATGGTCTAAAATATGGCATCCTAGCGTCTTTGATCCTAGTGACCATGTCTTCGCAAAATGTAATCCCTGTACATATCGCCTTTATCCCAATCTTAATCCCACCTCTATTAGGCGTATTCGCAAAAATGAACCTAGACCGTCGTCTGGTTGCGTGTGTGCTGACTTTTGGTCTGATTACACCTTACATGGTGTTACCGATTGGTTTTGGTGGCATCTTCCTAAACAACATCCTGCTAAAAAACCTTCACGACAACGGTCTTGAAAACGTAGTAGCAAGCCAAGTACCAATGGCGATGTTGTTACCGGCTGCAGGCATGATCTTTGGCCTTCTTACGGCCGTGTTCTTTACTTACCGTAAGCCACGTCAATACAAAGAAACGTCTCATACTGTTGTTTCAACCGAAGTGAAAGAGATCAACAAGAAGCACATCCTAGTGGCTGCTGCTGGTATTGTTGCTGCGCTAACGGTTCAACTATCGACAGGTTCTATGATCATCGGTGCTTTGGCTGGTTTCATGGTATTCACCTTCGGTGGTGTAATCGCTTGGAAAGAGACACACGATGTCTTCACTAAAGGCGTTCACATGATGGCAATGATCGGTTTCATCATGATCGCAGCGGCAGGTTTTGCGGCAGTTATGAAGCAAACAGGTGGCGTTGAATCTCTGGTTGAAGCACTTTCAACCAGCATTGGTGACAACAAACCTCTAGCGGCACTGCTTATGCTAATCGTTGGCCTATTGGTAACAATGGGTATCGGCTCTTCGTTCTCTACGATTCCAATCCTTGCGACTATCTACGTTCCTCTAGCGGCAGCATTTGGTTTCTCACCAATGGCAACGATCGCTTTAGTAGGTACAGCTGCAGCGCTAGGTGATGCGGGCTCTCCTGCTTCTGACTCAACATTAGGTCCAACATCGGGTCTTAATGCTGATGGACAGCATGAGCACGTTTGGGAAACCGTTGTACCGACATTCTTACACTACAACATCCCACTGATCGTATTCGGTTGGGTTGCGGCTATGGTTCTGTAATTGGGTTCTTTAGCTAAGAATCAATACGCAATAAACCGTAAGTAGTAAGCTGTAAGCTGTAAGCTAAAGAAAGACATTATAAAGACCGCCTTGTGCGGTCTTTTTTGTTCCTGGGATTCATTCCACTCTTCCTTCCCCCTCACTCTCAATGAACCAGCGACGCCAAACAAAAAAAGCTTACTCTGATGAGTAAGCCTTGGACATAATTTACGTTAATACAGACAACTCTCGCAGAATTATGCCGCGGGAGCGTTATTCACCAATACTTCGCGAATAGACTTAAGCGTCGCTTCCGTTGAATGGTAATCCAGTTCTACTGCCGTAAAAATACCATTTACTTCAAGCATTAACGTCGGGTAAGAATGCACACCGATCGCTTCTTTAAAGCCTAGCTGGTCATCTAATTCGCTTTCCAATAACTTACTAGAAAGATCATTTTCAAACTGTTGTACATTCATCCCTAGCTCTTCAGCTAACTGCAAATGCGTTTCTTGACTGTGTGGCAACATCGCACGAAGGTAGTAAGCGTGTTGAATTGCTTCAAGCATCGCTTCGTAATGGTCTTGAAAACCAGCAGCGATCACGGCACGACAAGCAGGGTAAGTGCTGCGAACTGGTTGGCATTCAGTCCAGAATTCGTGGTTGAACTCAGTACCCAACTTAGCTTCAATCTGCTTCCAGATAGCTTGCAGCTTACCTTTCATCTCTTCTGACATTGGATCTTCAGAATCAGGGGCCAAACCACCGACTACGTAGTTAAACTCAATACTCGCAGGTAGCTGCTGTTTTAAGAGTTCTAATGTTGACTTATAACCCCAGCACCAACTGCACATTGGGTCATGCACATAATGAAGTTTTACGTCCATTGTTCATTCCTTATCGAGTCTTTCAAACCATTCAAACAAAAAAGGAGCCTCATTAAGGGCCCCTTCCATTCAATATTTAAGCGCAAAGGCTTAAAGCTTACTCAGCGTCGTCGCCAGCTACTTTAGCAGCCGCTTCTTTAACGATTGGCTGAAGTTCGCCTTTTTGGAACATCTCAAGAATGATGTCACAACCACCGATCAGCTCACCGTCAACCCAAAGTTGTGGGAACGTTGGCCATTGTGCGTAAGCTGGAAGCTCTGCACGGATGTCAGGGTTTTGTAGGATATCTACGTAAGCAAATTTTTCACCACATGCCATTAGAGCTTGAGATGCTTGAGAAGAAAAACCACAGCTTGGCAGCTTAGGAGAACCTTTCATGTAAAGTAGAATGGTGTTTTCTTCAATTTGCTGTTTGATTTTATCGATAGTTTCCATTGCTTCCTCGTTAATGGATTACGGCTTTTATTGCCTTTATTCTACCCCAAACCAAAAGAATAAAAACCATATAAAAAAAGCGGTTTACGAGCTAAGCTAACAATTCACACAAAAGTGATGAATTAAGCTTTTAATAAAGTAAAAACTTGCTAAACTATATCGCAAGTCAGCAAATTGACCATGGTTGGCTGTAAAGCGAACCATGAATAATAATATCACTGGAAGCAATCGAAAGAGTTAACTCTTTCATATCAATGGAGAATTGAGCAATGGCATTTGAACTACCGGCTCTTCCTTACGCGAAAGACGCGCTAGAACCACACATCTCAGCAGAAACGCTAGATTTCCACCACGGTAAGCACCACAACACTTACGTTGTTAAGCTAAACGGTCTTATCCCAGGTACTGAGTTTGAAGGCAAAACACTAGAAGAGATCGTTAAGACTTCTACTGGTGGTGTTTTCAATAACGCTGCTCAAATCTGGAACCACACGTTCTACTGGCACTGTCTTGCTCCTAAAGCAGGCGGCGAACCAACTGGCGCTGTTGCAGAAGCTATCAATGCTGCATTCGGTTCTTTCGAAGAATTCAAAGCGAAATTCACTGATTCAGCAATCAACAACTTCGGTTCTTCTTGGACTTGGTTAGTTAAGAAAGCTGACGGTTCTCTAGACATCGTTAACACTTCTAACGCTGCTACTCCTCTAACAGAAGAAGGTGTTACTCCACTTCTAACTGTTGACCTATGGGAACACGCTTACTACATCGATTTCCGCAATGTTCGCCCTGACTACATGGCTGCATTCTGGAACCTAGTAAACTGGTCTTTCGTAGAAGAGAACCTAGCTAAGTAATTATTACTTACGCTGCGCTATTTATAGCGAGTTATCTATTGAAAGCTCATGCCTCGGCGTGAGCTTTTTTGTATCTATCGTATTCCACAAATCTAGACCTTTCTTAGCCAATTAACCTATTAACCTATTAACCAGTTAGCCTATTGACCAGTTAGCCAGTTAGCCAGTTAGCCAAGAGAGCTTACTTCTCGACCAACTCCTAGCACTCTTCCCCACCCTGCATAAATTCTCTATTTGCCTGTAATTAAACACTAAAGTTTGCCGACTCCATGCCGTTAAAGGTGTATCCAATGAGAGGCAGCATGCAAATACATACTTTAGACAAAGCAGGAATCATCAACGAACTGAAGTTCGGCATCGGGATCAGCCAAGCGGTTGAGCAAGGTCGCCGTGCAGATTTCGCGTTGCTGTTGTCTATGTTTTCTAATGACGTTCGTGATTGCACGCCGATTGACACCATTGAAGTCACAGAGACAACTGAAGATCGCCTGCGTAAACACTTCGGCGTTGCAGAACCGCAGCAGCTGCGTTCGAACCAATCTTCGTATGAGATTTCAGCTCAGCAATCTAATCATTTTCATCAAGCTAGCCTTGCCAGTGCAAAACTCAGCCATTACTTGAAACCGGAAGCGCTTGCCTTCATGCCTGAAGATACAGCCGACTTACCCGAAGAGGTTTACCAAAACCTTTCTGGTCATGACCGACGTAAATTGGCAAACAAACAGGTACCTGATTTGCCACTTGCTACGCTCTACAATGAACTATCAACTGCCCAGCGTCAGTACCAAATTCAAGCTCAAGTATAGCGGTCACCTACCTTTCCTCTTTTTCGTTCTCTATCCACTGCTATTCTTGATTAGCTCGCCGCATTTCAAATCATTCACATAAGTGATATGAACCACCAGCCTTGGGTGAACATGAAATACGAGTTGTCGATTACTACTTGAAGTTACTGCGAAATGTGAGATGCCACTAAGTTCATAAAAACTTATCAATTGGCACGCCTTAGTTTGAACCTCTTCACACCCATTGTATGAAATTTAACCCATCCTTATCCGACATGGACGATTTATTTAGGTGCTGGGATGGAAATAAAAAGCTCAATCATATTGGTGACATCTGCAGGCTCGCAACTCGGAGGGACGATTGCGAACCACTTTGTTAACCTGGGAGCCACTGTCATCCTTTGTGATAAAGACACGGAAGCACTTCAAGCGACCTATTTACAATGTGCCCGCTTTTCTGACTCGGTTTACCACTACACGCTCAAAAGTAATGACAACCAAGCAATTCTCAGCGTGTTTGATTTTATTCAAACCACCTTCAACACTACGCCCGATGTACTGGTCAATAATTGGATAAGCTCCCCGATGCCAAGCCTAATTGGCGATCAGCCTGTCAGTAGCTTTATCAATGATCTTTCTTCTATGGCTACGACTCTTTTCGCATTTGGGCAAATCAGTGCCGAGAGATTACGAGAGGAGGATAAAGAAGGCGTTATTGTGAATGTGATCTCTCACGATGACTTCCATGACGTGTCCGGCTTAGAAAGTGCGAACTCAATGATTACTGGCTTTACCCATAGCTGGGCCAAAGAACTGACTCCATTTGGTATTCGAGTCGGCGGTGTTGTCCCGGCAATCCATAACTCCGATGGCAAGCTCAACCGATGCCACTGGGCTCAGCTGCAAGATGAGCTGACCAGAACAACGGAATACATCGTCTCTAATGATTACTTTAGTGGGCGAGTGGTCGCTGCTGAGGTTTAGTTCTTCCCCGATGCCAAGCACATTTGAGCCATTCATTTCTAATCGAGTGACATTTCTCTAGCCTTTCAAGCCGCGTAGATCAGGCAACAAACATAAAAAAAGCCCCAGTCTCTAGACTAGGGCTTTGATCTTTTCCCGATAGATAAGGTTCGTGCTAGCGAAAACTTATCTCAAAACTAATGCTTACTTATTACGCGTTAGCTTTTTCTTTTTTAGCTTTTGGCGCTTTCGCGTCAGCTGGCTTTTGGTCAGCTTTCTTAAGAATCACGGTAGTGCCTTCGAAAGTTTCACCTTCAACGTAAGGAGTACCGAAGTAAGACGTTGTTAGTACTTCTTTTAGCTCAGTGATTAGTGGGTAACGTGGGTTAGCACCTGTACACTGGTCATCGAACGCTTCAACAGCTAGCTCGTCTAGTTTAGCAATGAAGTCAGACTCGTTAACACCCGCAGCTTGGATTGATAGTGGGATGTCTAGGTCGTTCTTAAGCTCTTCTAACCAAGTTAGTAGACGTTCAATCTTCTGAGCAGTACGGTCACCAGCTTGGCTTAGGCCTAGGTGGTCAGCAACTTCAGCGTAACGACGACGTGCTTGTGGGCGGTCGTACTGAGAGAATGCAGTTTGCTTCGTTGGGTTATCGTTCGCGTTGTAACGTACAACGTTTGAGATAAGTAGTGCGTTAGCAAGACCGTGTGGTATGTGGAACTCAGCACCAATTTTGTGAGCCATTGAGTGACACACACCTAGGAATGCGTTCGCAAAGGCAATACCAGCAATCGTTGCAGCGTTATGTACTTTCTCACGAGCGATTGGGTCTGCTGAACCGTTTTTGTAGCTTGATGGTAGGTATTCTTTAAGCATCTTAAGAGCTTGTAGAGCTTGACCATCAGAGTATTCGTTCGCAAGAACTGATACGTAAGCTTCAAGAGCGTGAGTTACGGCATCGTAACCACCGAACGCTGTTAGAGACTTAGGCATGTTCATTACTAGGTTAGCATCAACAACAGCCATGTTTGGCGTGATTTCGTAATCCGCTAGTGGGTATTTAGCACCAGTCTTGTCGTCAGTAACAACGGCGAAAGGCGTAACTTCTGAACCCGTACCTGAAGTTGTAGTGATACATACAAGCTCAGCTTTTTTACCCATTTTAGGGAACTTGTAGATACGTTTACGGATATCCATAAAGCGCATTGCAAGTTCTTCGAAGTGAGTTTCTGGGTGCTCGTACATAACCCACATGATCTTAGCAGCATCCATTGGAGAACCGCCACCTAGAGCAAGGATTACGTCAGGCTGGAAGCTCTTCATTGCTTCAGCGCCTTTCTCAACAACAGACAATGTTGGATCCGCTTCTACATCGAAGAATACTTGAACTTCAATACCTTGCGATTTCAGGATTTGTACTACGTCATCTGCGTAACCGTTGTTGAACAAGAAACGGTCAGTTACTAGGAATGCGCGTTTCTTACCTTCTAGGTCGCTCATTGCGATTGGAAGGCTGCCACGACGGAAGTAGATAGACTTAGGTAGTTTGTGCCACAACATATTTTCAGCTCGCTTCGCTACAGTTTTCTTGTTGATAAGGTGCTTAGGACCTACGTTCTCAGAGATAGAGTTACCACCCCATGAACCACAACCAAGAGTTAGAGAAGGTGCAACGTTGAAGTTGTACAGGTCACCGATACCACCGTGAGTAGTAGGGATGTTGATTAGGATACGAGCCGTCTTCATCTTGTCACCGAAGTAACGAATACGATCTGCGTTTACGTCTTGGTTAGTGTAAAGACCAGACGTGTGACCGATACCACCGATTTCAACCATCGTTACCGCTTGAGCAACAGCGTCTTCGAAATCGTCTGCGCGGAATAGACCTATAGTTGGAGACAGTTTCTCGTGAGCGAATTCGTCATCGTAAGAAACTTTACCAAGACCTTCACCTACAAGAACTTTAGTATCAGCAGGAACTTTAACACCCGCCATTTCAGCGATTGCTGGAGCAGGTTGACCTACGATTTTAGCGTTTAGGTTGCCGTCGATAAGAAGAATTTTACGTACTTTATCTGCGTCAGTTTTAGATAGAACGTGAGCTTTGTGAGAAGCGAAACGCTCTTTAACTTCGTCATATACTTCGCTAACTACGATTGCAGCTTGCTCAGAAGCACATACTACGCCGTTATCGAATGTTTTAGACATAAGAATAGATGCTACAGCACGTTTGATGTCAGCTGTTTCATCGATAACTACAGGAACGTTACCAGCACCAACACCGATAGCAGGCTTACCAGAAGAGTATGCTGCTTTAACCATGCCTGGACCACCAGTAGCTAGGATAAGCGCGATACCGTCGTGCTTCATAAGCGCGTTAGAAAGCTCTACAGATGGTTGGTCGATCCAACCGATGATGTCTTTTGGTGCACCCGCTTTAACAGCCGCGTCTAAAACAAGTTTAGCAGCGTCGTTAGTAGAATTCTTTGCACGTGGGTGTGGCGAGAAGATGATGCCGTTACGTGTCTTAAGAGAGATTAGAGATTTGAAGATTGCTGTAGAAGTTGGGTTCGTTGTTGGAACGATACCACAGATGATACCTACAGGCTCAGCGATAGTCATTGTGCCTAGGCTGTCATCTTCTTCTAAGATGCCACATGTTTTTTCGTCTTTGTATTTGTTGTAGATAAATTCAGATGCAAAGTGGTTTTTGATAACCTTATCTTCAACAATACCCATTCCAGATTCAGCAACTGCTTGTTGTGCAAGTGGGATACGAGCGTGGTTAGCAGCAAGAGAAGCTGCACGGAAGATTGCGTCTACTTTCTCTTGAGAGAATGTTGCAAATTCTTCTTGTGCTGCTTTAACGCGAGCTACTAGAGCATCAAGTTCCGCTAAGTTAGTTACAGGCATGGTGGATCTCCTAAAATAATAAATATTAAAAACTTTTTATTAAATTCGCTGCTTGCTTTTAACCTTAAACATCAGCGTTCTTAGTAAATTGCTTTCAGGACTGAGTATATTATTTCACTGTGTGAAAAAAATTGACCCAGATCAGTTACCCAAAAAGAATTAACCAGAAAGTAGTAAGGCAATCGCAAAAATCAACTTAAGAGTATGATTTACATAGATTAAAATCACACTTTTCGTTAGCGCAAAAAACAAGCAAACAGACAACTTTTTTCTACATAGCGTCATAAACTGTAAAAAAGTTTCATTTTTAGTCCGTTAAATTACATGTATACAGCTATATTCGTGCTACTGAGAGTATATCCATACCGTTGCAGCGGCTAGATTCTGACATAATTTTTATTAAATTCGTGCGATGGTTAACAGTTACTCAATAACAAGTTACAAAATGAAACACTAACAACTAGCTTTCAACAAGGCGAATACAAAAGTGAGATTCAATTAGTTTTTCTAAAAAAAATCCCCTATTTCAGGTTAGTTTTTTTCATTCGTGCAAATTCAGTTTGTCCCTTACATTACGCGCTCTGACTATTCACAGATCAACACTTCTACTTTAAGTACGCTAACTGGAGACCGCTCTCATGCAAGGCTTAGAACTCGCAATTTTTATGCAATTCTTCCTTGGGCTTGTTGCTGCCGTAAACCCTATCGGCATCATGCCTGTTTTTGTTTCTCTTACGGCTCATATGCCACCAGAAGAGAGGAACAGGACAGCCTTACAAGCAAACATTGCTGTTGCCGTTATCCTGATTGTGTCGCTTGTTGCGGGGCAAATGCTGCTTGATATGTTCAGCATCTCGCTAGATTCATTTCGTGTTGCAGGTGGTTTGCTATTGCTGAGCATCGCATTTTCGATGATGAGCGGTAAGCTCGGTGAAGATAAACAGAACAAACAAGAGAAATCTGAATACATCAGCAAAGAGCAAATCGGAGTTGTTCCACTGGCTATGCCGCTAATGGCGGGTCCGGGTGCAATCAGCTCGACCATTGTTTATGGGTCTCGCTATCCAGCAGCCATTGATACCGTAGGCATCGGCATTAGTATCATCGCGTTTGCAACATGCTCTTGGCTTCTGTTCCGTTCAGCGCCGGTTATCGTTCGCTTTTTAGGTCAAACGGGTATCAACGTGATCACTCGTATCATGGGCTTGATTCTTGGCGCATTGGGCATCGAGTTCATCGCCAATGGCCTACGTAATCTGTTCCCAGGTTTGGCATAACGTTTAACGGCATTTCGGTTGCTCTATAAAGGGCAACAATATTGAAATATAGATGAGGCGAGTAAAGCAATTGGGCTTTCACTCGCCTCGTTATTATGAAGCTTGTATAATGATTGTTAATGCATTTAACAGAAGATGAATCTTTCCTTATGTCACGCAAGCCACTAAAGCATCATTTGTACGTCATTATCTTTGGTACTCACACGCCAGCCGGACGTGCATTTGATATCTCTCTGATCGTTGCAATCTTGGCTTCGCTGTTGGTTCTGATCTTAGAGTCCATCCCTAATGTGATGACCGAATGGTCACAGCAGCTGCGTTATATCGAATACACCTTTACAGCCCTCTTTACTCTCGAGTATTTGTTGAGACTTTATTGCTCTCCAAAACCCAAATCCTACGCCACCAGCTTTTATGGTGTCGTTGACCTATTGGCGATTCTTCCAACCTACCTAGCGATCATCTTCCCTGGCGCTTCATTTATGGGGGTGGTGAGACTGCTGCGTGTGATGCGTATCTTCCGAATCCTAAAACTGGTTCGCTACCTGCAAGATTCCAATATCTTGTTGCGCTCACTGTTGATGGCACGACGAAAGATACTGATCTTCTTCAGTACAGTGGGTATCTTGGTCGTTATCTTCGGCGCTCTTATCTTTGTTATTGAAGGACCAGAAAATGGCTTCACCAGTATTCCCCACAGTATTTATTGGGCAATTGTAACCATCACTACGGTTGGCTACGGTGACATGATCCCCCAAACCGCTTTAGGTAAAGCGATCGCTTCGCTTACCATGCTGTTGGGTTACTCTATCTTAGCGGTGCCAACCGGGATCATTACCGCAGAACTCAGTAATGAGATGAACTCACACAAAGAGTTGGTTAAGTGCCCGAACTGCAACCGAGCCGGCCATGATTCGGATGCCATGTATTGCAAACACTGTGCGAGTGAATTGGCAGACCCAGACAAGCGTGTCGTTACCGACGAGGAATAAAAGCAGACACGAGATGCGAAGATATTTAAGGGCAGTTTCGAGGGCCGAATAACGAGATATCAATAAACTAAAAAGGGTTGACGTTTATCGTCAACCCTTTCGGTTTATCAGCTAATAGAATTTAAGCAATCTTGCCTATTACGCTTTCTCAGCAAGGATAATGCGCAAAGTACGACGTAGTGGTTCTGCAGCACCCCAAAGTAATTGGTCACCGACAGTGAACGCGTTCAGGAAGTCGTTACCCATAGACATCTTACGCAGACGACCTACTGGTACAGACATAGTGCCTGTTACTTTCGCTGGTGTTAGCTCCTGTGCCGTGATGTCACGGTCATTAGGAACCACTTTAACCCAATCATTGTGCGTCGCGATGATCTCTTCGACCTCGTCCATTGGCACGTCTTGCTTAAGCTTGATTGTTAGTGCTTGAGCATGACAACGCATTGCACCGATTCGTACACAAGTACCATCAATCGGGATTGGCTGACCATCTAGGCCAAGAATCTTGTTCGCTTCAACACCTGCTTTCCATTCTTCTTTGCTTTGACCATTTTCACGCTTCACATCGATCCAAGGGATTAGTGAGCCCGCAAGCGGAGCACCAAATTGGTCTGTTGGGAATGAAGATGAACGAATGGTATCAGCGACTTTTTTATCAATATCAAGGATGGAACTTGAAGGGTTTGCTAGCTCTGAACTTACGCTATCGTTGATCACACCCATTTGTGAGATCAGTTCACGCATGTTCTTAGCACCTGCACCAGAAGCCGCTTGGTAAGTCATGGCACTCATCCACTCGACCATGCCTTTCTCGTAAAGGCCACCCAAAGCCATAAGCATTAAGCTCACAGTACAGTTACCACCAACGAAAGTGTTAGTACCGCCGTGAATGCCTTGCTGAATTTGAGCCAAGTTAACAGGATCAAGAGTGATGATTGAATCAGCGTCCATACGTAAGGTAGAAGCCGCATCAATCCAGTAACCTTTCCAACCTGCTTGACGCAATGCTGGGTATACTTTTGATGTGTAATCGCCACCTTGACAGGTAATCACAGCATCAAGCTGTTTTAGGCTATCAATATCAAAGGCGTCTTGAAGTAGACCCGCATCTTTACCACCTAGAACAGGGGCAGGAATACCAATCTGAGATGTGCTGTAATAAACAGGCTCAATCAAGTCGAAGTCTTTCTCTTCAACCATACGTTGCATTAGTACAGAACCAACCATACCGCGCCAACCAACTAGACCTACTCTCATCGCTCACTCTCCATGTATAAATTAAAAATTGCTCTCCCCCATCTATAAGTTTTTCAGAAACAGAACTCAAGCGCTTTTTGTCAAAAAGTGTAACTTTTTCGTTTCTTTTAAGTGAACGTAATGAATCGTGCAGTTATCTCTGTATCGACATTCAATGTCTACACCATTGTTAAAGCACCCATTATCGTCAGATTCAAACATTTACATCGCCAAAACCGCTTGAATCGACACCCATCACAAACAGTAAATCCCTCTTTTAAACCAAGGTTAATCAGAATTATATTTTACAAAACGAAAACAACGTGCGACAAACTTCAACATGTAACAATCATGAATTTAACAAAATTTCAGATTATGAAACCACAATTGATTGAGTTAGCAGTCAAATATCACAACTTGGGCGTATTTTTTCGATATAATAAACTAATTACTGTAGTGTCCGTTTTGCACCACACACTATAACGAAGCACTATAAATGCTCGAATTAACAAGAGGCTTTTATGAAGCAGAGTAAAACTCGCCTACCGAACCTATTACAGGTATTCATCGCGTTAGGACTATTTCTATCCCTTGCTTTTTCCTTTACAGCAAAGCTTGACCTTCCAATTCAACTTGCCTTGTATATTGGTTGGTTCATTATCATGGTTCTTGGTATTCGTCTTGGCCACGAATACAAAGACTTAGAAAAAGCAGCACTCAAAGGAATATCCAATGGCTTAGGCGCAGTTTTAATACTTTTAGCCGTTGGCGCTCTTGTTGGTACTTGGATCTCAGGCGGGATCGTACCTACTATCATTTACTATGGTCTGAAAGCTATCCATCCTTCTATCTTCCTTTTAGCGACCATGATCATCTGTTCTCTAACCGCATTGGCGACCGGTACGTCTTGGGGTGCTGCGGGTACTGCAGGCATCGCGATGATGGGTATTGGCCAAGGCTTAGGTGTTCCAGCACCAATTACAGCGGGTGCGGTGCTATCAGGCTGTTACTTCGGTGACAAGATGTCTCCACTTTCTGATTCAGTGATTCTGGCTTCTTCAATGTCTGGTGTCGAAGTGGTTGAACACATCAAAGGCATGCTGCCTGTTGCGCTAATCAGCTACATTATTACCGGCATCATGTTTACTGCGTTTGGTTTCCACTACGCAGGTAATGTTGACATGAGCCAAGTAGATTCTGTCATCAAAGCAATGGAAGTTCAGTTCTACATCACGCCTTACTCATTCGTTCCAGTACTTATCGTGCTTGGCCTGTTGGCTTTCCGCATGCCTTCATTCCCAGTCATTAGCTTTGGTTCTCTGCTTGGTATTATCTGGGCAGTCATGATCCAAGAGATCGATTTCCTAACGGCATTCAACACTGCTTGGGCACCGTTCTCTATATCATCTGGCGTAGAATTCATTGATTCAATTCTTAACCGTGGTGGCATGTCTTCAATGCTTGGTTCGGTCGCGGTTATCGTATTTGGTCTAGGTTTTGGTGGCTTACTGGATAAAGTGGGCGTACTAGAGACAATTGCTAAAGTGTTCGAGCGCCGTGTAAACAGCGCAGGTTCTCTAGCAACTAGCACCATTGGTACGGCTTTCATGGGTAACGTGTTCGGTTCTGCGATGTACGTATCGTTAATCCTTACGCCAAAAATCTGTGCAAAGAACTACGACCGCTTGGGCTACAAACGTAAGAACCTATCTCGTAATGCTGAGTTTGGTGGCACGTTAACGTCAGGTATGGTTCCTTGGAGTGATAACGGTATCTACATGGCGAGTATTCTAGGCGTTGCAACACTATCTTACGCACCGTTCATGTGGCTAAGCTTCATCTGTATCATCGTGACTATCGTGACCTCTTACATGGGTTGGTTCGTTGATAAGTGTGAACCAACAGCACCAGCCGTTGAAACTGAAGAAGCGGCAGAGCTTACTAAGCAGCAAGCATAAGTTAATGCCTCAGAGCTTTAGAAAGTAAGTACAAAAACGTTAATGATATAAATGCAAAAAGAGCGCCCTAGAGCGCTCTTTTTTTGATCTACTGGTTCATCTATTTATCTATTTATCTATTTATGGTTCGCTTACCCAACCAGTAACCGATGCCTAACGGTGCAAAGAACACCACTAAGATAAACAGGATGAAGTAGATAATCACACTTTTGATTAACTCCATCAGCTTATCAATCGCCAGTACCACCACCTCTTGAGATACGCGGTCAAGGTCTTGCGTAAACAACTCCCTTTCTGAAGTCACGATACCTGCAATCTCAATGCGCTCTTTCGCAATCATCTCTACCAGAGCTTCTCTCTCACGTGTCACCATTTTTTCTAATGCCACACGTTCATCACTCAGCATCGCTAATTTTTGGTCGGTTTTATCGCTGAGGTCGTTGAGCAATGGCTGCATTTCTGTCGACATAATAGAAGCCAGTGTTTGCATGTACTCAGGGTTGTTCTCGATGAAGTCTTGCATGCTTGCTGACGTTTGACGAAGACTTTCTAGCGTCATAGACAGGTCTTCACCCGTTAGCGAACTGTTTAACGCAACCAGCTCCGCTTTCCAAGACATTAGTTTAGGCGTCTGATCAGCCATCAAACTTAAACGATCGGATGCGTCACTCATTGCTTCAGGCATAGTGCCTAAGCTCTGGACAATTTGCGACTCGTCTTTACCTAGGTAGCTCAGCCATTCTCGGTAAGCAGGTGTGCTTCTGAATGTGAGGTCTTTAAATGGGTGGCTAGCAGCAAACTGCGCAACGAACACTTTGCTGTTCTTGAAATCACTCGAGCTCAATACACCCTTTGCCAGTTTTTCTGCTTCTTGATCAAGAAAACGAGCAGTCTCTACCGCATCATCTGTCGCGAACAGATCCGCACCATCGCCTTGGCGATAAAACTGATTCATTTGGGCAGTGAACACCCACGAGTCGATTAAGGCAGACATCGGTGAAGTTTGATAAGCCGCTTGCTGTAAGCCCTGCTCCGCATGGATCTTCCAAAGCAAGACGTAAGATTGATGTAAGGTGTCATCAGCAGGATAAGATTGAGCAATGAGATCGGCTGAGTCTTCTACTCGCATAAAAAACATCTTGGCGTATTCACGCGTCATGATTCGAGCATTTAGCTCTTGTTGAGTGAGAGGTGTCGTCTGAGTATCTAACTTAACTTCTAATAGAGAACAACCACTTAGCACAACACTAAGCACAACACTAAGCACCAACACCATCCAACGTCGACTCGAAAATCGTAACATGTAAACCTCTGACAAAGACTAAGGGCGCGGATTGTATGAGCACTTCGTCAGAGTATTGTCAAAATTCCTACAAAAGTTAACGCTGCTTATCTAAATATTCAAACGCAGCATCTATAGAGGCTTTTATTGCCGCCTCTAGTTCTTCTAAATCGTGTTCACTGATCGCTCTCGACTGTTTCATTGTCATTTCAATGGTTGCTGCAATGATCGCTAATCGAGATGCTTTGATACTGCCAGCCACACCTTTTAAGCTATGTACAATGCGATCAGCAGAGGTTTCATCTTTAGTGAGAAGAGATTTGAACTTCGTGTAATCATCAGCGTGATCTTGTACAAAAACACCAAGTAGCAATTCGACAGACTCAGCATCACCATCAAGCGTTTCTAGCATGTCTTCAATATCAATCGCAGGCTTTGAATCAGTGACACTTGCGATGTGTTTCTCTGCCACTGGAGCTTCCTCAGTGTTCTTCTGAACAATTTTCTGGCTTGTTACGTTAACGCCCTCTTGAGGTTGAAGGTCGGAATGTTTGCTCGTTGGCATAATCTCCAATACGGAAGAGTCATTAGTTGGTTGTTTCACCGCAGAGAGAGCATTTTCCTTACTTGAATCGGTAACTGGTTCAGGGCTCAGTTCTTTATCAGCTTGTTGAATCAATTTTCTCGATCTAACGCCCCACAACACTAATGTGATCATCGTTACCAAGCTTAAACCTAGCATCACTAGCAATAGGTTAAACTGATGGTCATGGAACTCAGCTTCAAGTTTAATGATCTGTTCGTTCACCGAGTTTTTCTTGATTTTATCGACTAAATAATTGAGCTGAGCGTAATCACTCAACAACGCTGAGGCATCAGCCAATAACTGTTGCAGTGCGTCTTGCTCTTCAGTTTTTAATGAATATGATTTTTCTAGAATTGAATCAAACGCACGATAAGTCGCTGACGAGCTTTGATTGTCAGAATACATCGCTTCAAAGACAACAACGCCGAATTCGTTGAGTAGCGGTTTTAGTTTAGGGGAAAGCTCTTTATCAGCGCGCAGTATCTTAATATTGTCAACGATGTCTTGAACCTGACTTTCTATCGGGATGAACTCATCAAACTTTTCTAGGAACTGATCGGCTACATAAAGCAGTTGATTCACATCAGGGCGAAACAAGGCGTGTTGAAAATCAGATTCAATCTGCAGTCGGATCGAATAAACCAACTGAGCATCAAGTGCTAACTCATTGATACGAGAAACTCGCAGCGGCTCAGAGAAATAAAGCGATTGCCTCAATTCATTGACGCGAATACCGAGTTCTTCAATTTGAGCAAGAGAATTGGTGTAGGAACGGCTTAGATTAAGGAGAGCCAATGAAGGAAGTAGCCACAGAGCCAAGAGCACAACCAAGAAAGTGGCCGGTTTTTTAAAGCGTTTGGGCTTTGCTACTGATTGTTCCATCTATATTCCTTGTGCGTGTTAACTTGAAGCCATGACACTTGCTAAAAGACTAAGCACAAAACAAGCGACAACATCTTGCTGCCGCTTTTACTCATTCACTTCGGACTATGACTTATTGCGAGTCAGTTGGTCACGTAAGTTCGGTGGAGTGCCTTTAATCGTTAGCGTGTCTGTCTCCGGATCGTAAAAGATACGTTCGCCTAGAAGCAGACTATCAAAACTAACATTCAAACCGCCACCAGCACCAACAAATTTTGTTAGTTTACGCATAGTTGCGCGATCAGCGGGGAAACTGTCTTCTAACTCGTAGCCTTGCTCACTAGTATAGTCAAAGAAGCTTGTACCATCAGTGCTTGCTGGCAGTTCTCCAGAAAGTTCACGAACTTGAACTTCATCGCCCGCTTTTAGCTGTTCGTTACAGTAATCCGCAACCTGCTTTTTATAGCTGATAGCTTCTTCTTTTTCTAACTTAGAGTCTGAAACGAAATCTTCTACCGCTTGCATCAGTACTTGGTTTTGCTGTTTCGCATCCAAACCGACTTCAGCTTGTAAGAAATCTAAGAAGAAATCCGCGACTTTACGGCCAACACGTCCTTTAATGTAAGTTAAGTAACGGTTTGACTCTTTGTCTGTGTCGTATGTTGAAAGATCAAGGCGCGCCACAATATCCATCTTTGAGATATCAAGGTAATCAGTCGCACTGATGTCTAGCCCTTCAGTCACTTTCAAACTTTGGTTCGAAGGCAGTAAACCAATGAAAAGGTAGTCTGTCGCCAGAGATTGGTATTCAGCGAGTACCAAAGTGCCTTCGTCAGCAAATGGGTACTTCGATAACTCATCTTTTAGACGTAGCGCACTTTTTTGAGAGAAATCATAGAAACTTTGCTCTCCCGCTCGAAATTCATGCAACGACTGCTGGAATTCGCTGTCGGATTTGAAAGAACCAAACCCTTTGCCTGCTTTTGAATTAAAAACACGGTGAAGTTCAGCAACTAGGCTTTCAGATGAAGCATCGTTCTCTAGAGATTCAGCACGATAGTTAACAATCAGTTCATCCTGATCGTTCTTGCTCAGCTGGTGTAAAATTACGTTGGAAAGGTGAAGGCTCATAGTGAAAATATTACCGTTCAGGTTTCAGTTGTCGTGCATAGTAGGTTATCATAAGCCGCTTTTACTATCATTATTAGAGTCCTTATGCCGATTATATCTAAATACACAGATGATCAAGTTGAAAAAATCCTAGCTGAAGTAGGTGCTGTACTCACTAAGCACAAAGCTTCACCAGAACTTTCACTGATGATCGCTGGAAATATCGCAACCAATGTCTTAAATCAGAATGTTGCTGCTTCACAACGCAAAGGAATTGCTGAAAAATTTGCCGAAGCTTTAATCTCTTCTCTTGAAGATAAAAAGTCTCACTAAATTTGATTGACGGATAAAAGAATTATAAATGGTAGACAGCGCAAACTCATATAGCGATCGCGTATCTCGACTTGTTGGTTGGGGTCACTGGTTTGCATTTTTCAACATCATTGCTGCGATGTTGATTGGTACTCGTTATATTACTCAATCTGCTTGGCCAGAAACCCTATTGGGTCAATTTTATTTGGCCGCATCTTGGGTTGGTCATTTCGGATTTTTAGTATTCGCGCTTTATCTATTAGTGCTGTTTCCGCTCACTTTTATTCTTCCGTCGAGGAAGTTATTACGTTTGGTTGCCGTTTGTTTTGCAACCATAGGTTTAACTGTCCTACTGATTGATACCCAAACGTATCAAAATATAAACCTCCACCTGACACCTGTCGTGTGGGAGGTTTTATTCAGTGGAGAGGAGTCTGCATTCACATCTGATTTGCAACACCTCTTCATTGTTATGCCACTTATCTTCTTATTGCAGCTAGGTCTGTCTGAGTGGGTTTGGCGTAAGCAACGTAAACTGTCTCATAAACACATTGGCCGTCCGATTACTGCCGTCTTCTTCTTGTGTTTCATCAGCAGCCACTTGACCTACATGTGGGCTGATGCGTATTTCTACAACCCAATTACTAGCCAGAAAGCGAACTTCCCACTGTCATACCCAATGACAGCGAAAAGCTTTATGGAAAAACATGGTCTGTTAGACCGTGAAGAGTATCTACAGCGTTTAGAAGCCAACAAAGAGAACGTAAACTTAGTTAGCTACCCGCTCGAAAAAATTCAATACAACCGCCGCAGTGATGATCTTAATATCCTGATGGTGAGTGTAAACAACCTTCGCTCTGATGCACTCAATGCCACAGCGATGCCAAACAGCTACGCATACTCACAACAATCGATCAACTTCACCAATCACTACAGTTCAAGTAACGACATGTTTGGTATCTTCGGTTTGTTCTATGGCCTTCCAAGCAGCTACGCAAGCAGCATCGAAGCTCAGGGTTCAAGTGCAGTACTGTTAGATGTATTAGATAATCACAATTATAAGTTTGCGGCTTTCAGTGGCGACAACTTTGACGATGCACTTTACTCGGAAATCATCTTCCGAGGCCGTGATGTTATGCCAGAGCAAGCAACTTATGATGACAAAAGCGCGATACAAGCTTGGTCTAACTGGATTCAATCACCACAAGCTAAACGTCCTTGGTTTAACTTCATTGAGCTGACCACGCTGGATAACTTCTCTAGCTACGATTCAAGTTCAGAGTCAGACTCAACGTTAACGACAGCAGAACGTTTTGCTGCAGACTATCAAAAGTCTGCTCAAGCAGCCGATGCTCAGCTAGCAACAATCTACGCTGAACTGGAACGCTTAGAGCTAACCGACAACACGGTGGTTATCATTACCTCTAATCACGGTAGCGAGTTTAACGAAACTAAGACCAACAGCTGGGGCGCAAACTCCAACTACAGTCGTTATCAGTTACAAGTACCACTATTTATCAGCTGGCCTGGTAAGTCTGCTTCTGAATACACTCACCGTTCTAGTCATTTAGACGTGTCCGTAACGTTGATGCAAGAGCTATTGGGCGTATCTTCAAACCCAACAGATTTCAGTAGCGGTCGCAGCCTGTTTAATGAGCGCAAAAGAAAGTGGATTCTCGCGGGTGACTCACGTGAACTTGCCCTTGTTACCGACCAGCAAACCACGGTGTTAGATAAATTTGGTAACTACAAATTGTACGACCAGAATTACAAGCGCCTGAAAGATGTAAGCCCTCGCTTACCTGTGTTGATGCAAGGCCTGACTGAGCTACAGCGTTTCTACACAAAAAATGACTAAATAGTCACCAAACAGAAAAGGGAAGCTAATGGCTTCCCTTTTTTATTGCCGCTAATGACTAGAAAACAAGCAACCAAACAAGATTATGATAATTAAGGGTTTACAAGGCAGTCTCCCCCTTATATTATTCACGCCAATGGAGGGATGGCTGAGTGGTCGAAAGCACCGGTCTTGAAAACCGGCAACCGTTAATAGCGGTTCTAGGGTTCAAATCCCTATCCCTCCACCACTTTAAAGAAAGCCGCTGAGAAATCAGCGGCTTTTTTGCGTCTGACGTAAAGTGAATCGAATCTAAAGTTTAATATTCAACTATTCCCCAAAGACAGATTGTTTGGTTCATTCTGAACAGTTTAAAGCCCTGTTACGACTCTATAGCTGTTTGAATATCACTGGCTAGCTCAATTTGTATTCTCTCCGCACTCCAGTCATCGATACATACCTTAGACCAAACTTATTTGCACAGCGCGTTCATTCAATATGACTAGACTGGTGGTGCATGCCAATCGGGTACAGTTACTCGCTAGAGAGTCAGAATTCACTGCAGGCTCGAATAGTGTTTAGGCTTGTTTCAGGCACTCATCATAAATCCATAAAAATAAAAAAAATCCAGAGGCTTCATCTAAGTCTCTGGATTTCTAAATTTGGCTTGAGCGCTACTTTAATTAAGCGTTTTCTTGCTTAGTCTCTTGCTGCTCTGCTTGTTTCTTTTGTTCAGCTTGATTTGCTTTTTCTTCGTGGTTTGAACCACCACATCCGCCACAACAGCTCATAATCATACTCTCTTTGATTGTGTTTAAGTCATTCACTGCAGACATAATATTAAAGATGCATTTTAAATGCAACTTTAAAGTCATCAATATTGAACATTCGCAACTTGTAGTAATTTAAGCTTTTGGTTTTATTAAAATTGGTAAGTACAATACAACGAAACAACTGTATGCAGCGACCCACAGAGCGCTGGATAAGGTGATGATAGAGACAATATCATGGGTAAAGTATCCACCAAACACTCGAACAATAAAGGCAAAAACAATGGCGATTAACGCCACAGTCATTATTTTACCAATCGCAATAGTTCGGCCTGTATGCCCTAAAGACACACGTGAGATCATTGATAAGATCATCACTCCCATTCCACCAACGGTTAATGCATGAATCGCTTGTGATTGTGTGACCAATGACGAAATGATCGAAACGCCATACAAAACCAACCCTAACGAAATGGCCCAGTAGCTTAAGTGTAAAGACCACACAAGAGGAGTCTTAAAAGCAACCCATATTTTCCACCTTACCGCCCTAACCGCATTTGCCAAGCCACTGACAATAAAAACGAAAGCAACGACACTTTGTGGAACTGGAAGTATCTGAAAGCTCAACACAACGGCGAAAATCGTGCTCACGATGCTCAGCTTTTCAAGCCATGGTAATGCAGGGGTTCGTGGTGTCTGTGTGCCATTAGCGGTAAACATAGGAAAAACTCGCCCACCCATAATGCACATGACTAGGGTCACCAACAGCACCATGCTTGTGCTAGCTTGTGAAATTAAGACTGGCTGCTGAAATAAAACGCCATAGTGCATTGCGGCATTGGCAAAAGTCATTAGCAATAAAATGGGGACGAACAACAGGTTTCGCCAAAGCTTCACACTGACAATATTGTGAGCAAGATAAATTACAGCGATAGATAAAAACAGTAAATCGAGTCCAGCCACCAGCCAAGGGCTTAGAACTTCAGGCAGGAACATGGCTATTCTTGCACACAACCAGATAGCCAGAAGTATCATTAACCCGCGTCCGTTAATACTGCGGACACCCGTCCAATTTTGTACGGCCGTCAGTAAAAAACCAACCACGACAGTGGCTGCAAAGCCAAACAACATTTCATGAATATGCCACCACATTGCACCGCCATAAACATTTAAGGTTGCGCTGCCATTCCAAAACGCGGCCCACCCGACTAACGCTGCAATACTAAAAAGTGACGCAAACAAGAAAAACGGTCGAAACGCGAGTTCAAAAAATGCCGTCATTGAAACGCCATTGTTGGGGTTTTGATTTAAATCTTTCATCATCGTAAACCTAGTGAGTAAACAAAACTTGCTTACTTTTAAATAACTTCAACCGCCAAAAGTTGCCCTAGCTTGTAGCTGTGCTCTTCGCCTAGGAGATCTTGTAAGCTATAAGCGTCTAAGCTTGTGTAAAAACACTCTTGAGCTTCGGCAAAGATAGTTTTCAATTGGCAATTTGGTGTAATGACACAGCTATTATCCTCGCCAAAACATTCAACCAAGTTACGTTTGTCTTCTAACTCTCGAACTAACGTACCTATGTTGATCTGACTTGGATGGCAACTGAGTTTCAAACCACCATTTTTTCCTCTTGTGGCGATCAGATGTCCTTTGAGGTTGAGTTGCTGAACGATCTTCATTAAATGGTTTTTAGAAATACCATAACTGTTAGCAATGTCGCCGATGGTGCTAAGAGATTGGTTGTTGATCGCTAAATAGATCAATACTCGTAGGGAATAATCAGTGTAACGTGTGATATGCATGGTGGGATATTTCACTCTATAAGATGTATTCATTATGAATCTTATAGACAGCAAAGGCAAGTTAACCCCAATGAGGAATGGTGGCTACACACCAAAAGCTAAGGCTTCGGACCTAATTACGTTCCTCACATCAGTTGTATTCGATCCTTTCTCCATTTTCCTTCCTCAAACGATACCTAACCCCCTAAGCCGAAACGATCAGGAACATTTTTCGATGTATTTTCACTCTAACCATATAAAAATGCTCAAACTTGTTCATAAAAAAAGCAGTCAGTTGATAAGGGTATTTACAAGCCTAAGCCACCCTTATATTATATGCTCCATTGGAGGGATGGCTGAGTGGTCGAAAGCACCGGTCTTGAAAACCGGCAACCGTTAATAGCGGTTCTAGGGTTCAAATCCCTATCCCTCCACCACTTTAAAAATGAAAAAAGCCGTTGATTATCAACGGCTTTTTTCATATCTGAAGGGTACTAAGTTCAACCGCAAGGATTGACTGAGACAATGTACCTTTTAAAAACTGCTAGCCATAACTACTACACTCGTATTTGCCTACCTAAAAGTTGTCGTGATCGTGGGTTCCCTTTTGACCTAAAAGTATCACTGTTAACCAAAAATCGTCGAATTGCCTCACTACGTAACTTAAACGTTGCCATCGAGCTCAAACAGCTTATTGACAGCATTACAATTCAGACTCACCCCGCAGACTTCAATATTGCTGCAAATAAGCTTATCAATGAGCTTAGAAGCGACTTTGACGATAATGACAGTACTTTCGTTACTAAACCAATACCAGTACGCAATACTTCTCTACAGACACAATCAGTGCCCTTAACACGACAAGCTACATAACTTGCTTCCTTGAAATGTGCACTGGTAAAATTTATCGACTCTAAAAAGCTCCAATCAATCCGACCGCTTACAATCCATCAGCTAGAATCACGTATTAACGATTTCATTCAATTTGCGCCAGTAGATAGAGTTGCCAATATAACAACGGCTCATGCCTTACTGTACAGAGACCATTTGTTGAAAAAAGGTCGAAGCGCTAAAACGGATAAAGAATACCTTGCAGCTTGTTTTCAGTTCTTTAAATACTGCAAACTGATGAACCACACAGGGTTCAATGCTTTTGAGGACGTTAAAATCCAGAAGAAGGCAACTAAGCGCCAAGATGAACAACGGGAACGCTGGCTATTGAAGGATATGAAGAAGTTTTTCGGCACACGCCTATTTAAAGAAAAAGATGAAGAGTTTCAGTGGATTTCGAAAATCCTACCTCTATCTGGTATGCGTCCATCGGAAGCTTGCCAATTGCGAGTTGCTGATATCAAGCAAGAAAACGGTATTTACTACTTCTCTATTACAGAAAGTGAGGACGGTAAATATGTAAAAAACGCTAACAGTATCCGTGAGGTTCCCATTCACAATCACCTGATCAATATGGGCATTCTAGACTATGTTGCTAAGGTGAAGGCTGCGGGTAGAAGACAGTTATTTAACTATAGCCCAGGAAATCAGTTTGATGATTGGTCTAAATCATATTGCATAAAGATCGGTAAATACCAAACGTTGATAGGTATGAAACCCCGCCAGAGACCTACCGCTTACGGGTTCCGACACACTTTCATAGACGAATTGAAGCAACAAGGTGTTCCTGAGCACATCACCGCTCAGCTCGTTGGGCATGGAAATAATAGTATGACTTACGGGCGTTATGGAAAGCGGTTGCCACTGAGCCAGTTAGCAGAAGTTGTTAATGGGATCAGCTATGAGCCAATAGGAGACTAAAGTTAAAACATTAATCCCGCAAGTCGCTGGCAACTAATAACAAATCCTTACCAGTTGCCTGAATTGCTTTTGCCCCAAACTTTGTTAGAACTA
>NZ_CAWNBB010000053.1:6256-39193 GCF_963872585.1 Vibrio sp. 10N.222.47.A9 | reverse complement strand
GAATCCTCCAGGGCGCACCACCTTATAAAAGAAAGCCTCGTTTATACGAGGCTTTTTTTATGCCTGCTGCAAATTTGTTGCGATAATGTTAAATTTTGTTGTTGTTTAACTTGTTGTATTTAAAGTAATTCTTGATTGCTTCTTTGTTATTCCACCTTTCTCATATCATTTCTAAGAAAAGCCCCGTTTAAGTCACAGTTTAAATATCTATAAATGACGTATTTGACAGATTTATGTGATCTGATAGGCGAATAATTAACCTTATGTGTGCGTTATCCGTAACAGAACCTTAAACAAAATTGACAAACTTTTACCAATCGAGATAATCCATGGGTCGGGATCACTATTCGCTGAAATCCTGCACGTATGTCAGGATGACGAAGAAAGGAAGCAACATGACTAATATTGGAAGCCTGCTAGGAGATGCGGCGACTCTAATGATAACGGGGATGTCCGTTGTCTTTATTTTCCTAACTATTCTAGTTTACCTCGTTCGGTTGATGTCAAAACTGGTACCAGAAGAAGTACCAGAGCCGATCGCAGCACCTAAAAAAATCAAAAAATCACAATCAAACCCTTCAGCTGTTAGTCCACAGGTAGTGGCAGCAATTTCGGCCGCGGTTCATCAATACCGTGCGTCTACTGCTAAGTAGCATTTAAAGGATTAAAAAGGAGTTTATGAGCATGTCTAAACCACTAGCTATCACAGATGTGGTACTTCGTGACGCGCACCAGTCACTATTTGCTACTCGTATGCGTATCGAAGATATGCTGCCAATTGCGGCAGAACTGGATAAAGTCGGTTACTGGTCTTTAGAGACTTGGGGCGGCGCAACGTTTGATTCGTGTATTCGTTTTCTAGGAGAAGATCCGTGGGAGCGTTTGCGTGAGCTGAAAAAAGCGATGCCAAACACACCAATGCAGATGCTACTGCGTGGTCAAAATTTATTGGGTTACCGTCACTACGCGGATGATGTAGTAGAAAAATTTGTTGAACGTGCCCATAAGAACGGCATGGACGTATTCCGTATTTTTGATGCGATGAATGACGTACGTAACTTTGAAACAGCAGTGAAAGCAACGATTGATGTTGGTGGTCACGCTCAAGGTACGTTGTCTTACACAACCAGTCCGGTTCACAACTCAGATACTTGGGTTGATTTGGCTAAACGCCTAGAGGATCTAGGTTGTCATTCACTATGTATCAAAGATATGTCAGGTTTATTAAAGCCCTATGAAGCCGAAGAACTGATTACACGTATCAAATCATCGTGTGACGTTCCTCTAGCGTTGCATAGCCACGCGACAACAGGTCTATCGACAGCAACAGCGGTTAAAGCCGTTGAAGCGGGTATCGATATTCTAGACACCGCTATTTCTTCAATGAGCTGTACTTACGGTCACACGCCAACCGAAACGGTTGTTGCGATGTTAGAAGGTACAGAGCGTGATACCAATCTTAAGCTTGATCAGATCGAACCCATCGCGGCTTACTTCCGTGATGTACGTAAAAAGTACGCGAAATGGGAAGGTCAGCTAAAAGGTGTTGATTCACGTATCTTGATTGCTCAGGTTCCTGGCGGCATGTTAACCAACATGGAAGGCCAGCTTAAAGAACAGGGCGCAGCCGATCGTATGGACGAAGTGCTCGAAGAGATCCCTCGCGTACGTAAAGAGCTGGGTTACATTCCTTTGGTAACACCTACTTCTCAGATTGTTGGTACTCAAGCGGTTATCAACGTTCTAACGGGTGAGCGCTACAAGAGCATCACTAAAGAGACTGCTGGTCTACTGAAAGGTGAATACGGTCAAGCGCCTGCTGAGGTTGATGCTGAACTGCAAGCGAAAGTGTTAGATGGTGCAGAGCCAATTACGTGTCGTCCTGCTGATTTACTTAAGTCTGAAATGGATACGTTAACGACAGACCTTTTAGAGAAAGCGAAATCAGATGGCATTTCACTCGCTGAAGATACCGTTGATGATGTACTGACATACGCACTTTTCCCACAAGTCGGCCTTAAGTTCCTTAAGAACCGTCGTAACCCTGAAGCATTTGAACCTGCACCAACTGCAGAAACGGCAGCTCCTGTTGCGGCACCACAGCCTGTTTCAGGCAGCATTGAAAGCTACAGTGTGAAGGTTGATGGTCAAGTTTATGATGTTGAAGTCGGGCCACAAGGCGAACTGACATCAGTATCTCCATCAGCGAAACCAGCACAAGCGTCTCAAGCAGCACCAGCTGCGGCTTCTGATGCAGAAGCGGTTCCAGCTCCATTAGCAGGCAACATCTTCAAAGTTATCGTTCAGCCTGGTGCTGAAGTGGCTGAAGGCGATGTGCTACTGATCTTGGAAGCGATGAAAATGGAAACGGAAGTTCGTGCTGCTCGTGGTGGTATCGTTCAGGAATTGAATGTTAAAGAAGGCGATGCAGTTACTGTAGGCGCTCCACTACTAAGCTTAGCGTAAGGGAGTACCATGGAAGGATTGATGACCTTATGGTCTGAAACAGGGATTGCTAACTTTGAGTTCGGCCAGATTTGTATGATGCTGGTCGGTTGCTTATTGTTGTTTTTGGCAATTCGTAAAGGATTTGAACCGTTACTTTTATTACCGATTGGTTTTGGTGCTGTATTAGCAAATATTCCAAATGCTGGGTTTACTGATCCCGGTGGTTTGCTTTACTACGTTTACTACATTGGTATTGAAACGGGTATTTTCCCACTGCTGATCTTTATGGGTGTTGGTGCAATGACGGACTTCGGTGCGTTGATTGCTAACCCTAAAACGTTATGGCTAGGGGCTGCGGCTCAGTTTGGTATCTTCGCAACGCTATTTGGTGCGATCTTGCTGAACTATGTTCCAGGAATGGAATTCTCAATGGCCGATGCTTCGTCAATTGCGATCATTGGTGGTGCCGATGGCCCAACCGCGATCTTCTTGGCGAGTAAGTTATCTCCTGACTTATTAGGTGCCATTGCGGTTGCGGCTTATAGCTACATGGCTTTGGTTCCTATTATTCAGCCACCTATCATGAAAGCGCTAACGACGCCGGAAGAACGCAAGATTAAGATGGCGCAGTTACGTCACGTTGGTAAGGCCGAGAAGATCCTTTTCCCGCTTGCTGTATTACTAATGACGATTCTGTTCCTACCTTCAGCAACACCTCTAGTAGGTATGTTCTGCTTGGGTAACTTAATGCGTGAAGCGGGTGTGGTTGATCGCCTTTCAAAAACAGCTCAAAACGAACTGATTAACGTCGTAACTATTTTCCTTGGCCTAGGTGTTGGTTCTAAGCTTCAAGCGGACACGTTCTTGAACTTAGAGACGCTGGGTATTTTAGGTTTAGGTGCGGTGGCGTTCAGTATTGGTACGGCGGGTGGCGTGTTAATGGCGAAGTTGCTTAATCGCTTCTCTAAAGAAGACATCAACCCATTGATTGGCGCGGCCGGTGTATCAGCGGTTCCGATGGCGGCTCGTGTTGTAAACAAGGTTGGTCTTGAGGCAAACCCTCAAAACTTCTTGTTGATGCATGCGATGGGCCCGAACGTGGCAGGTGTACTTGGTAGTGCGGTTGCGGCGGGTATTCTATTAGCTCTAGTGGGCTAGTAGGTTCCTAGGTCACGTATCGTTACGTTAATTGGTCGTCAATTTACGAATGAGCGGTTAACTTAGCCTTATTAAATGGTTTATAGTCAAAGGGATGCTTTCGCATCCCTTTCTTTTTATCAATTAGGGTGCTTGCTCATTAGGGCTTTTATCAATCAAGGAAATGTGGAAATGGAAAATAAACAGATAGCGATTACTCAATTCGGCGGTGTCGAAAACCTCAGTATTCAAACCCGTGCTATTCCTGAGCCTAAGGCTGGAGAAGTCGTGGTCAAAGTTTCCTTTTCGGGCATTAATCCGATTGATGTTAAAACCCGTGCTGGTCTAGGTTGGGCTGCAGCACAGAACAAAGATAACCTGCCTTGGGTACCTGGTTATGACATTTCAGGGCAAATTGTCACGCTAGGCGAACAGGCAGAGCGTTTTACTGTTGGTGATAACGTTGCCGGCTTTATTGGTTTCCCACTGCAAGGTGGCGGTTACAGCCAATATGTGTGTGTCCCAGAAGCGGCATTAAGCATGGTTCCTGATTCGGTGACTTTAGAAGCGGCCGCAGCATTACCATTAGCTAGTCAAACAGCAGCCCAAGCGCTCAACAAAGCTGAAGTGAAAGAGGGCGATCGCGTACTTATCTTAGCGGGTGCTGGCGGTGTTGGTCATCTAGCGGTTCAAATCGCCGTGGCGGCGAAAGCCGAGGTTTATACAACTTGTAGCGAAGCGAATCTTGATTACTTAGCAACGCTAGGCGCTCATGCGATTAACTATAAATTTGCGCCAGCATCGGAAAGAGTCTCTGATGTTGATGTGCTGATTGATTTGGTCGGTGGCGATACCGCTCTCGATGCATTGAAGTGTCTAAAAGATGGCGCAAGAGTGGTGACAGTCCCAACTTTATCTGCAGAATTGATCTGCGAAAAAGCAACATTATTAGGCTTTACTGCATCAGGTATGCTGGTTGAGCCAAACCCAGAGCAAATGGACACTATGCTGTACATGGTCAGTGTCGGATTGCTCAAAACAGAAATTCAAGGTATCTACCAGTTAGACGAAGCGCAGTCAGCTCATCTACAGGTTGAAACCGGACACACCAGAGGCAAGGTGCTACTTAAAATGCAAGAAGGTTGATAGGCAGTGCTAGAGTTTTTTAATTCTCTGTTTGAAAACATAGCGCTGTGGTTCTCTGACTCGGCGCTGTGGGTACTCTTTATTAGTGGCTTTTTGAGTGCCACATTATTGCCCGGGGGATCAGAAGCGAGCCTTGTGGCAGCCTTGAGCTTAGATCAGTTCTCAACATCATCGATCATTCTTCTGGCGACACTCGGTAATACTTTGGGGGGCCTGACCAACTATTGGATTGGTTTATGGTTGCCTAATCGAACTCAATCTGAAAAGCATGGTCATAAGGCTATGGCTTGGCTGAGCCGTTATGGTTACTGGACATTGTTATTCAGTTGGTTACCCATCATTGGTGATCCTTTATGTCTGGCTGCGGGTTGGCTGAGAATGAAATTTATCCCTAGCGTTATTTTGATAGCGATTGGCAAAGCCGCTCGCTACAGCTTACTTGCTGCTATCTACTTCGGTTTTTTCTAAGGAGAACCTATGAAAAAGGTTTTACTTGGTACATTTTCTCTTATCGCCATTGCTGGCTGTTCTTACAATGTACCTAGCTCAACACCCTTCTTTTCCTCGTTACCGGAAGGCGTCACTCTGTTAGAAGAGGTTAAGCCTTCTAAAGATAAAGTCGTGATTCCTTATGCGAAGTATCAGCTTGAAAACGGCTTGACCGTTATTCTTTCTCCTGATGATTCTGATCCACTTGTTCATGTTGATGTGACCTATCATGTGGGTTCTGCTCGTGAACAGATTGGTAAATCAGGCTTTGCTCACTTCTTTGAACACATGATGTTCCAAGGCTCTGAGAACGTCGGTGATCAACAGCACTTCAAGATCATCACCGAAGCGGGTGGTTCGTTAAATGGCACCACCAACCGTGACCGAACTAATTACTTTGAAACCGTTCCTTCTAACCAACTCGAAAAAATGTTGTGGTTAGAATCGGACAGAATGGGTTTCTTGTTAGATGCAGTTTCTCAAAAGAAATTTGAGGTGCAAAGAGGCACGGTTAAGAATGAGCGAGCGCAAAGCTACGAAAACCGCCCTTATGGCTTGATGTGGGAGCGCATGGGTGAAGCACTGTATCCAGAAGGTCACCCTTACTCGTGGCAACCAATCGGTTATGTTGAAGACTTAGATCGTGTTGATGTGAATGATCTTAAGGCATTCTTCTTACGTTGGTATGGCCCAAACAATGCCGTGTTAACGATCGGTGGTGATATCGACGTTGATGACACGCTAGAGTGGGTTAACAAGTACTTTGGCCCTATCCCTCAAGGACCTGAAGTTAAGGCGGCAGAGAAGCAACCTGCAGTGCTGACTGAAGACAAGTACATCACCTTAAAAGATAATATTCGTCAGCCGATGGTGCTTGTTGGTTGGCCAACAACGTATCGTGGTGAAGAGACGCAGGCTTCATTGAATGCACTGTCCAATGTGTTAGGTTCTGGCACCAACAGCTACCTGTATCAAAACCTCGTAAAAACGCAAAAAGCGGTGAGCGCAGGATCTTTCCATGATTGTGCTGAGCTTGCATGTACCATGTATGTGTATGCGATGGGTAATTCAGGTGAAAAAGACGATTTGACGGTTCTGAACAAAGAGCTGATGGATACCTTAGATCAATTCTCGAAAGAGGGCGTTGAACAAGAGCGTTTAGACCAGATCACTGGTATGGCAGAAGCGGATGCAGTTTTTGCACTACAAAGTGTTAAAGGTAAGGTTTCACAGCTTGCGTCTAACCAAACCTTCTATGGTCAGCCGGATCGCATTGAATCGCAACTCGATCAAATTCGAGCGGTTACTCCAGAAAGCGTAAGCAAGGCATACCAAGATTTCATCGAAGGCAAGCACAAGGTTACGTTGAGTGTGGTTCCTAAGAAAAAACTCGACTTAGCGGTTCGTGAGGCTACCTTTACCACACCTGCACGTACCCTTCCTGAATATAGCAAGGTGACGGAAGACCAACTGGATTTCAGAAAGGCGCCAAACACATTTGATCGCAGCGTGATGCCAGAAGTGAACTTTGGTGTTGAAGCGACCATGCCTGAGTTGTACCGCATGCACTTTGCGAACGGCACTGACTTGATTGGTACCGTGACCAGTGAAACGCCGACAGTACAGCTTCAAATTCAACTGCCTGCAGGCGAACGCTATGTTCGTAAAGGGCAGGAAGGCTTAGCGAATCTAACGGCTTCGATGATGGAAGAAGGTTCGACGAAACGAACGGTTGAAGAGTTGCAGGCGACCTTAGATAAGCTAGGTAGCAGTGTCAGCATTAGCGCTGGAAGTTATACCACGGATATCTCGGTTTCAACGCTAGAGAAAAACCTGCCTCAAACCTTAGCGATCGTACAAGAGGTTCTGTTTGAGCCTAAGTTTGATGAGCAAGACTTTGAACGTGTTAAGAAGCAGATGCTTGAAGGTGTTGTCTATCAGCATCAACAACCAAGCTGGATGGCTTCTCAAGCAACTCGTGAAGTGCTATTTGGTGACAGTATTTTTGCTCGAGCAAGCGATGGCACCAAGGCGTCTCTATCGGATCTAACCTTAGATGATGTGAAAAAATTCTATGCACAACACTACACACCAGAAGGTGCCAATATTGTTGTTGTGGGAGACATCTCGAAGAAAGAGGTGGGGAAACAGCTACAATTCTTTGAACAGTGGCAAGGCGATGCGGCACCACTAACGCGTCCGCAGATCATCAAAGAGCTTTCAGGACAACATCTGTATTTAGTAGATAAACCAGGTGCGCCGCAAAGTATTGTTCGTTTGGTGCGTAAAGGTCTACCTTTTGATGCGACGGGTGAGTTGTATTTGAGCCAGTTGGCTAACTTTAACTTAGCCGGTAACTTCAATAGCCGCATTAACCAAAACTTACGTGAAGACAAGGCGTACACTTACGGTGCGAGCGGTTACTTCGCGAGTACGCGTGAAACTGGTGCGGTAGTATTTAGTGCTCAAGTGAGAGCCAATGCGACGGTTCCATCGATTCAAGAGTTTATCTCAGAGCTAAATGAATTTAGTCAAAGTGGATTAACTGACGAAGAGGTGAAATTTATGCGCCTTGCCGTCGGTCAACAAGATGCGCTTAAATACGAAACGCCAAGTCAAAAGGCTGGGTTGCTGAGTAATATTGTTGCGCTGAGCCTTGACGAAGATTACCTGCAACAACGTAATCAGATAGTTGAAACGGTCTCAAAAGAGACGTTAAACAAGCTATCTAAGAAATGGTTTGACCCGAATGATTATCAAATAATAGTTGTTGGCGACGCGGCTTCGCTTCGTCCTCAACTAGAAAAGTTAGATATTCCAATAGAAGAGCTTGAAATCATTCGTTAGAGTACACATTAAAGGGGGAGGGAAAAGACTCTATTTTTCTCCTCCGACCTAATTTATGATAGTTCTAATCAGAACGATATAAGATAAGTGAACTGAATTTTGACTGATTTTGCTGCGCGACTAAAGCAAGTTGCAACCAACCCTAAGACCTTCTCTCAATTTGGTCGTGGTGTTGAAAGGGAAACGTTACGCTACACGGAAGATGGGCATCTTGCGACTGGGCCGCACCCAAAGGCTTTGGGATCTGCGTTGATGAACGGATGGGTAACGACCGATTTTTCTGAGTCGCTACTGGAGTTTATTACGCCTGTTTCTAACGACGTTCCGACGCTTTTGAATCAGTTGTCTGATATCCACCATTTCACTCAAACCAAGTTAGATGGCGAAAAGATGTGGCCGCTTTCTATGCCTTGTTACGTAGGCAGTGAAGATTACATTCAGCTAGCGCAATACGGCACCTCTAACAACGGCAAAATGAAGACGCTATATCGTGAAGGCCTAAAGCGCCGTTACGGTAGCCTGATGCAGATTATTTCTGGTGTTCACTTCAACTTCTCTTTCCCAGAAAGTTTTTGGGATAGCCTGTTTGGAGAGCAAACAGAAGAAACGCGTTGTGAAGCTAAGTCAGATGCGTACTTTGGTTTGATTCGTAATTATTACCGTTTTGGTTGGTTAATCCCATATTTCTTCGGTGCTTCACCTGCACTATGTCCTTCTTTCATCAAAGGAAGAGAGACAAAGCTACCTTTTGAAAAGATTGGTGAAACGCTGTATCTACCAAAAGCAACGGCACTTCGCCTGAGTGATCTTGGCTACACCAATAGTGCTCAAAGCGTATTAAAGATTGGCTTCAACAGCCTAGACCAGTACCTTGAAGGTTTGAACCAAGCGATTCGCACGCCATCAGAAGAGTTTGCTGAGATAGGCACTAAGGTTGATGGTGAATACCGTCAATTGAATAGTAACGTTCTTCAAATCGAGAACGAGCTTTATGCACCAATTCGCCCTAAGCGCGTGGCGAAAAGTGGTGAAAAACCATCGGAAGCACTGGCTCGTGCTGGTGTTGAGTACATCGAGGTTCGTTCTTTGGACGTAAACCCATTCAGCTCAATTGGTATCAATGAGCAACAAGTTCGCTTCCTCGATCTATTCTTAACTTGGAGTGTTCTATCTGACTCTGCTGAGATGGATAACTGCGAACTTGAATGCTGGCGCGATAACTGGAACAAGGTGATCTTAGAAGGTCGTCAGGTTGGTTTAGAACTCAAGATTGGTTGTGATGGCGAGAGACTGTCTCTGCAAGATTGGGCTAAACGCGTATTCAAAGATCTTCGTGTTATCGCTGAGTTGATGGATGCTGAGCAAGGTGGCCGTGCATACCAAGAAACGTGCGATACGCTTGAAACTTGGATTGATAACCCAGAGCTGACCATTTCTGGCCAGTTGCTAGAAGAGACCAAAAAATTAGGTGGCTTGGGTAAAGTGGGCTGTGCGTTAGGAAAAACGTACGCTCAGCAACACAAAGCACACCAATATAAAGTTTACTCAGCTGAGTTGATGGAAGCGGAAGTTCAACGCTCTGTGATTGCTCAGCAACAAAGTGAAGAAGCAAGCACTCAAGATTTTGACAGCTTCTTAACGGATTATTTTTCGTATTTAAAAGCATAGCGAGACTTTGGTGGAAAGGAAGCAAGCCTTATTAGGCCAGCCTAAACGCGTAAGTGGAAAATGGTTGCCAGTAGTGACTGTTGGTATTGTCTCTAGCCTATTGGTTGGATGTGCAACGCCACCGCCAAAGCAGCAAGATAACTTGTGTAGCATCTTCAGAGAACACCCGTCGTGGTATGAAGATGCTCTCGATATGCAAGAAGAGTGGGGCACGCCGATCAACGTAGCGATGGCTTTTGTGAAACAAGAGAGTAGCTATCGTCATGATGCGCGCCCGCCTAAAGATTACATTCTTGGCTTTATTCCGTGGGGACGCGTGAGTAGTGCCTACGGTTATGCACAAGCTCAAGACCCTGCTTGGGAAGATTTCCAAAAGGCGACCAATAACGGTGGCTCAAGAACCAATTTTGATGATGCATTGATGTTCATCGGTTGGTACACCAGCGAGACGCGTCGTCAGCTTGGTATCTCACTATGGGACCCGTATAACCAATACCTGGCTTATCATGAAGGTCGTGGTGGTTATAAGCGTAAGTCATACAACAGCAAACCATCGTTGATTAAGGTGGCGCGCAAAGTCGAACAGCAAGCAAAAGATTATGGATGGCAGCTTAAACAGTGTCGTAAAGAACTAGAAGACAATAGAAGTTGGTTTTTCTAAAGCCAACCGTCACGGAGAAGAGCAATGCCTTTATTAGATAGTTTCACTGTTGATCACACGCGCATGAACGCACCTGCAGTTCGTGTAGCTAAAACAATGCAAACCCCAAAAGGGGATACCATCACTGTGTTTGACCTGCGTTTTACTGCGCCAAACAAAGACATTCTATCTGAGAAAGGTATCCATACTCTAGAGCACCTATACGCAGGATTTATGCGTAATCAATTGAACGGTTCAGATGTAGAGATCATCGATATTTCACCAATGGGCTGTCGTACTGGTTTCTACATGAGCCTAATTGGTACGCCTTCAGAGCAGCAAGTAGCAGACGGTTGGTTGGCTGCAATGCAAGATGTGCTGAAAGTTGAGAATCAAAATAAGATCCCTGAGCTGAACGAGTACCAATGTGGTACTGCGGCAATGCACTCTTTGGATGAAGCTAAAGATATCGCTAATGCGATCATCGCTGCCGGTATCTCTGTAAACAAAAATGATGAACTGGCATTGCCAGAGTCGATGCTGCAAGAGCTTAAGATCGACTAGTCATTGTTAGTTCACCTTGAATACGCTTCACTCTAGAGACAGAGCGAGTTAGATACTAAAAGGCCCGGTTCAATGAACCGGGCCTTTTTCGTCAACGTATTTTAGGACGAGACATATTTTAGGGCTTGGCAGTTGTCGCATGTGAGCTTGTGATTACTCACTTAGTTATCCCAGTCCAGCAAACCACTTTTATCCGTTAACGATCTGCGGGAACACGCGAACGAGCTTGATACGGTTCTCTTCGAGTTCAACAATTTCCATTGGATGACTCGCAACCTGAACACTCAGGTGACTTTCTGGAATGTCTTCAAGGTGTTCCAGTATTAAACCATTAAGTGTTCTTGGGCCGTTTGTAGGTAGTGTCCACTGCAAGCCTTTGTTTATGTCACGGATATTGGCGCTGCCTTCAATCAAGAAGCTGCCATCGCTTTGCGGTGTGATTTCTTCAGATAAGCTTGGTGCAATTGAGGTCGTAAACTCACCAACGATTTCTTCTAGAATATCTTCAAGGGTAACCAAGCCGTTGATATCGCCATACTCATCCACAATCAAACCGATGCGCTGTTTATTGCGCTGAAACTTAAGTAGTTGAATATTGAGTGGCGTCGCTTCAGGAATAAAGTAGATCTCATCCGCTGCACGCAGCAGTGTCTCTTTATTGAATTCGTTCTTTTCAAGCATCAAGCGGTAAGCTTCTCGTAACCTAAGCATGCCAACCACTTCATCTATCTGGTCACGATATAACACAATACGCCCATGAGGGGAGTGAGTTAATTGGCGAACGATAGATTTCCAGTCATCATTGATGTCGATGCCAGTAATTTCATTTCGAGGCACCATGATGTCGTTCACGGTCACGTGTTCTAAATCTAAAATAGACACCAACATATCTTGGTGGCGTTGAGGTATCAGGCTTCCCGCTTCATTTACCACGGTTCTCAGCTCTTCGGAGCTTAAGTGGTCGGTCGCATCGTGACGGGCTTTGACACCTAAGATACGAATAAAACCGTTGGTAATGAAGTTCACCAATATCACCAATGGTGACAGTACCTTCATCAGTATTATCAAAAGGATACTACTGGCGTAAGAGACACGCTCTGGAAACAGAGAAGCGATGGTTTTTGGGGTTACCTCGGCAAACACGAGGATCACGAGAGTCAGGACACCGGTCGCAATTGCGACGCCGATATCCCCGTAGATGCGCATACCAAGAATAGTCGCGATCGCAGACGCAAGAATGTTGACGAGATTGTTGCCGATGAGAATGAGGCCGATCAATCTGTCTGGGCGGTTCAGAAGTTTTTCTACACGTTTGGCACCTTTATGACCCGTATTGGCCAAGTGCTTTAAACGGTAGCGGTTCAAGGACATCATGCCCGTTTCGGAACCAGAGAAATAACCAGAAATTACAATGAGACACGCGAGTAGCGCAAATAAGATACCCGTTGATATGTCGTCCAAAACTATTCTTTTCCTATTTGTGTATCTTGATTAATTTATGACCGAACATGGTCGAGATGTCAATTGAATCTAACGGACTCAATATTTTAAAGGCAAGGTGTGTGAGACCTTGCCTTCATATTACAGACTAATTCAGGATAATTTCCTGAACGAAGCGGCTACCGAAGTAGGCTAATGTGAGCATGCTGGCACCGGCAAGTGCGAACCAAGTGACTTTTTGTCCACGCCAACCTTTCTGATAGTGACCCCATAGAAGGATGGAGTAGATAACCCAAGCAATAAAAGACAATACAGCCTTGTGTGCTTTTCCTTGAGCAAACATATCTTGTACGAAGATAAGGCCAGTCAATAAAGTACCTGTTAATAAGCCATTACCGATCAGAATGATCTTGAAAAGCTGTCTTTCCACCATCATTAAAGGAGGTAGGTTAGGGTTTATCACTAACGCTTTTTTCTTTTTAAGTTTGTGATCTAGCCACGCAAGTTGTAGGGCGTATAGCGCACCGATAGTCAACGTCGCGTATGAGAACAAAGCCAAAGAGATGTGCAGTAGCAGCTTTGGGTCATTCTCTAGATGTTTGATGAACGTGCTTGAAAGAAAAGTGGCAGCCATTAGGTTTAGAGCAGCGAAGCTATAAACAACCGGCAAGATGAACCACAAGCGGGTTTTGAGCATCGCACCGCTCATGACCAAAGAGATGATTAAACTGATCAATGAAGCAACGTTCAAGATACTGAGGTTTTGGCCACTGGCATTAAAAATTAAATCGCCAAGCAACCAAGCATGGAAAGCTAAAGCAAGTAATGCGCTGATAAACACCGTTTTTACGCGGATTCCTGTTTGGTGCACGAGACCTGGAATGATCGTGGAAATCGCCATTGTATAAAGAAAGGCCGCTGCGATCGCAATAAGACTGTCCATGGTATCCATTTAAATGATTACTAATTGGCGAATTATACCTCGCATCGCTCTTTGGGGCTATGGTGAACCTCATTCAATTCCAAGTGAATAATGTCTCACATCACAAGCGTGGATGATTAACGCTCTACAACGGGTATGACTCTAATCCGCGCTAATGTATACTCACAGTAATAGTCGCAGTTTTGAGCGAAGAGAAAACTATGTTTGATAATTTAACGGATCGTCTATCCAAAACGCTGAAGAACATCAGCGGTAAAGGTCGTCTGACCGAAGACAATATAAAAGAGACGCTGCGTGAAGTACGTATGGCGCTACTTGAAGCCGACGTTGCACTGCCAGTTGTCCGCGATTTTGTTAAGCGCGTGAAAGAAGGCGCTGTGGGTGTTGAGGTTTCTAAATCTCTAACACCTGGTCAAGAATTCATTAAGATCGTTCAAGCTGAACTTGAAGCTGTGATGGGTGAGTCTAACGAGGCTCTTGACCTAGCAGCACAGCCGCCAGCCGTTATTTTAATGGCAGGTCTACAAGGTGCGGGTAAAACCACATCGGTAGGTAAGCTATCTAAGCTCCTGACTGAGCGTGACAAGAAGAAAGTTTTGGTTGTGTCTGCCGACGTTTACCGTCCAGCGGCAATCAAACAGCTTGAAACGTTAGCAAGCGATGTTGGCGTCGACTTCTTCCCATCTTCAGCTGATCAAAAGCCTCTTGATATTGCAAACGCTGCAATCGACCATGCGAAGAAGAAATTCTACGACGTGCTAATTGTCGATACTGCTGGTCGTTTGGCTATCGATGAAGAGATGATGGGCGAGATCAAAGAGCTTCATGCTGCCATTAAACCAGTAGAGACTCTGTTCGTTGTTGATGCAATGACTGGTCAAGATGCTGCGAACACTGCAAAAGCTTTTGGTGATACGCTACCACTAACCGGTGTTATCTTGACGAAAGTTGATGGTGATGCGCGAGGTGGTGCTGCACTGTCTGTTCGTCATATCACTGGCAAGCCGATTAAATTCTTAGGTGTTGGTGAAAAGACTGACGCACTAGAACCATTCCACCCAGATCGTGTTGCTTCTCGTATCTTAGGTATGGGCGACGTACTGTCTCTTATTGAAGACCTACAGAAAAACGTTGATACCGAGAAAGCAGAGAAACTGGCTAAGAAGTTCAAAGAGAAGAAAGGCTTTGACCTTGAAGACTTCCGTGAGCAGCTTGGTCAGATGAAAAACATGGGCGGCATGATGGGCATGATGGATAAGCTTCCAGGTATGTCTCAGCTACCAGACAACGTTAAAGATAAAGTTGATGACAAGATGTTCAAGCAAATGGAAGCGATCATCAACTCTATGACAATGAAAGAACGTCAGCGTCCAGACCTAATCAAAGGCTCACGCAAAAAGCGTATTGCTGCAGGTTCTGGTACGCAGGTACAAGATGTAAACCGTATGCTTAAACAGTTCACTCAAATGCAGAAGATGATGAAGAAAATGCAGAAAGGTGGAATGAAAGGCATGATGCGCAACATGCAAGGCATGATGGGCGGCGGTGGAGGTATGGGCGGAATGGGTGGTGGTTTTAACCCGTTTGGTCGATAATCTACAAATGTAAGCTTTAGCTACGTTACTTTTCATAGTGTTAGCCGTGTCACAGAAAGTGTCCGGTTGCTATGTTGGTGAAAAAATAGCTAAAGCCCTTGCATTGCACCGGAATAAGAGTAAAATTCCGGGGCTTTAATTTGGCACGAGACCCCAAGCTATTTACTTATACTTGGGGTTAATTATTTTATTAAGAAAGCAAAGAGGACGACATGGTAACCATTCGTTTGGCACGTCACGGTGCAAAGAAGCGCCCATTTTATCAAATCGTAGTTGCGGATAGCCGTAACTCTGTAACTGGCCGTTTCATCGAGAAAGTAGGTTTCTTTAACCCTACTGCTCAAGGTCAAGAAGAAGGTCTACGTCTAGACCTAGATCGTGTTAACCACTGGGTTGGTCAAGGCGCATCTCTATCTGATCGTGTAGCTAAGCTAGTTAAAGACGCTCAAAAAGCGGCTTAATTCTTTTTTAAAGAGAAATAGCTTATGTCGATGAAGGGTAAAGAAACGATGAGCGAGCAAAATAATAGAATTGTCATGGGTAAACTTGGGTCTACCTATGGTATTCGTGGCTGGCTTAAAGTGTTCTCCTACACAGACAATGCTGAAAGCATATTTGATTACAGCCCTTGGTATTTAAACCAAAAGGGTAAGTGGGTTGAGTACAAAGTTGAGAGCTGGAAACGTCATGGCCAAGGTTATGTATGTAAGCTAGCGGGATTAGATGTTCGTGAAGACGCGCAACTGATGACTAACTTTGAAATTGCTATTGACCCTGCTTCGTTACCTGAATTGTCAGAAGATGAATTCTACTGGCGCGAATTGTTCGGTATGCAAGTTTTTACCACTAAAGGTTACGACCTTGGTGAGGTCACTGACCTATTAGAAACTGGTTCGAACGATGTTCTAGTAATTAAAGCAAATCTTAAAGATGCTTTTGGCCAAAAGGAACGGTTAGTACCGTACCTTGAAGAGCAAGTGATCAAGAAAGTTGATCGCGAAGCTCGCCGGATCGAAGTTGACTGGGATCCTGGATTCTAACTCCAAATTACAGAGCGAGAGAACACATGTGGGTTGGCATTATTAGCCTGTTTCCTGAAATGTTCCGTTCTGTTACTGATTTTGGAGTAACAGGTCAAGCGGTTAAAAAAGGTCTTTTATCTATTGAGACATGGAATCCTCGCGATTTCACTCATGATAAACATCGCACTGTTGATGATAGACCTTACGGTGGTGGTCCTGGCATGTTAATGATGGTTCAGCCTTTGCGCGATGCTATCCAAACTGCCAAGCAAGCAGCACCGGGAAAGACGAAAGTAATCTATCTTTCACCTCAAGGTCGTAAACTCGACCAGAAAGGTGTTGAAGAGTTGGCAACAAACGAGAACTTGCTTCTTATTTGTGGTCGCTATGAAGGGGTAGATGAGCGCATTATTCAATCTGAAGTCGACGAAGAATGGTCGATTGGCGATTTTGTGATGACGGGTGGCGAACTGCCAGCCATGACGTTGATTGATTCAGTCTCTCGGTTTGTTCCGGGTGTGCTTGGAGATTTCGCTTCAGCAGAAGAAGATTCTTTTGCAAATGGTTTGCTAGATTGTCCCCATTATACGCGCCCTGAGGTGCTAGACGATAAAGATGTGCCATCGGTACTCAAGTCTGGAAACCATAAGGACATTCGTCGCTGGCGATTAAAACAATCGTTGGGCCGAACTTGGCTAAGAAGACCAGAGCTCCTGGAAAACCTAGCTCTGACTGACGAACAGGAACAATTACTGGCTGAATTCATTAAAGAGCAACGCTCTTAACGAAAAGCAAGCAGTAACCTATTAAATTTAGTATCAGTTTATTCTAGGAATTTATACAAATGAGCAACATCATCAAGGCTCTTGAAGAAGAGCAACTAAAATCAGACCTTCCTAAATTCGCACCAGGTGACACTGTTGTAGTTCAGGTTAAGGTAAAAGAAGGTGACCGTGAGCGTCTACAGGCTTTCGAAGGCGTTGTAATCGCTATTCGTAACCGTGGTCTACACTCTGCATTCACAGTTCGTAAGATCTCGAACGGTGAAGGCGTAGAGCGTGCGTTCCAAACTCACTCTCCAATGGTTGATAGCATCGAAGTTAAACGCCGTGGTGCAGTACGTCGTGCCAAGTTGTACTACCTACGTGAGCGTTCTGGTAAGTCAGCTCGTATTAAAGAGAAGCTTACTAAGAAGTAATTCTTTTTGCATTCTATCGATAAAAGCGGAGCCATTTGGCTCCGCTTTTTTGTGTCTGCTATTTAGAGCTGAGTAGGTAAGAGAGCCTCAATTCGCTCGTTCCTCGCTCTTGGGGATGACGGACTTAAACGAAACTCACATTTAACTGCATTCCCTAGACTGACGAAGGAAGGAGTAGGGAATCTCTATTCGTACCATGCTATAAGCAATAAAAAAGGATTGACGTTAAACGCCAACCCTTCAAAATTTACTCGGTACGCTAAGTGGCTTAGTGCGGGTCTTCCGACCAACCATCGCTATCTGACATGTCTGGTGCGCCAGCAATGCTGTTCTCTTCGTCTGCCCATTCACCGAAATCAATCATCTGACATTGCTTACTGCAAAACGGGCGGTGTGGGCTTTGTTCGCCCCATTCAACGTCGGCATTACATTGAGGGCATTTAACGATGGTGATTTTTTTCGACATAGTGATTCTTAATTAGAGGGTATTGTAAGAAAGAGTTTAGGCTCGAGTGAAGGCTCAAGCCAAACTATAAAAGGAAATTAATTAGCTGCAGACAGCCAATTCAAATTCGATGTCTTGAGTACAGGCTTGTCCTGTTTCAAAGCTCATGAACTTAACGGCAAAACGGTTTTTATGCCCGGAGATCATCGGGTAAGCACCGTATTGCATTGGAATAGAAAGGCGAAGGATATTCGCTTCATCAGCATCACTCTGGAAGAAGCCAGCGCGAGCAATTTGCTCTTTAAAGTGACCAGTCTCTCTGGTGAGCTTTAACCATAGTGTTAGCGCTTCATACAGAGGCTGTAGGCTATCCATCCAAGCTTTGGCATCTCGCATTCTCTTATCGAGAGGAAGATGCAGCCAATAATGCAGTGCGGGTAAATCAAAGCAGCATGAGCCACCTGGTAAATTAAAGCGTTGACGTATGGCACTCAAGAAGCGGTCTTCTTTAAGTGACTGCCCAAAACGCTCCGCCTGCATCAGTTCACGATAGATGTTACTAATATCGTTGAGTAGTGAAGTCAGCATCTCTTGATCGACACCTTCAACATCTAACCAACTTTTGTAGGTTACACGCTGCTTCTCAATATCTTTTGCAAGTTCACTCTTGAGTTGGATCTGTTCGAAGATTTCAACCAGATCAAAGATGGAACGGAAAAAGAGTTGATACTGTTGAGCATCGGAAAATGTAGAAGACAAGTGCAGCTGCCTCAAGAGTGATTCAACTCTTAAGTAGATGCGTGTTTTCTCATTTAGAGGATGTTCAAATTTGTGGGTGATCATCGAGCAAACCTTCATTCAACATTATTCTATTCTGACCCATCTACAGTACTGATTGCCAGATACTTTTGATGTAAATCTGTGATTTGAGGCAAAAGTTCTTGGTTTTTAGTATGGTTTTTAATCACGTCATCTGCAACTGCTAAGCGTTGTTCTCTTGAAGCCTGTGATTTTAAAATTGATGCAACTTGTTCCCTAGAAACATTATCACGATTCATCGTACGCTCTATTTGCACTTCTGTTGGCACATCAACGATTAATACGCGATCGGCCATACCTTGCATTTGGTTTTCAACCAATAGCGGTGCGACTAATAAACCATAAGGGGATGTGACTTTAGACAGGTCACTGTCAATTTTGTTACGGATCATGGGATGAAGCAGGTCATTGAGCCATTGTTTCTCTATGGGATCCGAGAAGATTAACTCACGCAGCTTACTTCGGTTGAGTGCTCCATCTTCAAGTAAGATAGCCTCACCAAAATGGTCGGTAATCTGCTTTAAGCCGTCACTGCCCACTGCAACGACTTCGCGTGCAACGATATCAGCATCGACAATATCAATATTAAAATGCTCATTGAAGAGGTTAGCAACGGTGGTTTTTCCACTGGCGATACCACCGCTTAATCCGATAATGATTGCCATGGTTAAATTCCTAGTACAGAAGTGAAATACCAGCCCATGATGTCGTTGCCCCACATCAAACTCACCCAACCCGCAATCGCAAGGTAAGGTCCAAAGGGAAAGGCTTTATCTATGCCTTGCTGTTTCAAGCGAAGTTGAATCAAGCCGAAAACTAAACCGACAAGTGAGGATAGAAGAATGATCATTGGGAGATGTTGCCAACCAAGCCAGGCGCCAAGCGCAGCTAGTAACTTGAAATCACCGTAACCCATGCCTTCTTTGCCTGTTAACAGCTTGAACAGCCAATAAACCGACCAAAGTGCTAGGTAGCCTGCCATTGCGCCAATCACTGAGTCTTGAAGCGATACAGGGCTGATATTAAACAGAGCTAACGCGATACCAGACCAAACTAAAGGCAAGGTAATTTGATCAGGCAACAGCATAGTATCGAGATCGATAAAGGTTGCGGTAATCAATGCAAACGTGAAAAAAATCAAAGCAATGGCGTAGTAACTGAAACCAAAGTGGCTCGCGACTACGGTACAAAGTATCGCCGTAAGCAGTTCGACCAATGGGTAACGAGCGCTGATTGGGTTAGCACAGCTATGGCACTTGCCTTTTAAGAACAACCAACTTAATACTGGAATATTGTCGATGATTCTTAATTGGGTTTTACATTTCGGGCAGGTAGAACGAGGGATACTGAGATTGAACTTTCCCTCTGGTGCTGGAATTTTATATTGAGAGAAATACTCCGAGCACTCTTGTTGCCACTCTCGTTCCATCATTATCGGTAAACGGTGTATGACTACGTTGAGGAAACTGCCGATAAGAAGGCTAAAAATGAAAGCTAATACGGGGAATAGCCAAGGATAGTAGTGAAATACTTCCATAGTGTCCTTTACCACTTAATCAAGGTGAGCAGAGGTTGGCTGCTCATGGGTGTTTAGTTGCTTTTAACTATCCTAACACACTCATAAGATTAAAGATCGGTAAGTACATCGCGACAACAAGTCCGCCAACTACGGTGCCTAAAAATACGATGATCAGTGGCTCTAGAATCTTACCTAGGTTATCGACGGTGTTGTCTACTTCGAACTCGTAAATGGAAGCGACTTTATTGAGCATATCATCAAGATTGCCAGACTCTTCACCAATCATCACCATCTGCAAAACCATCTCTGGGAAGGCATTGGTATTGCGCATTGCAATGTACATCGGCATGCCTGCGGCAGTTTCACGGTGAACCTCGATGATGACCGATTCATAATGCAGGTTGCCTGCGGTTTTAGCCGTGGTTTTAAGGCTGGTTAAGATGGGAATCCCAGAACTGAAACTGGTTGAAAGTGTTCGGCTGAACTTTGCAATCGATGCCTTGGTGATGACAGCACCCAAGATAGGAAAGCGTAAGCCAAGGCGACTGGTTGAAAGTCGAATCGAGTAGGATCGCTGACGCAGCTGCTGAAAAGACAGAATTAATAAACCAATACCGATGGCACTATAGAAACTATAAGCCTGCATCCAATGGGAAAGATAAAGCACTTGCTGGGTGAACCAAGGTAAGTCTGCTCCGAAACCAGAAAACATCGATTCAAATTCAGGAATTACCATGGTCAGCATTAAGTAGGAAACGGTAAGGGCGACCGCTACAACCATTGCTGGGTAGATGAGCGCCTTTATAACCTTGGATTTTAGTTGCTCACTCTTTTCACGATAGGTCGCCAAGCGTTCAAATACTTGTGCAAGGTTGCCGGAGAGTTCGCCTGTCGCGACCAAGTCGGTATAGAGGTCATCAAAGTGGCGGCTTGCGGTTCGCATCGCTTTTGAGATTGGCGTGCCGGCTTCTACACCTTTGCAGATGTGCGATAAAATCGATTTCATTTCTGCTTTGCGGTGATTGTCTGACACTAGCTTGATGGCTTGCACGATCGGCACACCAGTTGCCAACATGGTAGCCAGTTGTCGAGTCAAAATAGTGATATCTTTGGCTTTGACTCGATGAGTTAAACGAGTGATTGCTGAGATGCTTTTCTTTTTGATTTTCTTAATCTGAATGTGCTGTTCTTTGAGCTTCTCTCGCACTTCTAATTCGGTGAGTGCTAAGCTCTGCCCTGATACTTTCTTGCCAGAACTATTGATTCCCTTCCAATGGTAGTTTTTTAGTTGTGATTTTTTGCTTTTACTACTCATTTTCGCTCCGTGAATTATAGGTATAGAACACGTTGTAGCTCTTGATAGCTGGTGGTGCCTTCAAGCAGTTTATCTAGCCCTGACTCTTGTAAAGTTCTCATGCCTTCTCGGCGTGCCAAGTTTTCAATGGCTAACGCGTTCGGTTTGTCTATCAGGCTGCTTTTCAGCTGGTCACTAAACGGCATGACTTCATAAATACCGACTCGCCCAGAGTATCCCTGATTACACTCATTGCATCCTTGTGAACTGGCTTTGTATATGATTTGGCTATTGGGAATAGAGTGGCGTAGAAATATATCAGGTGAGTCGTCAGCGGCTTTACAGTGGTCGCACAATCGTCTTGCCAGTCGTTGGGCGATAATCAAACTTAATGATGAAGCGAGGTTAAAAGGTTCTATCCCCATATGAGAGAGGCGAGTCACGGTTTCTGCTGCCGAATTGGTGTGCAGTGTCGAAAGCACTAAGTGGCCTGTTTGCGAGGCTTTGATAGCGATCTCGGCGGTTTCTAAATCTCGGATCTCTCCGACCATCACCACATCAGGATCTTGTCGTAAAAATGATCGCAACGCTTCAGCGAAACCAAAGCCGATCTTAGGCGTCACTTGTACTTGATTGATGCCACACAGGTTAATTTCAACAGGATCTTCGGCTGTTGAGATGTTGCGTTCTGTTGTGTTAAGAACGCGAAGGCCAGTATAAAGAGAAACCGTTTTACCGCTGCCGGTTGGCCCGGTCATTAAGATCATTCCTTGCGGGCGTTTCAATGCATTAAGGTAGAGTGCTTTTTGATCCTCGCTGTAACCGAGCTTATCGATATCGAGACTGGCAGCGCTGCTGTCTAAAAGACGAAGAACGATCTTTTCTCCCCATAATGTTGGCAGTGTAGATACACGCATATCAATCGCCAGTTCGTCATTTAAGCGCAGTTTGATACGACCATCTTGAGGCAAACGACGTTCGGCGATATCAAGTTTGGCGAGAATCTTCAAGCGAGCCGATAGGCGACGACTTAAATGAGAGGCGGGCTGTTGAATTTCGACAAGGATGCCATCGCAACGTAGACGTATGCGGTAGTTTTCTTCATAAGGTTCGAAGTGGATGTCCGATGCGCCTTTACGTGCTGCATCAACCAGTATCTGATTGATAAAGCGACTGACAGGGGAGTCATCTTGGCTAAGGTCTTCAATCGAAGTTATCTCGTCGTCAGATATCTCAACAAGGTTAGCGAGCTCATCTTGAGTGATCTCTTTACGCTTGGAGTCTTGCCCGGAAATCGAACGTCCATACAGCTTTCGTATTGCGCCTTCTAATTCAGAGTAATTAGCGACAACCAATTCAATCTGTAATCCTGTCGCAAAGCGGAAATCGTCTTCAGCTTGTAAATCCGTAGGGTCGGCAGAAGCGAGTGTGAGAGTGGAGTTAGAAACTGAAATCGGGATTGCTCGATATTTGGTGATCAACTCACGAAGCCCTAACTGTTCACACAAAGGCTCATAGTCCGTATTGGCCAGTTGCACTAACGGCAAACCGAAGATGGTTTTTATGCTATTTGCCAAGGAATCGCCGCTGAATAAATCAAGAACGAGCAAAGCTTCAGGTGTTGAAACACCTGAAGCTTGTACATGTTCCACAACGGCTTGTTCTTGAGTCAGGTTAAGTAATCCTGCCTGACGAAGAACGGTTGGGAGGTTGGTGAGCATTAAGGGTTAGCACAGCCGTCTAAAGTTCCGGCATTAGCCGATAACTCACATCCCCAGCCTGTACTTGCATCTCGAGTCATTGTTACAGTTGCTCCTGATATTGAGCTATTGGAACCAAATGTAAAAACAAGGCCACTTGCTGCAAGCGTGGTTGTCCCTAAGTTATTTGCATTCTCTGTTGTTCCTAATTGTGCAGCGGTTGTTGGAAAACTACCTTCCTCTTGAACGTGTAATTCTGCAGTTGTAACTAGAGCTTTTAACGTAGCTAAACCTGAAGAGGCTTCACTACGCGTTACATAGTTTTGGTACGCAGGTACAGCTATCGCCGACAACACACCAATAATCGCCACGACGATCATCAATTCAATCAGCGTAAAGCCTTTCTGATTTGTTCTTTTACTTTTGTTATTCATTGTTCTATTCCATTGTTTAGTTTGTTTCAGCGCAAGCACTGGTTGATGGAAAGAATAGAAGTCGGAATGGGGAAGTGGAATGGTGTTCAGGTGTGGTCGCGAGTGGTTTCGTATTTATTAGTGTGGTGTTTCATATGGCTCGCAAAATTATGCGACCAACTTAAATAAGTGATTGAAATACTGATAAATTAGGCAATAAAAAAGGCACGGTAGTTAACCGTGCCTTTATGAATAAGTTATTTATATTTCAATAGATTAAGCTTTAAATCTCATTGATAAATCCATCGCTTTTAGATGCTTAGTGAGTGCACCAACAGAGATGTAATCAACACCCGTTTCAGCGAACTCTGCGATAGTGTCTAGAGTGACATTACCTGAGTTTTCTAATGCAGCGCGGCCCGCATTGATTTTAACCGCTTCACGCATCATGTCAGTGGTGAAGTTATCTAGCATGATGATGTCTGCGCCAGCGCTGATCGCTTGCTCTAACTCTTCTAGGCTTTCCGTTTCAACTTCCACAGGCTTACCAGGGTTAAGCTCTTTTGCTGTCGAGATAGCTTTCTCAATACCACCACAGGCGATGATGTGGTTTTCTTTGATTAGGTAAGCATCAAAAACGCCAATACGGTGGTTGAAACCGCCACCACAAGCGACAGCGTATTTTAGTGCGCTGCGAAGACCTGGAATTGTTTTGCGAGTGTCTAACAGGCGGCATTCTGTGTGCTTAACTTTGTCTGCGTAGATCGCTGTTGTTGTCGCACAGCCAGATAGTGTTTGAATGAAGTTCATGGCATTACGCTCACCGGTTAATAGCGCACGTGCTGGGCCAGTTAAGCTACAAAGCGTTTGGTTTGGTTCAACCTTGTCGCCATCTTCTACGTTCCACTCGATAGTCACTTCACCGCCCAATTGCTTAAACACTTCATCAGCCCAAGCTTTACCACAGAACACACCGTGCTCACGGGTAATGATGGTAGCGCTGTTGATTGCGTCTGCTGGGATTAGACTTGCCGTAATATCAGCCGCTGGATCTAACGTTCCGCCTAGATCTTCTTTGATGGTCTCAGCCACTGAGCGAGTGATCTCTAGAGGCAGTTGCTCTTTTAAGTAGTCAAGGCGTTGGTGGCTGTTATGTGTGTTTTTCATCGCAAATCTAATCTTGAAAGGGAGTGGGAATGGAATGATACTCTTGCTTAACTTCAAATTAAAGAGGCTAGCGTGACTGCTCTATGGGTAAGGTCACATCTTATTGTGCTAGCAGAAAAGAAAGTGAGACCAAGATGACGATCAGCTTCAATGGATGGTATGACAACGCTCGGCATGTTCCTTCCCCGTATTTTGATGTTAGACCTAGCGTCGACGATATCTCTCTGCTGGTGGTTCATAACATTAGTTTACCTCCGGGGCAATTTGGTGGGCCTTACATCGAACAGTTTTTTACGGGCAAACTTGACCCAGAAGAACACCCGTTTTTTCAAGTGATTCACCAAATGGGTGTGTCTGCACACTGCTTGATTCGTCGTGATGGTGAGGTTGTGCAGTTTGTTTCGTTCCTTGATAGAGCTTGGCACGCTGGCCAGTCCAGCTTTGCCGGCCGTGAAAGGTGTAATGATTACTCGATTGGTATTGAACTGGAAGGCAGTGACTTTGTGGCTTACACCGAGCAGCAGTATCAAGCGCTTACCCAATTAACGGAAACACTGGTATCGAGCTTCCCTCAAATTACCACTGAACGAATCACAGGCCACCAATATATTGCGCCGCTGCGCAAAACCGATCCTGGCTTGGTTTTCGACTGGCAGAAATTTAAAGAAAAGCTCAAGGGCTAAGCCTCAACTTTAGATAGCCTTGCTGCTGTTAGGCGTTGAATAGTCAACGCCTGGCATAATGACTTGTGAATTTTTGTTGTTGCTATGTAAAGAAAGTGGTGGAGAGGAGAGCATCAATAAATCGAGAGTGTGACGAGCTTATCAAACGCTAATTTATTAAAACTTATGAACAGAATTTCCATCCTAAATGTGCGCTTGGTTTGATTTTTAAACAAGTGGCACTAATCTTTCTGAAACAATTCATTTTTATCCTGAAACTTTCTAGCACGAAACCTCCCCAAAAGTATTACCCCTGTAAATGGTAAGACCAATTTGGTTGCTGTTTTAAATTTCATTTGTTAAATCATGGTTAATTCATGCTGTGTTCTATGATGCAGGTCAATTTTGCACTGGACAGTGGCGTTTTAATTATGTTAATTTCTGCCCAACTTAAAATTGGTATTACCAATTGTCAGCGAAGAAAAAGAAGAACAACAAACTATGGCTTATCAAAGGATTCGTCAGCCAAAACTCTCGGACGTTATCGAACAAGAGTTAGAAAGGTTGATAGTGGAAGGAACACTGGCTCCAGGGCAGCAGTTGCCGCCTGAGCGCGAACTAGCGAAACAGTTCGATGTGTCTCGTCCTTCAATCCGAGAAGCGATACAACGTTTAGAAGCAAAACGCTTGCTTACTCGCCGTCAAGGTGGAGGTACGTTTGTTAGCGAAAATATCTGGAAAAGCTTTTCAGATCCTTTGCTTAATTTGTTGTCGTCCCATTCTGAAACCCAACTAGACTTGTTGGAATCGCGTCATGCGATGGAAGGGATTTCGGCTTACTTTGCGGCATTGCGTGGCACTGATGAAGACTTTGCTCGAATTCAAGCATGCCAAGAAAAAATTCACGGCGCGCAAGATAAGGGTGATATTGAAGCCGAATCTGCAGCAGTGATGGCTTTTCTTATTGCTTTAACAGAGGCAGCGCACAATGTGGTGTTATTACACATTGTTCGTAGTTTGGCTCCGTTACTCGAACAAAATGTCTTAGAAAATTTAAAGCTGTTGCATCGTCGTAAAGACGTTGTGGAGAAAGTGAGTATACATCGAGCTAACATTGTAGATGCGATCGTTTCAGGGCAGCCAGAACAGGCGCGTGAAATGTCACATTCTCATTTAGCTTACATCGAAGAAACATTGATGGATTTGACCAAAGAAGAATCGCGCCGCGAACGTTCTTTACGTCGAATTCAACAGGGTAAATAGCCGTAATACTTCGGCTATTTACGTGTTTAGTAGAATCCAACTAACAAAAAGGATAGATCGCCATGTCTGACATGAAGCATGACGTTGATGCTCTGGAAACTCAAGATTGGTTAGAAGCTCTTGAGTCAGTAGTACGTGAAGAAGGTGTAGAACGTGCACAGTTTTTACTAGAACAAGTTCTAGATAAAGCGCGTTTAGATGGTGTTGATATGGCTACAGGCATCAACACAAACTACATCAACACAATTCCAGCAGCACAAGAGCCAGCTTACCCTGGTGACGTAACTCTTGAGCGTCGTATTCGTTCGATTATTCGCTGGAACGCAATCATGATTGTATTGCGTGCTTCTAAGAAAGACCTAGACCTTGGTGGTCACATGGCTTCTTACCAGTCAGCTGCAGCGTTCTACGAAGTATGTTTCAACCACTTCTTCCGTGCTCCAAACGAGACAGACGGTGGCGATCTAGTTTACTACCAAGGTCACATCTCTCCAGGTATCTACTCTCGTGCATTCGTTGAAGGTCGTCTAACTGAAGAACAGCTAGATAACTTCCGTCAAGAAGTTGATGGTAAAGGTATCCCTTCTTACCCGCACCCGAAACTGATGCCTGAGTTCTGGCAGTTCCCTACTGTATCTATGGGTCTTGGTCCGATCTCTGCGATCTACCAAGCGCGCTTCCTTAAGTACCTTGACGGCCGTGGCCTGAAAGAAACTTCAGCGCAACGTGTATACGCGTTCCTAGGTGACGGTGAGATGGATGAGCCAGAATCACGTGGTGCTATCTCTTTCGCTGCGCGTGAGAAGCTAGACAACTTATGTTTCCTAATCAACTGTAACCTACAGCGTCTAGACGGCCCTGTAATGGGTAACGGTAGCATCATCCAAGAACTTGAAGGCCTATTTAAAGGCGCAGGTTGGAACGTTGTTAAAGTTATCTGGGGTAGCAACTGGGATTCACTACTGGCTAAAGACACGACTGGTAAGCTTCTTCAACTAATGAACGAAACTATCGATGGTGACTACCAGACATTCAAATCTAAAGATGGCGCATACGTACGTGAGCACTTCTTTGGTAAGTACCCAGAAACAGCTGCACTAGTTGCAGACATGACTGATGACGAAATCTTCGCTCTTAAGCGTGGTGGTCACGATTCTTCTAAATTGTTTGCTGCATTCAACAATGCAAAAGAGACAAACGGTAAGCCAACTGTAATCCTAGCTAAGACTGTTAAAGGTTACGGTATGGGTGATGCAGCTGAAGGTAAGAACATTGCACACGGTGTTAAGAAAATGGACATGACTCATGTTCAACACCTACGTGATCGCCTAGGCCTAGAAGACATTCTTTCTGATGAGAAAATCACAGAGCTTCCTTACCTGAAGTTAGAAGAAGGCACGCCTGAGTACGAATACATGCACGCTCGTCGTAACGCTCTTCACGGTTACACGCCTGCACGTCTTCCTAAGTTTACTCAAGAGTTCAAGGTTCCTGAGCTAGACGCATTCGCACCTCTACTAGGTGAGCAGAAGCGTGATATCTCTACAACTATGGCTTATGTACGTACGCTAAACATCCTTCTTAAAGATAAGAACATTGGTAAGAACATTGTTCCTATCATCTGTGATGAAGCTCGTACATTCGGTATGGAAGGTCTATTCCGTCAGGTTGGTATCTACAACCCACACGGTCAAGAATACACACCTGAAGATAAAGGCATCGTTTCTTACTACAAAGAAGCAACGTCTGGTCAAGTTCTTCAAGAAGGTATCAACGAACTAGGTTCTATGGCTTCATGGGTTGCTGCTGCAACTTCATACAGCACAAACGATCTACCGATGATCCCGTTCTACATCTACTACTCAATGTTCGGTTTCCAACGTATTGGCGACATGGCTTGGTTAGCAGGCGACCAACAAGCTCGTGGCTTCCTACTAGGTGCTACTGCAGGTCGTACAACACTGAATGGTGAAGGTCTACAGCACGAAGATGGTCACTCGCATATTCAAGCGAACACGATCCCTAACTGTATCTCTTACGACCCAACGTTTGCTTACGAGCTAGCGGTTATCATGCAAGACGGTATCCGTCGCATGTACGGTGAGAACCAAGAGAACGTTTACTACTACCTAACAGTAATGAACGAGAACTACGCAATGCCAGCAATGCCAGAAGGCGCTGAAGAAGGCATTCGTAAGGGTATTTACAAGCTTGAATCTCACGCTGGTGCTAAGGGCAAAGTTCAACTAATGAGCTCTGGTACTATCATGAACGAAGCGCGTAAAGCGGCTGAAATTCTAAGCGAAGAGTACGGCGTAGCATCTGACGTATTCTCTGTAACGTCGTTCAACGAACTAACTCGTGACGGCCAAGCAGTAGAGCGTGACAACATGCTTCACCCAGAAGCTGAAGAGAAAGTACCGTACATCACGACTGTTCTTGGTAAAGAACCTGCAATCGCAGTGACTGACTACATGAAGAACTACGCTGAGCAAGTACGTGCGTACATGCCAACTGAGTCTTACAAAGTACTTGGTACAGATGGTTTCGGCCGTTCTGACAGCCGTGCAAACCTACGTCGTCACTTCGAAGTTAACGCTGGCTACATCGTAGTTGCAGCTCTAACTGAACTGGCTAAACGTGGTGATATCGAGAAGTCTGTAGTTGCACAAGCAATTGCTAAGTTCGATATCGACACTGAAAAAACTAACCCGCAATACGCATAAGACTGGCATTAAGGTAGGTAAATACAATGACAATCGAAATTAATGTACCAGACATCGGTGCTGACGAGGTTGAAGTAACTGAGATTCTTGTAAACGTTGGCGACAAGGTTGAAGAAGAGCAGTCACTGATCACTGTTGAAGGCGACAAAGCTTCAATGGAAGTTCCTGCGTCTCAAGCGGGTATCGTTAAAGAAATCAAGATTTCAGAAGGTGATTCTGTTTCTACTGGTTCTCTTATCATGATCTTCGAAGCGGAAGGTGCTGCAGCAGCACCGGCTGCGCCAGCAGTTGAAGCGGCGGCACCAGTTGCAGCTGCTCCTGCAGCAGCTGAGCTTAAAGAAGTTCACGTTCCTGATATCGGCGGTGATGAAGTTGAAGTAACTGAAATCATGGTAGCTATCGGCGACGCAGTAGAAGAAGAGCAATCTCTTCTTACTGTTGAAGGTGACAAGGCTTCAATGGAAGTACCTGCACCATTCGCTGGTATCGTTAAAGAAATCAAGATCGCTTCTGGTGATTCAGTATCTACTGGTTCTCTAGTGATGGTATTTGAAGTGGCAGGTTCTGGCGCTCCAGTTGCAGCAGCTCCTGCTCCAGCGGCGGCACCAGTTGCAGCGGCTCCAGCAGCATCTGCTGAGAAAGAAGTGAACGTTCCTGATATCGGTGGCGACGAAGTAGAAGTTACTGAAATCATGGTAGCGGTTGGCGACACAGTAGAAGAAGAGCAATCTCTAATTACTGTTGAAGGCGACAAAGCTTCAATGGAAGTGCCTGCACCATTCGCTGGTACAGTAAAAGAAATCAAGATTGCAGCTGGCGACAAAGTGTCAACAGGCTCTTCAATCATGACTTTCGTTGTTGAAGGCGCAGCTCCAGTAGCAGTAGCGGCTTCCGCTCCAGCACAAGCAGCAGCTCCGGCAGCAGCACCTGCACCTAAAGCAGAAGCAGTAGCTCCAGCAGCTGGCGACTTCCAAGAGAACGGTGACTACGCGCACGCTTCTCCAGTTGTTCGTCGTCTTGCTCGCGAATTTGGCGTTAACCTTTCTAAGGTTAAAGGTACTGGTCGTAAGAGCCGTATCCTTAAAGAAGATGTTCAGTCTTACGTTAAAGATGCACTTAAGCGTCTAGAGTCTGGTGCTGCAGCATCTGGCAAAGGTGGCGACGGTTCTGCTCTTGGTCTACTACCGTGGCCAAAAGTTGACTTCAGCAAGTTCGGCGAAACTGAAGTTCAGAAGCTTTCTAAGATTAAGAAGATCTCTGGCGCTAACCTGCACCGTAACTGGGTAATGATCCCGCACGTTACACAGTGGGACAACGCAGATATCACTGAGCTAGAAGCATTCCGTAAAGAACAGAATGCAATCGAAGCGAAGAAAGACACTGGCATGAAGATCACGCCACTTGTGTTCATCATGAAAGCTGTTGCTAAAGCGTTAGAAGCATTCCCTGCATTCAACTCGTCTCTATCTGACGATGGCGAAAGCATCATTCTTAAGAAGTACGTAAACGTGGGTATCGCAGTTGATACACCAAACGGCCTAGTTGTTCCTGTTTTCAAAGACGTGAACAAGAAAGGTATTTACGAGCTATCTGAAGAACTAATGGTTGTTTCTAAGAAAGCACGCTCTGGTAAGCTAACAGCAGCAGACATGCAAGGCGGTTGTTTCACAATCTCTAGCCTTGGTGGTATTGGCGGTACTGCATTTACTCCAATCGTAAATGCTCCAGAAGTAGGTATCCTAGGTGTATCTAAGTCTGAGATTAAGCCAGTTTGGAATGGTAAAGAGTTCCAACCACGTCTACAGCTTCCACTGTCTCTATCATACGATCACCGCGTGATCGATGGTGCTGAAGGTGCACGCTTCATTACTTTCCTAAACAGCGCACTATCTGACATTCGTCGTCTAGTACTGTAATTGAGAAAGTAATTATTAAGGTGACTTTCGGGTCACCTTAATTCTTTATATAAAGACTATTTTTAGAGAACAGTTTCCGGCATTTCTCATAAACTGCGGGGGAATTGTTGTCTAGCTCACAGGCTAACTTAAAGCTACTTTCACACTGTTAACATCTCTGTAAAATGTTTCCTGTTTGAAAGCCCAATAATTTTAAGAACATCTACTCAGCCTGTTAGGGATAATGACTACAAGAGGTCACAATGAGCAAAGAAATTAAAGCCCAAGTTGTTGTACTTGGTTCAGGTCCTGCTGGCTACTCAGCGGCATTCCGTTGTGCGGATTTAGGTCTAGAAACAGTACTAGTTGAACGTTACAGCACTCTTGGTGGTGTATGTCTAAACGTTGGTTGTATTCCATCAAAAGCACTTCTTCACGTATCTAAAGTAATTGAAGAAGCAAAAGCGATGGCAGAGCACGGCGTTGTATTCGGTGAGCCACAAACGGACATCAACAAAGTTCGTATCTGGAAAGACAAAGTAGTTGATCAACTGACTGGCGGTCTTGGCGGTATGGCTAAGATGCGTAATGTTACTGTTGTTAACGGTTTCGGTAAGTTTACTGGTCCTAACAGCATCGAAGTTGTTGGCGAAGAAACGACAACAATTAACTTTGATAATGCAATCATTGCAGCGGGTTCTCGCCCAATCAAACTTCCGTTCATCCCACATGAAGACCCACGTATTTGGGATTCTACGGATGCACTAGAACTAAACGAAGTACCAGAAAAACTGCTTATCATGGGCGGTGGTATCATCGGTCTTGAGATGGGTACGGTTTACCACTCTCTAGGTTCTAAAGTTGAAGTTGTTGAGATGTTCGATCAAGTTATCCCAGCTGCGGATAAAGACATCGTTAAAGTCTTCACTAAACGCATCAAGAACAAGTTCAAGCTAATGCTTGAAACTAAAGTGACTGCTGTTGAAGCGAAAGAAGATGGTATCTACGTTTCAATGGAAGGCAAAAAAGCACCAGCTGAAGCTGAGCGCTACGATGCTGTTCTTGTTGCTATCGGTCGTGTTCCAAACGGTGCACTTATCGACGCTGAAAAAGCGGGTATCGAAGTTGATGAGCGTGGTTTCATCAATGTTGATAAGCAAATGCGTACTAACGTTCCTCACATCCACGCGATCGGTGACGTTGTTGGTCAACCAATGCTTGCTCACAAAGGTGTGCATGAAGGTCACGTAGCTGCTGAAGTTATCTCTGGTAAGAAGCACTACTTCGATCCTAAAGTAATTCCATCAATTGCGTACACTGAGCCAGAAGTTGCTTGGGTAGGTAAGACTGAGAAAGAAGCGAAAGCGGAAGGCCTGAACTACGAAGTTGCTACTTTCCCTTGGGCTGCTTCTGGTCGTGCAATCGCTTCAGACTGTGCTGACGGTATGACTAAGATGATCTTCGATAAAGATACTCATCGCGTAATCGGTGGTGCTGTTGTTGGTACTAACGGTGGTGAACTTCTTGGCGAAATCGGCCTAGCAATCGAAATGGGTTGTGATGCAGAAGATATCGCATTGACTATCCACGCTCACCCAACTCTACACGAGTCTGTTGGTCTAGCTGCGGAAGTATTCGAAGGTTCAATCACTGACCTTCCAAACAAAAAAGCAGTAAAAAAGAAGAAGTAATTCTTCTTTAGCCACTCGCTAATGTTTTTAAAAGCCGCTGATTCGTCAGCGGTTTTTTTATGTCTGAAGTAAGGAACAGGAACGTTTCACTCCGAGATGCGAGTACGCTGCGCTCGGGATGCGAAGAGCGATTATATACGACAAAAAAAGGGTTGACCGATTAGGCCAACCCTTAAATCTTTTTACTCGAATCTCGAATCTCGAAT
>NZ_CAWNBB010000053.1:0-6194 GCF_963872585.1 Vibrio sp. 10N.222.47.A9 | reverse complement strand
CGAATCTCGAATCTCGAATCTACTTATAAATGCACAGCATGTTCAAGTAACTATCCGTTAAGCTTGAAAGCTCTTCTGGCGTTTCTACACGTTTCGCTTGGATGAATAGCGAGTAGCAAATGCCGTGGAATAGGTTCGCTAGATGTTTAGGATCGTGATCGTCGCAAACTTCGCCGCGTTCAATCGCTTTGCTAAACATGTTTTGTACTAACATTTGGTTAGTGCGGTTGGTGGTTACGAATAGAGGCCATACTTCATCACGAGTCGAAGCGCTCCATTCAAACCATACGTTCAACCAATGGCTATCGTGAGCCACTAACGTCACCATTTCAGTCGCAATATTATGTAGGTTTTGTTTTGCGTGAATATCCAGATCGATATTGTCTGAAAGGAAGTTAGAGAATTGGCGTACAACATGATTAAGCACTTCATCAACCAGATCTTCACGGGTAGGGAAGTAATTAAATACCGTTGCTACAGACACCTGAGCGATGTCTGCAATATCAGCGTGTCCACCACGACCAATACCGCGGCGAGAGAATACCTCAAGAGCGATTTCCATCAATTGAAGTTTTCTTTTTAAAGGTGAAAGCCTAGTTCTAGGTCTCTTAGATATTGAGTCCATTTTATTTTCCTTGCCAACGAAATTTTTATATTAATGATTTTATTATTATTTAAGCCAAGATGAGTGTAATGGTGCATATGCGAATGGTCAATCCTTTGAGCTTGTTTTATAGACAGTTACATCAAACTTGATACATAAAGCGTGATCAGGATTGATGTGAAAGGAAGCGAGTATTGGATAGGGCATCAGCGCACATTTAATTGAGAATCTCACAGTAAATTAGAACCATAAGGTGGTGTGGGTATTTGAGCAGTGCTAGACTTACTCACAAAATTGAGCGACACAACTGACGAAACTGTCAACATTCGTCGCAATCACCAAATAAAATGAGAGCAGTATGAAGCATACAGTTGAAGTCATGATCTCTGAGCAAGAAGTTCAGGATCGAGTGAACGTACTAGGCAAGCAGATCACGGAGCACTACAAAGGCAGTGAAGATCTAGTTTTAGTTGGCTTATTACGTGGATCTTTTGTCTTTATGGCGGATCTTGCTCGTGCTATCGATTTAACTCACCAAGTTGATTTCATGACCGCGTCTAGCTACGGCAACGGCATGGAAAGCTCACGTGATGTTCGTATTTTGAAAGACCTTGATGATGATATCCAAGGTAAAGATGTTCTGCTTGTGGAAGACATTATCGATACCGGTAACACACTGACTAAAGTGAAAGAGATTTTGAGCCTACGTGGCCCTAAATCTATCGAAATCTGTACGTTATTAGACAAGCCTTCTCGCCGTGAAGTGATTGTCGATACAAAGTGGATTGGTTTTGAGATTCCTGACGAGTTCGTTGTTGGTGTTGGTATCGACTACGCACAAAAATATCGTCACCTACCGTACATCGGTAAAGTAGTACCTCAAGAGTAATCACTGCTCTGTGAAGAAAAACAAAAAAGGCTCGCACAATGCGAGCCTTTCTTATATCTACTGGTTAGATGTTAAAGGTTAACCAAGAGTGGGAGACGATAGGATTTTTTCAAGCGCTTCTAAGTGACTATTTTCTAACGTGTCATTACTTGAACAACGAACGCCAAGGTCTTGTAGCTTGCCGTTACCTATACCATAAACTACGCCGTGGATTTCAATATCTTGTCCACGTTCCCATGCGGTTTGCATGATGGTTGAGTTACCAAGGTTATAGACTTGCTCAGCAACGTTAATTTCGCACAACTTGTCACCCCATTGTTCACGAGGTAGAGATTCAATTTGCTTACGGTACTTAAGGTAGTTATCGCGAATGTGGAGTAGCCAGTTGTTGATAAGGCCCAGTTTAGGGTTATCAATCGCTGCATTAACACCACCACAGCCATAGTGACCGCATACAATGATGTGTTTAACTTTGAGTACGTCAACGGCGTATTGCACAACGGATAAGCAGTTGAGATCGGTATGAACCACTTGGTTTGCTACATTTCGATGAACAAATAGTTCGCCAGAATATAAACCAGTGAGACGCTCGGCCGGTACTCGGCTATCAGAGCAGCCAATCCATAGAAAGCCAGGGCTTTGCCCTTCTTCAAGCGTTGTAAAATACTCAGGTCTTTGAGATCGAATTTCTTCAGACCATTTAGAGTTGTTTTCAAAAAGCTGTTTAATCTCTGGCATTTTGCGTCTTACATCCCTTCATTAAGAATTGTAACTATACACAATGTTACAAATTCAATCCCGTAAAAACTGTGTCAACACGTACTCATCTGACGTGTTCTAGTCGTTAAGATCATTAACTTAGCACAGAAACTACCATCTGGTTATAAGTCATGAATAATGTGATTGAATTAACACTTTCTGTCTGATTAACTCATTTGTTAAAGTGATAAGGTTTGTCATTTTCATCATCAGGAAGGTGTGTTTTGTTTGGAAGTCGTTTTGCGGATATCAGTCTCAAAGGAGACATGTTTGGCGGTGTAACCACAGCCATCATTTCATTGCCTTTAGCGTTGGCATTTGGTGTTGCGTCTGGTGCGGGCGCGGAAGCTGGCCTTTGGGGCGCCATCATGGTCGGCCTATTTGCCGCACTGTTTGGCGGCTCAAGCAGCTTGATATCAGAGCCTACCGGGCCGATGACGGTGATCATGACAGCAGTGATGACAAGCATGGTGGCCAAGTATCCTGAAACCGGAATGGCAATGACCTTTACCGTGGTCATGATGGCGGGTGCTTTTCAGATATTACTTGGTACCTTAAAGCTTGGAAAATACGTTACTTTGATGCCATATAGCGTGATTTCTGGGTTTATGTCGGGTATCGGCGTTATTCTGATTATCTTGCAGTTATCACCATTGTTAGGACATGCGGCTCCATCTGGCGGGGTGATGGGCACGCTTTCCGCATTGCCTGATACGTTAGCCCATCTGAAAATAAGTGAACTGTTTTTAGGGGCATTAACACTCGGTATTCTGTTTGGCTTTCCGGCTAAATATCGTAAGTATGTGCCCGCTCAACTGGTTGCTTTGGTTGCTGTCACCCTTTTATCCGTCATTATTTTCGATACCGACTCTATTCGCCGTATTGGTGAGATCCCTGCTGGTTTACCCTCTCTCGTTATTCCGACAATCAGTTCTGAACAATTTACGACCATGGTTATTGATGCCTTGGTGCTGGGTACGTTGGGTTGCATTGATACGCTTCTGACTGCGGTTATCGGAGATTCACTGACTCGTAAAGAACATGATTCAGATAAAGAACTTCGTGGCCAAGGCATCGCGAATATGATTTCTGGTCTGTTTGGTGCGCTACCCGGTGCGGGCGCAACCATGGGTACCGTAACCAATATTCAGGTGGGTGCTCGCTCTCCACTTTCTGGTGTTATTCGAGCTTTAGTTTTGGCATTGGTGGTATTGGTTGCTGGTGGCTTAACCGAACCAATCCCTATGGCGGTATTGGCTGGCATTGCGATGTATGTTGGTTTCAATATTCTTGACTGGAGCTTTATCCAGCGAGCACACAAGGTGAGTTATGCCGGTATGGGCGTAATGTACGGCGTGATGCTGTTGACTGTGTTTGTTGACTTGATTATTGCTGTCGGACTGGGTGTTTTTATCTCGAACATCCTGATTATTGAAAGATTGAGCCGAGAGCAAGCCAGACAAGTTAAGGCGATCAGTGATGGTGATGATGAAGATGATATCCCATTGACCGATAGCGAACGTCAGCTACTGGATAGTGGCAATGGTAAAGTGCTGTTCTTTTACCTTTCTGGGCCGATGATATTCAGTGTTTCAAAGGCGATTTCACGTCAGCACTCTAGTATCTCTGATTACGAAGCGATGATTCTAGATCTGACAGATGTGCCTATGATTGATGTGACGGTTGGGCTTGCACTAGAAAATGCGATTAAAGATGCGTTGGATGCGCAGTGTGAAGTGTACTTACTGTGTCCGAATGAGAATACTCGTCAGCAGCTAGAGAAATTCCACGTGCTTGATCTTGTGCCGGAATCCAACACTTACCGATTTAGATATGAAGCTCTGACAGCTGCAACAAGCTATGTTGATAGAGATGAACATCAATTTGAGTCAGTCTAATTTTCAGCAATAATCTGACATGAATCAGTTATAGACGCCAAATCTAGTATTGGTGATTAATGCCGTTAAGTGAATAACTTAACGGCATTTTTATGTTTGCTGAACACTGAATTGGTCTTCACATAGCTAATATTCTTGTTCGCTTTCGAAAGAAACCCTCACTCGGTATTTGTATTAATCGTTAATCAACGATAAACTTGTTTGCAAAATGGCCGAGTAAACAAGTTTGGGTTAGTTTTCTGCTAGCTCTTTTTAAGCATTACTCTCTTCCTCAAGCTCGGTCATCAACATCTTATCTATAGCAAATGGCAGTCTATCTCTATGTATGCATTAGAAATTGAGCAATTAAGAAAAACTTATGCAGGGGGCTTTGAGGCTCTTAAAGGCGTTAGTTTACAAGTAGAAAAAGGCGATTTTTACGCTCTGCTTGGTCCAAATGGTGCAGGTAAATCAACCACCATTGGTGTTATCTCTTCACTGGTTAACAAAACTTCAGGCAAGGTTAAAGTGTTCGGCTACGACATTGATACCGATCTGGAGTTGGCGAAACAGAACTTAGGTCTAGTGCCGCAAGAGTTTAACTTTAACCCGTTCGAAACCGTTGAGCAGATCGTACTACAACAAGCGGGTTATTACGGTGTGCCCAAAGCAGTGGCGAAAGAGCGAGCGAAAAAATACTTATCTCAGCTCGATTTGTGGGAAAAGCGTGGCGAACGTGCACGTAACTTGTCTGGTGGTATGAAGCGTCGTTTGATGATCGCACGTGCGCTGATGCATGAGCCCCATTTGTTGATTCTTGATGAGCCAACGGCGGGCGTTGATATTGAACTGCGTCGTTCAATGTGGGGGTTCCTGAAGGAGATCAATGAGAAGCAGGGTATTACCATTATCTTGACGACGCACTACCTAGAAGAAGCGGAAATGTTGTGTCGTAACATTGGTATCATCAACCGTGGTGAGCTGATCGAGAATACAACAATGAAGTCGCTGCTGGGTAAGTTGAGTGCAGAGACCTTTATTCTTGATCTTGAAGAGGGCGCGACTGAACCTAAACTTGAAGGTGTGAATAGCCAAGTGATGGTTAATGGTTCGCTAGAAATCGAAATCGACAAGAACCTAGGTTTGAATACCATCTTTGCTCAATTGAGTGAACAGCAGGTGAAAGTCCTCTCTATGCGTAACAAAGCAAACCGTTTAGAAGAGCTATTTGTGAGTATTGTCCGTGAAGGGAGTAAATAATATGTACAGCCTATATTGGACCGCTTTCTGTAGCTTGTTGACCAAAGAGATCAATCGCTTTACTCGTATCTGGGTGCAAACGCTTGTTCCGCCAGCGATTACCATGACGCTGTATTTCATCATCTTTGGCAACTTGATTGGTGCGCGTATTGGTGAAATGAACGGCTTTAGCTACATGGAATATATTGTTCCTGGCCTGATCATGATGTCGGTGATCACTAACTCATATTCCAACGTTGCTTCGTCGTTTTTTAGTGCCAAATTCCAGAAGAACATTGAAGAGCTGCTTGTAGCGCCAGTCCCTAACTACGTGATCATTGCTGGTTTCGTCATGGGCGGTGTGGTGCGTGGCTTGTTAGTGGGTACCATAGTCACATTCGTATCGCTTTTCTTTGTCGACCTGCAAGTTGACCATTGGGGCGTGATTATTGCGACAGTATTTCTAACGTCGGTTGTGTTCGCTCTGGGTGGTTTAATCAACGCTGTATTTGCACGCACGTTTGACGATATCTCTATTATCCCGACCTTTATCTTAACGCCGCTGACGTACCTTGGTGGTGTGTTTTACTCGATCAGTCTATTGCCTGAATTTTGGCAAGGTGTGTCGAAACTGAACCCAATTGTGTACATGGTTAACGCGTTCAGATATGGCTTCTTGGGCGTGTCTGATGTGGGTATTGTAACGTCGTTTGGTGTATTGGGTGTGTTTATCGTAGCGCTGTATGGCGTTGCACACTATCTAGTGACTAAGGGGATTGGCTTACGCAGCTAACCTTTGGTTATACCAATTCCATTAATTAACTTA
>NZ_CAWNBB010000052.1:0-65879 GCF_963872585.1 Vibrio sp. 10N.222.47.A9 | reverse complement strand
TGAATTACGCAACAAAGCCCTGCTGAACCCGTAAGTGTGATAGGTTTTCCTTTTGGGATGTCAACTAGTGGAAAATTACCTGTTTGGGCTACTGGATTTCTAGCTCAAGAGCTTAGCTTGATTTCGGAAGATGATCCTGTTTTCTTAATTGATTGTCGAACAAGGCAGGGCCAGTCGGGCTCTCCAGTTATAGCATTTAGAACGTCGGGTTATCGAACAATAAAAGATAATCGTATTAGTACTAGCTTATCAGGTAATGTAGCTTGGGAGTTCCTGGGTATATACTCCGGCCGTGTAAATGCGCAATCAGATTTGGGTAGAGTTTGGCATGTATCTGCTCTTGAAGAACTGCTAATGGCGGCAGAGCGTGACTACAATACACGCAATAGCACAAACGTTGAGATTATAGGGAAATAACTTCAAGTAAAATTCGATACGGGTAGCATTTATGTGCTTGGTGAATTTAGTTACGGGCATGACTCAAGGGTATTATATTACGTGGCTCACTATTCAATTGGCTAGTGATGAAACCAAATTTGGAGTTAAATAGTGGATATAGATTACGCGTACATTAAACAGGTTCTAAGCGAAATTAAAGATGCTCAGGAACCTTATGCGGACTCAAAGAAGTTGTATATAAAATATTTAGATGTGGATGACGATTCTAAGAAGGAATTTATTTTTCATTGGCATTTGATCGTAGAAAATGGACTTGTATCCACAAACAAAAATCCCATTTATGACCTCAAAAGTAGTGGCTTGGTTTCATCTCCACAAGCTCCGATGAAATTTATGCTGGTGCCACCACCGATAAGACTTACAAGCTCTGGTATCGAATTCTTGTCTTCGCTTGAAGAGCCGAAAGTTCTCGATGTGATTGTAAATAAATTCAAGGGTGAGGGGTTCTCCGCAATCGTAGATATCTCTAAACAGTTAGGTATGAAAGTTTTGAGTAAAAAACTCGAAAGCATTGACTTTTAGAGTACTAGCTTAAAAGAACTAGCTGGGTTTGAATGATTATGTCTTTTGTTTATAGTCTGTTAATAGAACCGGAGAGATAACAAATCAAAATTCTGGAGAGCGAGTGACGTTACCATGTGTGGGTGTTGTGCTTGGTCTTATTTGAATTTTGTAGGCACCCAAGGTTTCGCTGGCATACGGCGACCGCCACGAAATGGCAACGGATGCTCCTTAGGTGGGTAAAACTTTGGGGAGTCAACTCGACCGTGGCGGTCGACGAGCTGGCGATGTTCGTCGCGCCAATACGCAAAGCTGAGCAATTCTTTCGGATTAAACTCGCGTCGTTCAGGCGTGATCAAGATGGTACGGTCAAAGTGAACCCTAAATTCATTCCAACTATGATCTAAGGTCAAGTAACCGCGAGCGTGGATGTTTGTGAGTTTCAGTAAAGTGACTTAGCCCATGTGAACAAGTCTGTTCATGACATTGCGTAGATCTGACGAATACACAGAGTAATCCAATAATCTAACCAACAAACACAAACTTTAGAGCGAGCTGTAAGTTGGGTTTAAAAAACTCAGCATGGAAACTTACAGACGAGCTCGTGTGAGAAAACTTAACTGGCTTAATGGATAACCCAAAACGGAATTCAACGTGTGCAGCGAACAAGAAACACGGTGGCGTGTGTGAAATCTGAAAAAGAAACGACAGCAATGCCCACAAGGTTTACACACAGCGCGCTGAATCATGAGTACAAAACAGATGTAAGCAGACAGACGGAACAAATGTTCTCGTTGATCGGCTTTGTGTTAACTAATCATGTAGGTGTTGGCCACACATATAATGATTGGGTTAAAACAGCGTTTAGAGAATACTGGTGAACTCAATATGCTTGAGGCACCAGTTGTAATAAGGGTTTAAGGGGAAACGATGAAAAAAATCGCTTTAGAAAATAGTGACATTACTATCTGGGGCTTACAGTCTAAGTGCGTATTATGGCTTCTTATGTAAAATTTGTTGCACTAATGTTTAAATAATCAGTACAACCCAAATAGAGCAGTGATAGGTTTCTCACAAATGTAAATATTTATATATATGAAGCTCTTATGTTGATTGCGACTGAACTAGTAGAAAAATATGATTTTCGTCCATTTATAAGAAATGAGACTTAGATCACATGAAAAGTAAGATAAAAGACGAGCTATTCAATAACGGCCTGTACATAAATCAGGTTAACGATCTGCTGTTATGGCATTTTGACGGACGAGATGAAGCGGCCACCTATTTTGGTGTAACGCCTCAAACCGTTAAGAACTGGCAAGCAAAGGGGAACTGGCCTTTGTCAGTGATTCGCTTGCTATTGGTTATGCACCGTGGATACCTGCCGACTTCGAAGTCATGGAGAGGCTTTAAGATTCGGGGGGATATTCTTTACACTCCAGGGGGCGTGAGTTATCAGCTTATGATCTTATGGAGTTAGATATTAAAATGAGTCTTGAAACCGCCTCTAATGTGGTTCAGTTCAGACGAAAAAAAAAGAGACGTTTTAAGCTCAAGCACCAAGAGATTAAACGAACCGTTAAAAATAAAGCTCGTAGGAACGAGCTTTATAATTGATCGATAAGCTTGCTTAGATTTGGGATCTTATCGCCTTTAGGATCTGGTAGCTTACTCGCATCATAGTCTTTGAAGTTTCGTTTACGCTTAGTACTGGCATAGACGCCGATAGAGCTAAGCAATAGAACCGGTATAACCACTAGATAATAACGTTTCATGATCTGTTTTCTAATCTCGTTACACGCTCGTCTATCTTTTCGAGCATAACCCGTAGCCACTTCACATCTGTTTTTAATGTCATACCGACACCGATTCCAGAGAAAAGCGAACTAAGCGCAAACACTAATATAGTTTGATACTCCATTAGTCCCACTCTTTGCGAAAGGCTTCCCATAGTCCCATGGCCAGCGGTACAACCGTACCAATTAAGCCTCCATATTGAACACCTGCATCTGTAACCGTAGCGGTCAGAAACTCAGGGTTTCCAGAGGCTAGGGCAATGCCCGCGCCGATTAAAGCAATGCCTTTCTTCGTTGATGGTTGGTCAAGGTCAATGCAAAGATTCTCTTTTAAAAACGCTTTCATAGTAGTTTTTTTCCTTTTAAAAACTTGATGGTGTAGGCGGCGAGAACGCCACCTACCACGGTTAGAGCTATGTTCTTGTAGTCTGCTTTGGTCATGCCATGGCAACCCCTTCACGCGCCATGCTCAAGCCGTAATAATTGCCTACTTCTTTGCGGCTCATTGCATGTAAGAGCTTGGCTAATTGCTCATCGTTGTTCACATCGACCACTTGGTTAGGACTGATCCCCGTCCACTGACTCACGTGCTTAATGTAAAGCTCGGTATCGTTTTCAATGGATGGAGCGAAACGGTTGATCATCTCACTTAAGGTTTGAAAACCTTGTCTTGAGTAGCTGCGAAGAATCCGCGCACCCGCACGAAAACCGTAGGTAGGGTGCTTGAACTCTTCGAAGCTTTTATCGAGGTCGAGAAGGTGCTCACCGTCCCACTGAGTGCGATCACCTTTAGACTCTCGGATGTTTAGCGGGTTGTTGTTACGCACCCCGCGCGGTAGTGTCTTTCTGTACGTCATGTAGGCAAGCCCCCCAATTATGCAGACGCTTGCGGTAATGATGGTTTTTGAGGCCATACCACATCTTCCGGATTGCTGTAGGTTTGAGGGATATCGCGTAGAGCTTGGCGATACTGGCGAAACGGTGCTGTATCTACACCATTATCTAAAGCCAAGTTGATCAACTTGTCTGCTTCAGCTAGCAAGCGGTCACGTATATGACGAATTTCATTTAGGTTCATTTCTAAAAGTACGTCTTCTGGAATCGTTGAAATTTCTAGCATTTTTATTCTCCGCGAACATAGCCGGTATTAGGTACAGACATGTGGACACCATCGCTTACAGGTCGTGCATCTAGCTCTCGATATCCATCTTCAATAGCAAACGGAACACCATCGTCATGAACCTCAAATTTTACGTTGCCCCAATCACTTGCTAATTTATAAGTTGTCTCGCCACGTAGCCAGATAACCATATGATGAGGTCCTAAACCATCCGCTAGACGCCCAATAAAAGGGATGTCTGCATCAGGCAAGAAACGAGATTTTGATTTGCGCCCAATTTGGTATCTCTCTACCGCCAAAATAGAATTGATACCTCCCCAGTATCTAGAGCAAACTCTCATATCCAAAGTTACGGAGCCGTTCCAACGTCCAAAAATTTCGTGGTCTGCATGGGTAAAACGACTAATCGATAGGTTTGTCATGACCGCTGGAACTCGGATAACCACGGGATACCAGAAATTTCGAGAACCGGAAACGACCAAATCTTCTTGCTGAGTGTGCAGCACCTGATAGCGCTTATCTGGCTCACTAAAAATTGAATTTACATTTGTCTTTTGTTGACTCACAAATTTAGCTAAGTCCGTATTAACGGATGATAGTTTATCCGTGAACTGTTCTTTCAACGCATCAAACTGTGTTTGCATGGTTCGAATAGCACCGCCCTTGACGCTATCGAGTAGGTTTCGGGCTTCGGTCACCAGTTGGCCGATTGCCGTAAAGTTTGTGTTCATAGAGTGTGTTTCTCCATTTCTTCCGCTACGTGCTGTAGGCGAGGGAGCGTATTTGCTGCCACACTGTCGGCCAGTTCGTGAACGTCATTATCTGATTCGAAAGCGTGGCGTTGTATCGATACAACGGCCGCACTTAATGCCACCTGATTGCTGTAGATGCCTTGCATCATTAACAGGGCGTCTACTTGTTCAGGCTGTAAGTTTTTAAGATGTTCCGTGAGTGGATCGCATTTCACGACCACTCGACGGGGCATAAGGTGGCTCATCGATGAACCTCCATCATTGCCAGTTTTAAAGGTGTGTTGCTGTTGTTATACGCCCAAAGTTCACCACCACCTGTAACGGTCATTCCTGCAGGAGCTTTTCTGTCTCCCATAATCGGCAAACCCACTACAGCGGAAACGTTGCTATCACCAAGCATTGCTTCTACTTCCGTATCACTAATGTTTTGGATAATGGCCTCAAGTCGTGTGACTGAAGCATTGAACAAGCGTTTCTTTTGGTTTGGGTTAATCACCAAGTGATCACGACTAATGAAGCGTTGCGCCGTTTCTGGTCGAGTGGTCACGACTGAACGTATTTCACTGACGGCCAATGATTGAGCGAACTTCACTAGTGCAGGTGGTGTGGTTTTTAGATCACGCTTTGTTAGCTGATACACCACGCGAATCGATGAAGCGTGAGGGTTGATAATCTCAAGCTCTTTAAAGCTAGCGATATCTAACGTGTCTCCCGCATCGACTCGGATTTTTTCGCCGTTGTCACTGCGAACGTAAAGGTACTCTTGTGACTCACGAACAATGAGCCATTTATCAGAGCCGACACCAAAACGTTTTTCTTCGTTTGCCTTAAGGGTTAGCTGTTTCATTTCGCCCCCTTAGCGGCCATAGCGACCAGACCTAATCCAACCACTACAGCGAAAGCAATAGCGACTTTTGACATTTCTCCGGCACTGCCTGTTTGAGAGCGTGAGGCGGTATTTTCTGCCATGGCTAAAGCGGCTCGGGCGTTTTCTCCCGACTGCGTAGCCATCGCTTTAATGGCGGACGTTGTTTCTGCGCTGTTCTGTCGCATGTTGTCCATTGCCTTTTTGCTAACATCGCCATTTTCTTTCATGGAATCACGACCAAAATCTAAGGCTTTAGCGAGTGATTCTTGTCCAGAGTTCAATGCCGACTTTAGCGACTCTTGATTCGATTTAAGCGCCTCTTTACTGACGCTCTCATTGGATCTAAGAGCTTCTTTGCTCACGCTTTCGTTTGACTTGAGCGCATCGCGTCCAAAGTCCAGAGACTTATCGACGGCTCGCTCATTAGCTTTTAGTGCGTCAGAGCCAAGCTTTGATGCTTCTCTCATAGCGGCACTGTTGCTGTTCATGGCATTTTTTGCGATTTCTGATGCGGCTCTTACTGAGCCGTGGTCAGTCATCGAAATGTTGCCAACGTTGCCATTGATGCCAGAGAGAACGATCCCAAGGTTATCCCCGCTAATCGCACTGGTGCCGCTTGTATTTGTTGTGTTGGTTGTGTTCGCACTTGAACTTCTACCGCCGCCACCCATTAGCATTCCTCCAATGTCAGCGTGAGGGTAGAGTCATGCTCTGTTTTGCCAGTTACAGCAAACCCAAACGATTTAAGAACACGCGCCATACCTGCACGAACCGTATGATATTTAATGGCTTTATAACCTTGAGATTTCACCGCCTCAATAATGTATGGAGCGGCTTTGATTAATCCCTTACCAGTCATGGCCAAGATCAAATACTCATTGTCACTGTTCACCAAACCAACGAAGCGAACAGAGACACCATTACCCTTTAAGTGGTAAAAGCTCGCTTGCTTGTTGTTCACGGATTCACAGCAAAATTCGTATTCAGCTTTCGCACAGTGCACACCATTAAACGCAGGTTTAATCAGTGAAAACTGTGCTTTGATGTCTGCGCGGGTTGGTTTCATTAAGATAAATTTCATCGTTTAAACGCCACCCACGCAATGACTGCTGCCAATAGAACCATTGGCAAGTTTTGAGCAAGGTTTTGTCCCGCACTGCCACCAAAATTGATAGAGCCGTTACGAACACCACCAATAGAGTTAGTGCCTGTAGCTTCACTTGGTCCCGCAGCACCGCCACCTGCACTGATAGGCATTGAGCCGCCTGCGCTTAAACCGCCGCCGATACCCGGTATCATTTGCCCCCCTTAATGACTCGATAAGCCACATAACAGCCGCCACCTACAGCGGCGACTTTTAATAGTTTCGTAGCACTTGAGCCTGACCAAAATCCCGCGCCAAACCCAAGACCACCCGCAAGAAGGGGAAGCACCACAATTAATGGCATACCTTCTCCTTATCTCGCTGCGACAACAACGATCACCGTTAGCAGCAAGGCGACACCGACACCACCGCCCACATACAACAACGTCTTGTCGTTGTCTTGTGGTCTATGTGACCCTGTCACTGCATTGCCGTTGTTATCTTTGATTGGCTGCTGCGGTTGTTGGGTTGTTGCTGCGTTCTTCGAGTGGTCGCTTGTGGTGGCGGTTTTGATAATGCTTCCAAAACCTTCACCCACGTCGTCCAACATGCCGGAACCGAAATTCCCTAAATCTTCTAAAAAAGACAAACGCTTCTCCTTACACTAAGTCAGGGCGAACGACTTCTACCGATTCAACGATGATAGGAATTGAACCGACAGGCTCTTTGGTCTTCACCGTAAATTTCAGCTCTGAGCTATGTGCGGTTGGAAACAGTTCATCGATGTAGAAACCGCGCATGATTGGATCGAAGTGGAAACAATCGGCTTGCCAGAAACGGCGGTTACGCTTGGCGCGCATTTCTTCCAGAGCTTTAGAAGAATCAAACACCTTCACAAAATCACGATAAATTTGAAGCGCGTGAATTTCGCCGCTCATAAAGTGCATGCGGCGTACTAACTGCAACGGACCCGAAATCAATTCGAGAAATTCGTTTTCAGTCGAAGACGCTTGCATGGTTTGCTTTTTGATTTTTGGCACAAGTACACGAACGGCCTGACGAGCCGACACGGTCGCCCATGCTTGCAACTGGATAGAGGGGGCGTTTTCTTGGCTAGTTGCTGCGACTTCGACTTCGAGCGTGATGTTATCGCCCGATTCAGTCACAAGCCCTGTGTAGCGAACACCGTTTTTAGTTTTCGCGCTGATATCAGCAAGCGGGATTGTGAAAAAGCCTTCGGTTTGCGCTAGGCCTTTGTAAGCTTCGAGTGCCTTAATCAGCTCACCATCGAGCACAATAATTTCATCCGCGTTCAATGTGATAGTGATGCGTTTTAGCTGCGCGGCACTGAGATTTGTTTCAAGGAAAATCTCTTCGTAAGTAGGGCCGATAGGTAGGGTAAGCGTTGCTTTCTCACCGTAGCCTGTACCTGTGAATGAGTTAAGTTTGGTTGGAGTCGACATAGTATCTAACTCCCTTAACCAATTGTGTCTTCGACAGCGTCAACGTTGTTTGACGCCCAGACCATACCCGCTGCAACGATTGCCGCGATACCTGCAATGATGCCAATGTTTTTTGCATTCAATTTCATTCTTAGATTTGCTCCAATAAAAAACCGTCCGGTAGTGGACGGTCTTATTGGTACTGCTTTATGTGCCTTCGATGCCTAATGGTTATGTACCTTAGATATGCATTAAGTGTGATTTATTTCACATTTACCAACGGATACGGCCTTTTTCAACGACCACGCCGTATTGCTTGAAGTAGTCAAATTTGACTAACTTTGACTGTTCATTGGTACATATTCCGGTGAGGTCTTCTAAGTATCGGCGGCTCTTGGGTGTCTTCGTTAGCATGATGTAGCCATACTCACAGTTATCGATGATGGTCTTTGGTACTTCTTGGCCACGTTGGAATAGGTTGATGGTGTGAATGTTGTAAGAGCGACCAAGGCGAAGCAGCTTGCCATGGTAACCCGTTGCTTTACCTGAGCTTGTCGAGTTCTCCGCGACTTCTTCACAAATGACCTTGAGTGGCTTCTTGTGCTTCCCATCGCCACAACTCCACACTACACGGCAAAACAGGTCGAAGTCTTTAGCAGAAGGCTCTGAGGGGCGATAAGCTATCTTAAAGCCTTGCTTGGTTTCTCGTCCGGCCATTAACGCACTGGCGAACGTGCGTAAGTTTCCATAAACGCGGATTTTACGACCTACGATAAGGCCGTCATATTCACGTTTTGGATCGTAAATGGCGACTTGGTCAGTCGATGAGATAAGCAGTTTTTTGGCTAAGGACGATTTACCCGAACCCGACATGCCGACAATGTAGGCATGGTGGTTATCAAGTGCGTTGTTATTGTTGATTGGTTCCATATCTAACCCTAAAAAAAAGACCGCCCGAAAGTGGGCGGCCTTAGTGTTACTGCTTTATGTGCCTTAGATGCCTAACACCAAGCGGGTTAGATATGTATTAAGTGTGATTTGTATCACTTAAAGGCTTAATGAGCGGTGTGTTGCTCTTTTTCTTTCTGCGCTTCGTTAGCTGCATCGATGGCCGCTTGCTTATCGGCTTTTTTAAGACTGCGGTGCTGAAGGTAGAGCGAAGCGGTGATGCTGAGAGCCACCATACCCAAGGAAATCTCTTCCTTGTATTTCACCGCCCAGGGTGGAGGCGCAACGTTGTATTTTAAAATCACCGGTGCTGCGGCTTTTGCCAATGCGTGGGCATTGTCTTCACCAATCTCTAGACGTTCATCGAGCATTTCTTTTACGGCGAAGTCAGCCATACCAACACCGACAAGAACGGTTTCTTGTGTTGCTTCTAGCGCAAGTTGCTGAGCGTTTACCGCTTCGGCTTTTTCGTCTGCTTTGTCTAACGCAGCTTGAGGGTCGAACTCACTTTCTAGTTCTTCTAGGAACTCGCTTTTGTCTTGCTCTGTGTGCGTTTCAATTTCTTCAGCATCGATGACAGGTTGATCGAGTTCTGGTGTGTTTTGTTTCTTCATGGGTAGGGTGTCCTTATACAGCTCGTAAAACAGTGACGGCTTTACCAAGGGTTAAGCCAATGAATGCACCGATGCCAGCGCAAAATAAAGTTGATACGCCTTTCGGCTCTGCAGTCTCTTTGGGTGTGTCCGTTGGGGCTTCCTGCAGAACGTCGAGTTCTTCGGTTTGCTCAACTGGGGCAGGGTTCAATTCTTCTAAAGGCTTGTGCTGTTTTAGATAGTCTTGAGTATTGGCATTACTGCGCTGCTCCGTACACTTGCAAACGTGACAACGTCCCTTTAAGTAGGCCGAACGTTTACCGCTGCATTGGCTGACTTCCATTGCTTCATTGCAATTAGGGGCGGTGCATTTCACATAACCTAGAATCATTGTTCTTCTCCTTGAATCTGCTTGAGCTGTTCGCGTAGTTCATCGATTTGTTGCTGTAGGTTTTCGAGCGCGGCCACTTTGCTGTCGAAGATATCGCGGGCAGCTTCGAAGTTTGTGATCGCGAATTCCTTTACGGTACCGACCAATTTAAGAGGGGATATTTTCGGCCAATCTGGGGACGCATCCTCGAGAACGCGGCGCGATTCTTTGATGCCGTTTATGATTTGGGTGAACTGTTTTTTGAGGCTCATAAGACAATGGCCTCGCTAACTAACCCAAGTTTAAGCAGGACATTAACGGGCACTTGTGCCTGTCCCGTTTCCCAATGTGAAAAGGTAGCTTGAGTGATTTCAAGGTTGTTTTGAGAAATGAAGTCTTTCTGTTGTAGGCCAGAACGTAAACGTGCATCACGTATCAGTTTAGCCGGAATAGGGTACTTATATTTGGATGGTTCCATAGCTCGTTGCCTTAACTGACGTTAAAAGAAACAAGCCGGAGGTTTTACGAACGGTAGATATTATACATGTCCAAAAGAGATAAGGTACTTGTTTTATATGGTTAGTTGGTTTTGTTTCACATTTAAACAGTGAATAAGAGTTCTCGTTTGCATAAGTCGTTGTTCTTTTTAAGATAAAACCATTAGAATTGTATTGGTTAATTTTACTACTCTGGAGTCGAGAACGTAATGGATGAGGTATTGGTAGATGCTAATGGTATGGTCTTAAATATAGTTAATAAGCTTCATACATTGTTAGGTAGTATTGGAGATGATGAACAACCAAAGCATGTCAAAAAAGCCGCTCAAGACTATCGTAACGTATTGGAGGAGTTCTCTAGCTACCCATCGAAAGGTAGTAGCCTTCACTACATGAAGCTAACGTTGGAACTAATTCAGTCAGCACAGGCTGTTGCTATTGGAATAACGTATTTAGTAAAAAGTCTACCTTCAGAACTGATAAACGAAGCAAATAGAATTATCAGGTTATGTGTGAATGCTCGTGAGAACATTGAAAATGAAGTTGGCATAGAAGAACTAAAAGAAAGTGTTCAAGACAATAAAGTTATCATGGACACAAAGAAGTTTAAGTCCTCAGAACATTCTCTATTTCTATTGGAAGAAAGGCTTTTGAAGGCTAAGAAAGAACACTCTATGCATGATCAACATATCAAAAGTTCTTTGGTTGAAAATGAAACTAGAATAAAAGAATTAAATGAAAATTCAGACAAGTTAGCAACTTCAATTTATGAGCAACTAGAAAAAGTTAATGAACTGTATGCAGATACATTAACAAGTATTGATGCTAAGCAAGAGCAAATTGACGACATTTTGGGGCATGTATCTGGACGTGCGATATCCGGAGACTATGAATCTAACTCTTCAGATGAAAGAAAAATAGCTAATGCACTAAGGTATGGCTCTCTCACATGTATGTTTTTTATCGTTTTAATTGTTGCTTATTCTTTCTGGGAAACGACTCAAGCTTCATTTAAGTGGGAGCAAAGCATATTTCGTGTTGCTCTAGCTGCAATTCTATCCGTTCCGGCCGCCTATTTAGCTAGAGAATCAGCTAAACATAGAGAACAACAGTACAATCACTTACAAACATCTCTGAACCTAAAAACTTTATCGCCTTACATTGCGAGTTTGCCAGAACCGGAACAGCACAGAATTAAGGCTGAAGTTGCACAACGTTTGTTTTCAAGTAAAGATTTTTCAAGAGTTACTGATGATTCATATCCACTAAATACACATGAGTTGATTATGGAGCTATTGAAAAAAATTGACCTTAAAAAATAGTTACAACTTCAACAAACGAGGTTTTCGACCTAATAGTTTTTTGTGTTTGTTATGAAAATTATCGTTGTTTAACTTACTAATAATTCGTTCAGCGGAGAATTAAATGAAAGCAGTAGTAGCAGGTCTTAGCTCTTCAATTGGAATGTATGCAGCTGAAATTGATGGTACAGGAGAGTACGTGATTTTTGAGTTACTAGATACAGATGAGCCTGAGATCGGAGATGTAATAGTTCATCCGGACTTTTACTCGATGGGCGGTGAAACGTATAGAAATCAAACTCAAGGCTGTTCAATTGAAGTTTATGTTCAAAATGTGGGTGATAAAAACATCGCAAGGGAAATGCTTTTCTAGAGGTGTTGTAGTTTTGTTAAAAAATTAATTGTGATAAGGGAATTTAATGAAAAAGAGATTACAGGTTTTTGTTTCTTCAACGTATGTAGATTTAAAGGATGAAAGACAGGCTGCTGTTTCTGCAATCTTAAAGTCTGGGCATATTCCAGCTGGTATGGAGTTGTTTACTGCTGGAGACCAAAGCCAATGGGATATTATTAAGCGGTGGATAGATGAGTCTGACGTTTATATGTTAATTCTAGGAGGTCGCTATGGCAGTGTAGAGCCTCAAAGTGGCCTTAGTTACACGGAGCTTGAATATAATTACGCCCTAGAAAGTGGAAAACCGCTGTTTGCTGTCGTAATTAATGAATCGGCCCTAGATCAGAAATTACAAAACAAAGGGGTTTCAGTAATTGAAAAGGATTACCCCGTTGAATTAAAAGAGTTCAAACAGAAAGTCCTATCAAACATGTCTTCATTCTATGATGATGAGAAAGATATTCGTCTTTGTGTATTAGAGAGCTTACCTGATATTGCCGCATCTAGAAGTTTGGATGGATGGATTTCCGGTGCCGAAGTGCCTGACACAAAGGGATTGGTAGACGAGATCAATCGACTTACCCAAGAGAACAACGCATTGAACAATGAAATGGTTAGACTTCAAGATAAGATCAAGAATCAACCTAAACATAACGCAAATCAGTCATTCGATGAAACAATAGAACTATTAAAGTCTATAAACGTAAAGTTATCAGATAAACTAGCAGATTCATACGGCCGAGAAAAGCTGAACTTGTTTGATGCACTTTTATGGTTAAAAGAAGCGTTAATTACCGGAATCACCAATTCACCGTCTTCCGATAGCGTAACTTTGTATGTATATAAAAACATTTGTCCGAGGCTACAAATACATGACTTAGTCGTAAATGAAAAAGTGGCATCGGTAAAATATCGCCGCTTCTCTTTAACGAAACTAGGTCAACAAGTATTAGCGCATCATGAAAAGCAGAAACTATTGAATAAATAGACCTTGAAGCATAGCCCCTCCAGAGGCCACGACACGGGCGTGGCCTTTTTAATATCCACGCTTCCTTCTGCTAGAATCATCGCGAAGCGATAGGCTCTTAGAATCACGTCCAACTAATCCCAATCCGTAGAATCACCATTCCTTTGTTGTGTTTCGTCCACAGGCATACAAGGCCGCAAGTCGCTTGCGACTAAGAAAGGCCGCTTCATTAATTTATCCCCGAGTTTCGAGGGGGTAAAAGCATTAATACCATTACTATCCTTAATATCATGGTTCTAGTCGAAGACTATGCGGGCTAAGTAAATAGAGTAGGGAATGGTAGTAAGAACTAGGAGTAGTTTAGATCCATATATACGCGACTTTTGCACAAGCCAAACGAGATCGAGAGAATGCCAACCTCAAGCGATTGAAAAACAACCTACTTGTGGATAAGTTAGAGTGAAATAAATGGTGAGAACGGCCATAATGAGCCAATTTAAGATATGAATTGCGTTGATAGATCGCAAATAACGCCAGTTAAGGCGCATAGAAAAGAGTTTAGGCTATTGTGGTATTGGGACTGGGTTCTTAGCTTCTGCCGCTTCTTTGCGGCGTCTGCGTAGCAGTGTAATTGGGGTTTGAATGTATTTGACTGGACGGCCGATGCGGTTAGCAAAGGTTTTGAGCCAACGTTTAGACGCGGTCTTGGCTTCTTTGTATTGCTCAAAGATACCGATATCGTGAAAATAAGCATCTGTTACACGCTTAATAGACGCTAGGCCGCGCCATTTTTGCAGGTTGTCTTTGCCTGTATAGGTTTCTCTAGGCTGTTTGGATGTAATCCAACCTTTGTTAAATGCGAACTTAACGCACTGTTTAACACGCCAGATAGGGAAATCGCACATATCAGCAATGTACCCCCAAGAACGCAAAGCAAAGCCGTCCTTTGTGGCAACACCAATCTTATTCGAGCTTAGGCACATTTCGTTTACTAGGGCTTTCATTACGATCGCAATATCACGAGCAAAGCTCTTACGAACGCCACGGCCATTAGCCGTAAGGAATGCTATTGAGCTAGATGGACACTTAACAATCTTATCCAAAACAGAACGATTAAGAGCCGCCAGTGGGCGGTCTTTACGTTGCTTTTTGGTTAAGTCGTACATACTCATGGGAGTTAGTCCGTACCAAGCATTTTTGTTAGGCGGAAAAGTTCGTTCAAAGCACCACGGTAGTAATTAGCGGATGCTTCTTTGGTATGTGAGGTTAAAGACGGGTTTGATTGGTATTCGTCACTGTGTTTCTGTAACACTTCCATGCGATCTTTGATTATTTCGATAGGGGTTTTACGTTGATTTGACATGGTGTTGATCCTTTTTTAATAAGTCTGGTCAATACTTAAAGCCTTGGAACATCACTCATTTTTCAGACAGCCCCCATAAAAGCTTCGAATCAATTAGGGGGCTTAAAGGATGTTCGCAAAGTCTCCCGACTTGACGAAGTGTATTAAAGTTCATTTCAACATTGCTGTACATACTAACGGTACAGTGGCGGTATGGATTATCCTTGTCCGAGGAGGTGAAAAAATGATAACAACCTTAGATTTATTAAACCGTTTATGTGAATTAAAACAGGTACATAGCACTAGAGAAGTTGCAAAAGTACTAGGCATTGGACACACCACGGTACAAAATTGGCGAAATGGCACGACAATGAGTGACGATCTAGCCTGTGAAATAGCAGAAATGTTGGGATTAGACGTAGACCTTACTTTGTTAGCCATACTAGCCGAAAGGTCTAAGAATCAACGTACAATTGAAGTAATTGAACGAGTGATTGAAGACAAAAAAACAGCATAATTTGATAGGCAAAAAGTAAGGGTATCTAATTGATTTGATTGAAAAAGATGCCTTTATTTTTTGCCTATCCCACTGCGTATTATGGGTCTAAATTATGTTGAGTGGTTTGCTTGCTTAACTGAATAAGAACGTGGGCGAGTAACATGCTCAATGAGGAGGTCAGCTTGTCTGGCCTTTTTGATGCTCGTTAGGAAAATCGTTGTTAGAAGTTAACCCGTAACATAATTTGCACAATGCGCACTCTAAGTAGCATTAAACACGTTGACAATGTAAAGAGAAACATACATCATTTGATAACAGTTGAAATGATTGAATGATTAGATGATTGTGGAGCTCAGCGCTAACTTTGCCCCACATAAGTTTTGAATGTTAACCTATCAAATGATTGATAAGCTCAAGAGCTTTACCTAATAAATCTATGATAATTAACACTATTTCTAAGTATTTCATCTTTACCTCTGAGTTTTAGAGTAACCCTACTAGCTGTGGAATTTTAGTATCTGGGTTAACTTGAAAAAAAAGCCACTTAATTGTGGTTTTTTGCGTTTCTACTTATAAAGTAGTGTTTGTATCATGGCATGCTTTTAAGTTACAGGCAAACGTGACGCGTTGGTTGACTTTTTGGTCTGAGACCAAGAACTTGAGTAGCTCTCTATTAGGTGGTGGTTATACAAATCAGACACCGACCGCAAGCGACGAGGATTAGCGAAACTAGCCCCGCAGGGATAAGGGCACTCGATACAGTTCTTGGGTATGGCTCCCCCAAATGCCCGAAAAGCAGCGAAGCGTTACTCCCTCTAAAGAAGATCACAAAACCTTCCTTTCATTTTGCCAGAATAGCTTTTTGGTACAGAGCACTCCCAATTTTCGATTCTATCGATAAACAAAAAATCTCGTTTTATTACTGTTCTCGACCTTGAGAGATGACGACGAGCGGAGCTAGCGTAGGAGGAAGAACGATAGGGAGAGTACACTATCTTTAATAGTGGACTCTTGTCTCAATATGAGATTTTTCACTCAAAAAAAATGACCTCAAAAGGTCATCTTCAAAATCTCAATCGGTCACCCGAAGGGTTGGGGTTCCTGTAACACCCCAACTAACTCCGGACATCCGGACTATTTCTCTTTATCTAGAACTTTAATGGCATGTTCTTTTGCTTTCTTTATTTCTTCTTCGCTAGCATCAAGTTGGCCATTCTCGATTACTTTTAATACTAACTTTGCATGACAAATTTCGTCTTCTCTTGCTTCAATATCAAAGAGCTCGAAAGGGTACTCTGATACCTGAGAAAGCATACGGATGAATCCTTCCGTATCATTAATATACTTATGCATACCTATTAGCATTTCTGTATGTGGCACATGCTGCATTAATATCCCAACGCGCCTAACAAAATCTAGAGGATCAATTTTCTGACTTTGAATGTCACCGCTGCAGATTTCTTTCTCTGAAATTTTGAGAATCTGACTTAGCTTTGAAACTTGGGTTGCTTTGGGTTCGGTAATATCTCTTTCCCACTTACTTACGGTTTGTACCGTCACTTTCATCTGTTCTGCAATATCTTCTTGTTTGATGTTTAATTCAATTCGTTTGTCTTTTAGAACGCTACCAACACTCATGTTTACGTAATCCATATCAAAACCCTATTTAAGTTTAAGTTTACACCTACTTTTATATGTCATATTATTCAGCCATACATTTATATCTGTGTACATACATAAAAGTGTTTGTATTGATTCTTGACAGGGTTTTCATTTGTTCTTTATTGACCAACTTTTCATGCAACAAGATCACCATGAGGGAAATCTTCCTCTTGTGGGGCGTCATGTTATCGAAAGGGTTGAATTAGAAACTGGTGAAAATCTTCCACCCACAGTTAACCAAAAAATATTAGAAGGCTCATACAGTACAAAGTTAACTATTCGATGTAATGGAACTCGCGTTCGAGTCGAGGGGAACCCGTCGCGCTGGCAACGTATGGACAACCTATTTGGATTGCAGACGCTTGATGAATGTGTAGCAATTTATAACCATATTTTAGCTTCGTATGACTTGCCTCCGTTTACTAAAAATACTCGCTTTGCTCACCGTCAATCGGCTGATGGTAAATCGTCTTCATTGATTGGTAATGGTGCTGAAATTACATCGATAGATTGGACTAGAAATTTAGCTGTAGGGAAGGGTAATGAACGCTCTTTTATTCGAGGTCTTTCTTCTATGCAAATTGGTCGAGGCCGAAAACCTAAGCTCTATCCTGATGGCAATACATGTAACTGGGGGGAAGGCTCTACGTGGATAATGGACAAGCTATATGCAAAATCGGTTGATTTACAGAGACATTTATTAAAAGACCAACGCAAAAAAGAAGGAGTATCACAAGAGGCATTAAATTACGTGAACAAGCTTATTGATTACTGCGAATCATTCGGTGTTGTTCGAGAAGAGCACAGTTTGAGACAGGCATTATTAAAACGACACGACTTACAATTTTACGGCATCACTACAGAACAAGACTTTTACAAACACTTACAAGATATTGAGAATGCTATGAAAACAACACACATATCACACGACGAGCATCAATCCTTTGCAGACCAACTTTTATCACTAGGCGTAGTTAAGAGCCGACAAGCAGCCAATGCAACGCAGAGTTACGCCATTATGTGGCAACACGGAACAAATTTAAGAAGTGTTTTAAAAGATAGTCAATTTTACGAACACAAAGCGCGCCTAAAAGCGATCGGTATCGATATCGGTCAACAATTCGATGTTAGTCGGATGTGTCCAACGCTTAAACGTTCTGAGGTTATCGAGGTTCAGCCACTTAAAATTCCGCCTTGGTACAAGATGCCAGTTGTAGCCGAAACCAATATTTTACCTTTCAAAGCCTACGCATAGGAAAAGCACCATGTTAAAAATCGAAGTATTCAAAGAAGACGTAAAAGTCACATCTAGAACCATGCCAGGGAAAGACGGAAAACCACCACGTACTATTTACGAACAAGACGCTTATGCATATCTACAAGGTCGTTTCCCAACGCTTACCAAGGTTCAACTGGAAGAAGGTCAACCACCTTATGAAGCCGGATTTTATACCTTTCATAGCTCTTCTTATATCGTTAATAACTTTGGCACTGTGGAGCTAAAGAAGTACGGAAAAATCATCACGCCTCTGGAGTTGGATTTATGATTTGGAATTTACCTAAGCGTACCATTCACTACAAAGGTGGACTGACTATGGTGAGCCGTGAGGATGACCCTAAATATCAGTGTACATCTTGCTACAAACCATTCTTTGAAGATGAGGTTTTCATTGGTGCATTTCTTTCAAAAATTGAGTGTCCTAATTGCCAATCAGCATTGAGAGTTCTTACAGAATCAGAACCACTCATTACCAAATAAAACAAAGCCCGTAACTGCTAGAACAGCTACGGGCTTCTATCACAATCAACTATACGAGAGTTAATTATGAGTTTCCAAGAGTACACGCTAACGGATGTTTCCGACAAGGTTAATGATCTTCACGATATGTCTCTTTTCTTAAATTCAGGTTCTTACACTGAAGAAATAGGCGACAAATTAACATTCCATATGATGGAAGAAATTGAGACGTTACAGAGCATGCTTAGTTTTATTCGAATCTATCCACAGATTCAGGCTCAAGAGCAGCTAGATAGCCCCCAGAAAGAGCTTACGCCTTAGTGCGTATTATGTACGTTATGTTAAATTGATTTTGGCGTTTATAAGGCAGGTATCTTTATGTGATGCCCTGCTTTTATTTGGTGTCGATATTCTCTGATTTATACTGTGTATTTAACCATATTGGCTATTTACCATAAAATACCTAATAACCAGTGATAATAATCTTCGATTTTACCCCTGGCATTAGTTAGAGCTTAACCGCCAGCAAATTTAACTTTGTAGCCTTTCTTTTCAAGATGCGCTTTGAGCTTGTCACGAGCGTCGCCTTGAATCTCGATGTTGCCATCTTTTACTGAGCCGCCGCAGCCACACACTTTTTTGAGTTCCGCTGCCATTAGTTTTAATGGTGCGTCATCTAGGTCTAAGCCCGTTACGATAGAAACGCCTTTGCCTTTACGGCCTTTGGTTTCTTTTTGGATTCGAACGATACCATCGCCTTTAGGACGTTGGACTTTCTCTTCTTCAGGTTTAATGCGACCTGTTTCTGTTGAATATACTAGGCTCATAAATTACTTCTTTTGTTGCTCTGCTTTTTGTTTTGCGAGTAAGTAAGCTTCTATATGACGCTGGATTGCAATCTTGCCGCCTTTGATAAGACGCCCGTTAAACATGCAATACCACGCGTTAGGCTCACCGGTGTCATTCTTGATCTGATAGCCGTTGAAGTTTTCAGTTAGGCCACCAGTTCCTCTCGACTTATTTAATGCAGTGAACTCTTTAGGGTCAATAATAGACGCCGTGTCAATCCACCAATCAATACTCTTCTTCACGGCAGCTAGGTTGCCCTGAATCACATTGTTTTTTAACTTAGCACGCCAAATGGTGTTATTCGCATCCATCGATTGCAGATGGACGCTACGGTAAATTGAATTAGCCATATCTATTAATCATCTTTTTGTTTTCACTGTATTAATCATAAGTATACTTATAATGATATCAAGCATAATATGGTAAAAACACCTGTCGAGGTACGGTAATTTGCGAAAAAAAGTCCCTATTTTAACCGACTCTGTGACAATTAATTCATTTGTTGAAAAATTGAACAGGCACGCGACAATTGAAATTATAGATGAGTTAACAGGATACCAGTACTCTCGTAACTCACTGCTGGGTATCTACAGTGATTGGAATCGCTACCATGCGTTCTGTGCTAAAAATCGTATCAACACACTCCCTGCCTCTATTACTGCTGTTCGTCGTTTTCTTGAGACTGAATCCAATGACAGAAAATACGCATCTTTAAAACGTTACACTGCAACACTTAGCTTGTTGCATACTGTGTTGAGCTTTGCCAACCCAATCAAACATAGACAAGTTCGTTTTGCCCTGCTCCACTTGCAAGCTCAAATGGCCGGCGACGCTAAGCAAACCAATGCCATGACATCTACACACCTCGCTGAGTTAAACACGTTACTTTCAAATGAAAAATCGAGCTTAAAAGAGATCAGAGATATCGCCATTTATAATGTGATGTTTGAGTGTGCTTTAAAACGATCAGAACTTAAGGCGTTATCAATGGGTAATGTCGAGTGCGTTGAAAATGATTACCAGATTACAGTAAAAGATTCAGTGTATCGGCTGTCGCAAGTAGCAAGTGATGCACTTCAGCGTTGGCTTTCGTTTACTGGGACCCAAGATGAGTTACCCGTGTTTCGTGCGATAGACAAGCATGAGAATATCAGCCTGCAACCTTTAGATGATTCGTCGATCTATAGGATATTAAGAAGTGCAAGCGACTTACTTCAACTCGCAGAAAACCACCATTTTTCAGGGAATTCGATTCGTGTGGGTGCCGCACAAGAGTTGTCAAAACAAGGTCTTAAGGTTAGAGAGATTCAGGATTTTGGTCGTTGGCTCAGCCCTGCAATGCCTGCGCAATATGTGGGTTATTCGGGGACGGCTGAGACTGAGAAGATGAAGTTTAAAGCACTGATCCCTTGGCAATAAGCTGACTATCTGTTGGCATTAAACCAATAGTTCCTTGGCTGTAAGCTGATGGCCTCTGTGTTGACAGTTAGCTTGTTTATAGACCGCGTGTTAATAGTTAGATTTTAATAGACAGCTAGCCAAAATCGGCGTGATCAATAGACGACTGGCTTTAAAAACAAAAAGCTTTGACTCTAAAAAAAAGCTCGGACTCTTAAAAAAATAGCGCCTTGGCGGGTAAGCTCAAGGCGCTATTTTTTATTTAGCCAGTGGTGTAAGACTCACTAAGATATTTTGGAAGAACTAAGAAATGCTCGTTCTCACACAGTTCTCTAGGAACTGGCTGAATTTGTGGCCATCATGTTCAACCATTTTAGGGAACATGGAAATTGGCGTCATACCTGGGAAGGTGTTGACTTCATTCAGGTAGATCTCGTTGTCTTGCGTTAAGAAGAAATCGATACGAGATAAGTGACGAAGCTTCATTTGGGTGAATACTTTGCGAGCACTGTCTGCAATTAACTCTAGTTGTTCGTCTGTTAAGTTATTTGCTTCAACTTCGGTAATTGAGTGGCTGTCTGAGCTGTATTTCTCTTCGTAAGAGTAAAATGCGCCATTAGGTGCAATCACCTCGCCCGGTTTGCTGATGTGTAGCTCACCATCGATTTCATAAGCGGCAACTTCGAGCTCTCTAGGCACAACTGATTTCTCAACCAGCACTTGATCAGAGAAGGTAAACGCCTTATTGATCGCTTCGCTTAAGTCTTCCACTTGGTTAACTTGGTAACAACCTACAGAAGAACCTTGACGAGCCGCCTTCACGAACACTTTGCCCCAATTTTCAAAAGCTTGAGTCGCTTGTGAATGAGCTTGGTCGTTGTTGTCTGATAAAAACAGATACGGCGTATTTGGGATGCCAAGTGCGTCGTACCAAAGCTTTGAAGTGATTTTGTTGAAGCTGTTGTTGCTCGCTTCAGAACCACAGCCTAAGTACGGAATCTTAGCCATTTCAAACAATGATTGAATGTCACCTGTTTCACCCGGGAAGCCGTGAATACAAGGCACAATGAAATCGACTTTAGATTCTAGGTTGTCGCCACGTAAGGTTTGATTGTTGATATCTAGATAAACCAATTCACCTGAATCAAGACACCAGCCTTCGTTTTTAATTTCAACTCTGACAACGTTAAAATCTGCAACGCTATTCAGTTGTTCAAAAAGGTAATTGGCTGAAACTAAAGATACTTCATGCTCTGAAGATCCACCGCCACAAAGTAGAAGGATGTTAATGGTGTTCATGGGTAAATTCGGTCCTTGAAACTAGGAATACTGACTTCAATGATAAACAAAAGTCGAAATAGGTACAGTGTTTTGAACGTTAAAATTGTGTTCGAAAGATCGAGCGATTAACTATTAAACAAAACTGCTGGTCTTAAAACAAAAGAAGGAGCATTTGCTCCCTCTTTCTGAATTAAAACTTAGTTCAACTTGTTAAGCGTTGGGTATTCAGAGTTCTTGATGTCATCAATACTCTTAACAAACGGCTTCAAGTTTTGGAAAGTGGCTGGCAGCGTTGAGATTGCCTTTTTAGCTTCTAAGCGCGTTGCGTAATCACCGTAAAGTACTGTGAACCACTTAGTGCCGTTAACCATTTTGTAGTTTTCCCAAACTGGTTGAGAAGTCGTAGGTAGCATTTTCACGAAAGAATCGACTTTACTCTGGCTGCCAACAGCAACTACTTGAACCGTGTAACCAAAGCGCTGGTTCATATCTTGTTGTTTCTTCGTTGGGCCTGTCACTACTGCAACTGGCTTAGCTTTAGTTGTTTGAGTGACTTTCTGCTCAACAGGTTCGGTTCTGATCACGTTAACAACGTTTTCTTCAACAACGCCTGTTTGCTCAGATTGAGATACAACTGGAGCTTCAACTTTTGCCGTTTTGTACTCTTCTTGATAACTATCTGAAGTTACATTTGTAACGTAGTCGTCCGATACACATGCAGCCAAGAGCAGTGGCAAAGTCACAATTGCAAATTTTTTCATGGAAAGCTCTATATCCTTAATAATAATTACTATAAATCATGCCGATACGTCGGTTTAGAATCAAGTTAACTTTGAGATTATACACCATTAGTGGGTGACCTATTTCACAAACTTTATGCAGTGTTTGCTTATTCATCTGAATTCGGTGAATTTGCCATCAACCCGTGAGTGAAAAGTAAGTTACGATGAACTTACGTGCATTGCTAGGATATGTCTATGAATCATCTTGATCCCCTCCTTAAACCCCGTTCAATCGCTGTTGTTGGTGCTTCTCAACGAGAAACGCGCGCGGGATATATCGTCATGAACAATTTGTTGCACGGGGATTTTAAAGGTGCGGTGATGCCCGTTACGCCAAAATATGACTCGGTGGCAGGCGTACTCTCATACAAGAACATTTTGTCACTGCCTATCGTGCCTGACCTTGCGATTCTCTGTACCAATGCAACCCGTAATGTGGCTATTTTTGAAGAGCTGGCCGAGAAAGGCATAGCCTCTGTCATCGTGCTTTCTTCCGACATGCAGCAACAAAGCGATAATGGCGAAACGTATGATGCACGATGCCTAGCGATTGCTAAAAAACACAACATTCGGGTGCTTGGCTCCAATAGCTTGGGGATTATTGTCCCTTGGTTAAATTTAAACGCCTCTTTTTCTCCGGTAACTGCGCTGCCAGGTAAAATCGCCTTTGTTTCTCAGTCGGCTGCAGTGTGTACCACGATTCTCGATTGGGCGAACGACAAAGAGATTGGCTTCTCAGCGTTTATCTCGATAGGCAATGGCAGTGACATTGAATTCTCGGAACTCTTGGATTATCTGAGTACCGATTCTCACACCGAAGCGATATTGCTTTATGTCGATAGCATTACTGATGCGAGACGCTTTATCTCTGCAGCGCGTGCAGCGTCACGCAACCGACGAATTCTAGTGCTCAAAGGCGGGCGAACAGCGAAAGGCCGAGCAGCGGCCATGGCACATACCGGTGGTGCTGATACCTTAGACATTATCTATGACTCTGCGATCCGACGCAGCGGTATGTTGCGAGTTAAGAACTTACATGAACTGTTTGCTGCGGTAGAGACACTAACTCATTCAGTGCCCTTGCGTGGCGAGCGCTTGGCTATTGTTACCAATGGTGGCGGCCCTGCAATTATGGCCGTGGACACCCTATTTGACCGCGGCGGTAAGCTCGCAGAATTATCTGAAGATACGCTCGATAAACTCAGTAAGGTTTTGCCATCGAGTTGGTCTCATAGCAACCCTATCGACATTGTTGGCGATGCCGGCGATCAACGCTATATCGACACCATAAACATCTTGCTCGATGGCGATGAAGCGGATGCCATTCTTATCATGCACAGCCCTTCTGCGGTCGCACATTCAGCCAAAACAGCAGAGCGAATTATTGAAGCGATTAAAAAGCATCCTCGCCACAAGCGCTTTAATATCTTAACGAATTGGTCTGGGGAGTTAACCGCTAGACCAGCGAGAAAGCTGTTTACGGAAGCGGGTTTCCCAACTTATCGAACGCCTGAAAGTTCAGTGGTCGCATTCATGCACTTGGTCGAGTACAGACGCAACCAACGTCAGTTAATGGAAACGCCGACCACGGCAGAAAAAGTGCACATTGAAGACTTGGCAGATGCAAAAAATTGGATAGAACGCCAACTACTGGATAAAGATACAGTTAGTCTTGATACTCACCAAAATAGTCAATTTTTCAAGCACTTCAATCTTGATGTGTTGCCAACTTGGATTGCTTCCGACCCAAGTGAAGCGGTGCACATTGCTGAAACGATCGGTTACCCGGTCGCCGTAAAACTTCGCTCACCAGACATTGCGCATAAGTCGGATGTTCAAGGTGTGATGCTCAATTTACGAAACAGTAGTGAAGTCGCGAATGCCGCTCAGGCAATTCTCGATCGATCTCAATTGTCGTTCCCTACTGCTCATATCCATGGCTTGTTGATTCAAGGTATGGCCAAGCTTGCAGGCGGCCAAGAACTGCGAGTTAAGGTTACAACGGACGAAACCTTTGGCCCTATCATTTTACTTGGCCAAGGTGGCTCTGAGTGGGATGAATCGATTGATGCCGCGGCTGCTTTCCCACCGCTTAACATGACACTGGCGCGTTACTTGATCATTAGGGCGATAAAAAGTGGCAAGATTCGCCTGCAAAAACTGCCTAACCCGATCGACATTGAAGGGCTCTCTGAGTTGCTGGTTCGTATATCGCAAATGGTAGTGGATTGCCCTGAAATACATGATTTGGATATCCATCCTGTACTGGCCAATGGTGACAAGTTCACGATATTAGATGCCGATATCATCTTGAAAGCGTACGAAGGCGATCCACAAGAACGTCTTGCGATTCGCCCTTATCCGGTCGAACTTGAAGAGAATATCGTACTCAAGGACGGCACCGAAGTGTTGCTACGCCCTATTCTTCCTGAAGATGAACCGCTTCATGCCGATTTTATTAATCGCGTCTCTAAAGAGGATCTGTATAAGCGTTTCTTTAGTGATGTTGGAGAATTCAACCATGAGGCATTAGCGAATTTTACTCAGATTGATTTTGATAGAGAAATCGCGTTTGTGGTGGTTCGCAAGGAAAAAGATGTGCCTGCGATTATTGGTGTATCGAGAGCGCTAATTAACCCAGAGAACACCGATGCCGAGTTCGCGATTCTGATACGTTCCGATCTGAAAGGTGTCGGCTTAGGTCGTATTCTTATGACTAAGGTTATCGATTACTGCCGTGCGAAGCAGACTAAACAGATGTCGGGCATGACGATGCCAACGAATAGAGGAATGCTGACACTAGCCCAAAAGCTCGGCTTCGAGCTAGATATCAGTTTTGAAGATGGTACTGCAGATATGGTGTTACCGTTACTTTAACGCCCATGTCTTTTTAAGATGTTGGATACACCAAGACTTGGCGTCGCCCATTTTGTTGCGTCGCCAAGCCATGACGATATCGATCGGCTGTGGTTCTGTCCCCGAAATCTGCTGTAGAACGCCAGATTCAATCAGCGGCTTAGCAATACTACTCGGCAAGGTGCCAATCCCTAATCCAGTAGTTAGAGCCTCTACCTTTGCAGGGAAGCTTGTTACGGTTAAACGAGGTTGTTTCTCTAGAATGTTGCGACTCAACGCTGGTTGGTCGCGTGCAGTGTCTGCAATTGCAATGACCCTGTAACTTTCCCTCGCTTTTTGATTGAACTCGCCAGAACGTTTATGAACGTAGTGGTTTGATGCCGCGACCCATACCATTTCCATCTTACCAATGATGTCACTTTTCATATCGTTTGGAATCGTGTCGAGCTTGGGACATACCAACAAATCGGCTCGGCCATCTGTCAGGGATTCCCAACATCCGGCTAAGATCTCTTCTTGTAAGCGAACACGTGTTTTGCTGATTTTCCCGAGTTCGTCGACCAGCGGGAAGAAATTGGCAATAGGAATGATGCCATCAAAGGCAATGGTTAAATCTAGCTCCCAGCCATTAGCAAGAATACTCGCATCATTAACGAGTTGTTCAGTGGCACCAAGAATGATTCTACCTTGCTCTAATATTAACTGCCCCGCTTCCGTGAAATTTGCACGGTGGCCTGAGCGATCAAAAATCATGATATCTAAGTCTTGCTCTAACTTCTGGATTTGATAACTCAATGAAGAAGGCGCTCGGTCCAGTTCATTTGCTGCAGCTGCGAAACTCCCACGACGATCAATGGCATCTAGTATATGTAGTGCTTCAAGTGTTATTGGGCTATGCATCAGTATCCAACTTTATAAATGAGATGTTTATCACAGAAATGGAAGTATTCACCAGCTAAATATCACAATTAAAGCTTTTAAAATACAATAAGTTATACGGTATTAATGGAGTTTTAACTGATAAAACCACCCACAAAGTGAAATGCAAATGGTAGTAATTATCATTTAGATCCAATATTGTCTCTCGTAAATCAAGATAAGACTATGGAATTAAGGTAACTATCAGATGTATAAGCAATCCCTACTCTCTGCTTCAATCGTTTTAGCGCTTTCATCAACATCAGCCTTTGCTGAAGATTATGCCCTATTTGACGAGGTTGTTGTATCTTCGACTCGTACTAATCAACAACTTGAAGATGTTGCTGCATCGGTAACTGTGATTAACGATAAAGATATCGAAAAAAACATGGTAACGGATGTGAACGATTTATTTAAGTACACACCAGGTGTCACGGTCACTACGAATTCTCGTCAGGGGATTCAAGGTATCAATATTCGTGGTATGGAAGGTAACCGAGTAAAGGTTATCGTTGATGGAGTCTCACAAACTAGCCAATTTACTCCTAGTGGTACTCAGTCATATAACTTCATCAACTCTTCGCGTGTCGATGTTGATACGGATATGTTGAAGTCTGTTGAGATAGTTAAAGGTGCAGCTTCGTCTCTTTACGGCTCAGACGCTATTGGTGGTATTGCTGCGTTTGAAACAAAAGACCCAAGTGACTTTTTAAAAGGCAAAGATTTCGGGGGCCACGCGAAGTTCAACTACTCTTCATCTGATAACACATTTAGCGAATCCGTTGCCTTAGCGAATCGTATTGGCGATCTTGAAACGTTAGTTGCTTATACTCGCAGGGATGGTGAGCAAACTGAAAACTTCGGTACACCTGATGAACAAGATACTCAGAACAACAACTTGTTGGTTAAGCTTCAATATCAATTAAACGAACAACACCGTTTAGAGTTTTCTGGTAACTTCATTGAGAATTCAGGTGATACCGATTTAGATAGCTCAAGCTACACCGGTTACACTGGCGAAGATTCGACTAGCCAACAGCAAATTGGTATCAAACATATTTGGGATGCTAACTTAGCGTTTGCCGACACCGTTACTTGGCAAGCTGACTGGCTGAGCAAAGAAGAAAACGGTATAACTAATCGTACATCTAAGGGTGGTAGTATGTTCTTACCGCCAGCTGGCAACGTTCAGAAAAAGGACTATATCTACGAAGATGAAGGCTATCAGCTTGATGTGCAATTCGATAAGTTCTTCATGACAGGTAATGTAGAAAATTACTTTATCTATGGTGCTTCATATTCGGACAAAGATATTAAAAACGTTAATAACGAATATAACTCAATTAGTGCAGACCAAGTTATCTTCTATATTCCTTCAGCATCAGAAAGAAAGTATGGATTCTTTGCACAAAATGAAATGACGATCGGAAATTGGATGATGACTCCGGGGGTTCGTTTTGACGGCTTTGAAACTGATCCAGGTGATACAAGCCAAAACCCAAGTGGGAACCCTGAAGAGTCTTATGCAAAATATTCTGACTCAGCTGTAACTGGACGCTTAGGTACAACTTACACGCTTAATGACGAAAATAAGATCTTCGGTCAAATCAGCCAAGGCTTCAGAGCTCCTGATTTCCAAGAGCTTTACTATTCATTTGGTAATCCTGCTCACGGTTATGTTAATGCCCCTAACCCAGACTTAGAAGCTGAAGAAAGTATTTCATACGAGCTAGGTTGGCGTCACAACACAAATTATTCATCAAGCGAAATCGCTATCTTCTACAGCGACTACGATAATTTTATTGATAACGTAGCTGTTAGTGGTTCAGCCACACCTGCCGATCCAACAGTATATAAAAATGTAAATATTGATGAAGCCGTAATTAAAGGTATCGAGGCTTCAAACACGTTGTCTTGGAATAACTTCATGCCGGTACAAGGTGTGAGTACTCGTGTTGCAGCCACGTACACAGAAGGCGAAGACGGTGAAGGTAACCCTCTTAACAGCGTGAACCCTTGGAATGCTGTAGTTGGATTTAACTATGATGCTCCTTCAGCGTTATGGGGTACATCACTTAACATTAGTTATACAGCTGGCAAGAAGTCTAGTGATATAAATAGCGCGGGTCTAAAAGACGAAATTCTACCGACTGATTCTGCAACAGTAGTTGACCTAACTGCATACTACTTGCCGATGAAGGACCTTACGCTTAGAGCTGGTCTTTTCAACGTTACGGATGAAGAGTACTATTCGTGGAATGATGTTCGTGGATTCTCACAAGAAGATAAAGATTACACGCAAGCTGGTCGTAACTGGTCAGTCACAGCTAAATACGAATTCTAATTCGTTAGAACGCTGAACCATAGAAACGTATACAGCAGATACTAAAAAGCCAGCTTAATGCTGGCTTTTATTATTTCACTAAAAATTGTATCAAAAAGGGATAAAGTGAAATTACTTCTCTGCCATCTCTTTCTTAACCATTACTGCAGCAGCAATGATGAAAGTGATAATTAGGCCTAGTTCCATGATTAACTCCAAAGAAAATTAACATTAAACATATAATTCGCGAGCATGATAACAACAACCGATACAGAATGATACTTTTTAACCACCAATTCACTTTTTATTCGATTTAGATCAAAAAAGATGCCCTAAAGCATCTTTTTGTATATTAATCATTCATGAAACGACTAGATCAGCCAGGGAAACCATTAGGATTCGTTGACTGCCAACGCCATGTATCTTCCGTCATTTCAGTCAATGTACGCGTCGCATTCCAGCCCAGCTCTTTTTGAGCTTTAGCAGGGTCTGCCCAACATTCTGCAATATCACCTGGGCGACGATCGACCAGTTTATAAGGGACTTGTTTACCGCTCGCTTTCTCGAACGCTTTAACCATATCTAATACACTTGAACCATTACCAGTGCCAAGGTTATAGATATGAAGACCGTCTTTACGCCCTACTTTTTCAAGCGCTGCGATGTGGCCATCAGACAGATCCATGACGTGGATGTAATCACGAACACCAGTCCCATCTTTTGTTGGATAATCGCTACCAAATACCGATAGGAATTCACGGCGGCCCACGGCTACTTGAGAGACAAATGGCATTAGGTTATTTGGAATACCTTGCGGGTCTTCACCTAGCTCACCACTTGGGTGTGAACCTACTGGGTTAAAGTAACGCAGCAGTGTAATGCTCCAATCTGGATTGGCTTTTTGGAAATCGGTTAAGCACTCTTCAACCATTAGCTTACTACGACCGTAAGGATTGGTTGCGCTTGTTGGAAAATCTTCTGTGATAGGCACACTCGCAGGATCGCCGTAGACCGTTGCTGAAGAGCTGAATACTAAGGTTTTTACACCAGCGTCACGCATTGCATCAACAAGGACTAACGTGCCGTTCACGTTATTGTCATAGTATTCAAGAGGCTTAGCCACAGATTCACCAACCGCCTTTAGGCCAGCGAAATGAATAACGGCTTCAATGTTGTGTTGCTTCATGGTTTCAGTCAAAAGCGCTTTATCACGAACGTCACCTTCAATGAAATTAGGGCGAACACCGGATACTTTTTCGATACGCTCTAGAACGCTTGGTTTACTGTTATACAAGCTATCAAAAAGTACAGGTGTCATTCCTGCGTTGATCATCTGGATACTTGTATGGCTACCGATGTAACCCATGCCACCTGTAACTAAAACATTCATGCTTAGCAGACCTTTTAATTAAAAATATTCAACCTATCACTTATGATACAACAACTTAGGTAGAGGTCACAAACGCCTACGGCTATTAACTATCACGAGAGAACACAAATTGACCTTTTCCTTTGCGTTTTGCTTGGTACATCGCCTCATCGGCAACCTTTAGGATCACGTCTATATCACGCTCTGAACCATCAACTAAGTGTATGCCCAAGCTCGCTCCAACATGAAGCGAACGCTGTTTATGGGTCACTTCTTGCCCGATCAGGTCCAACAGTCGCTCCGCTAACTTTGCTAACAAGACTTTGTTGGTCTGTTTAATAATAAGAACAAATTCATCCCCCGACAAACGTGCTACCAAATCTCCTGCACGAACTTGAGATAGCAACCGGCTCGATACTTCTTTGAGGATTTCGTCGCCCGCATCGTGTCCATAGTTATCGTTAACGTGTTTAAAGCCATCGAGATCCAAGTAGATAACCGCAAAATGCTGATTAGAATAATGGCTAGATGTGACTACATCATCCATCACCTTATACAGCTGAGCTCTGTTGGCCAAACCCGTTAATGCGTCGTGATGAGCCAAGTGTTCAAGCCTTTCCATCTCTTTGACATTAGATAAATCAGACAGTGTGAGTACCATATCAAACTCGTCTTTCTCGTTGTCTGACGAAACTCGATTCACTTTTACAAACATTGGAACCAAAGTGCCAGATGCACTCTTCTCCCATACCTCGCCTTGCCACTGCCCATAATTTTCCAATGAACTGCGAATTGTCGGCATTAGGGATGAAAACTGTTGCCAAGAAAAAACGTCAAATGGTGTTTTGCCCACCAGCAGATCGGCGTGATAACCGAGAAGTTGAGTGACCGCTGGATTAACCATGGTAATTACGTTGGATGAATTCAGTACGATTAAGCCGTCTTTGCTGTTCTCAAAAACACCCGCAGCTATACGCTGGCGACTCATGGCCGTTTCTATCCCCGTGACATCTTGGATTGCATAAAGAATACGACCGTGCTTTGACAACGAACGGCTGCTCACACGAAGCCAGCGTTTTGAGTTAAAGAGATCGGTGGTTTCGAGTAGTTCGTCATTCAGCTCAATATTGGCGTCGATAACCTCTTGTAAGAACCCAGTTTGCTTTGTCGCGATCAACTCTTGGATCAATAAATTTTCAAGAAACGCTTCGGTACACTTGAAAATGTCACGAGTGGCAGCGTTCGCATGAACGATGAACCCTTTTTCATCGGCTACCAACAACGAGTGCTGAACAGTTTCAATTACCTCATTCGCAAACGACTTTTCTTCTTGTAGTTTATCTAGCGTAAAGTTGATTTGGTTGTCACGATGTTGAAGTCTTTCGAGCATGGTATTAAAAGCTCGAACCAGATCCCCTATCTCATCGTGGTTAGTTGCGACTAATTTTGGTTGTTCTGAACGACGTTCAACAAAAGCTTGCATCGCCTCATTAAGGTCAAACATTGGATCGATAATCAAGCGTTGAACCAATTTGACCAATCCCCCGCCCAAGAGCACCAGAAACAGCAGGTAGACGGCCGCAACCTTGAAAATATTCGTTAAGATCGTATTAAACGTCTCTTTTGATATTGTCACTCTCAAGTTAGCGATCACAGCGTCATCCAGCGTCACCGGAACAAGCAAAAAGATGAAATTCTCGGAGATGGCAAATTGGTGATCCGCGATGTCATTTAATTCATCTGTATTCGGCCTTGGAACCAGCGTATTACTGACTTGATAACTCGTAAAAAGCTGTTCATTAATGTCATAGAGCTTCACCCTGACGATATCTTTATCCGCAACGAAGGCTGACAAAATCTCCTGAGCCGAAGATTTATCCTCAAATAGAATCGCAGCTTGTAGGTTATAAGCAACACCTTGTGCCAACACTTTAACTCGCTGAATAAGACTCTCTTTCTCTCGCTCAAAAGTGACAGTGTAATTAACTGATTGAATCGTCACAAAAGTAACTGCGATGAAGATGACAATCGGTAATATCAGCTTGTTTTTAATCGATAAATTATTAATGAAAGACAACATTATTGGCCCTCCACTATAGCGATTCGTGACAGGTTTGAGCCGATGACGTATTCACCGCGTCTTGTATTCACTAAGTTGATCTTAGGCTTTAGCTTATTATCGATGTGCGTTAGCTCAATGACTCCTCCCATGTCCGTAAAGTTTGGGATATCGCTAATCGTCACAGTATGTGGTGAGTGGGCTTTACGGCTAAATTCATCATTATCTAGATCAGATAGGTAAGTGATATCACACTTAGGAGTCACCAATTGATGTACTTGAATAGCGAGAGAACGAATAGATTTTCCTTGTGTAATCGACGTCAGTGCTTTGCTTACCTTCTCATCGCCAATCACACAGAAGTTAACCGTATTCATGGTGCTCTCGTCGTTCCAACGAATAAAGTTGGCAATTCTAAAAAGGTACACCGCCTTCACTTCATAAGGCTTGAAACTAGCCGCCGATGTATTCAAAGGCATAATAAACATCGCTAAAGTGGCAAGGCTGAGTTTAGTAAAACCGAGCTTAATACGGTACTTAAGCCACTTAGAATTCATGAGAGACCCTCACATATACAGACTCTTGGTTGACACAAATCTCGGTAAGTTTTTGTGTCACTTTTGAAGCCGTTTCCATTTCAACATCTAACATAGACAACTCTTCAAGGCTCATTGACATGAGTTGGTCTAAAGAGTTTTCTTGAGCAGCTACAAAAACAGGTGTCGTTAATGCTAGTCCTAAGCAAACCTGGCGCGATATCATGTGCTCACCTAATATACAGATAGATATTAATCCTTTAATCAATAGTTCAACTATATATAAAATGCCATACTGGTAAATCTACGGTGTCGAAAGTTTGAGTTAGGTCACTGTTTATTTATGGTATTTATAAGACCGTCATTACTTACCTCAACGTAAAGGATTAGCACCACGTGACAACGAAGATTTTGCTTAATTGCGACATGGGAGAAAGTTTCGGCAATTGGAAGATGGGCGATGATGAGTCGGTCATGGAATGGGTCGATATGGCAAACATCGCTTGTGGCTTTCACGCGTCTGATCCGCACGTTATGTCCAAAACCATAAAACTAGCGCAGCACTATCACACCCAAATCGGTGCTCACCCTGGTTATCAAGATTTGGTTGGGTTTGGTCGCCGTTCTATTCCTCATACCATGGACGAGATCAGTGAGCTGGTTTGCTATCAAGTCGGTGCACTACAAGCCCTTTGCCGATATCACCATGCATCTGTTGGCTATGTGAAACCTCATGGCGCCCTTTACAACGATATGATGGCGAACATTGATGTGTTTAATGCCGTTGCCCAAGCCGTCGCTGAATTTAACATCCCCTTAATGATCCTCTCTTCGTCAGACAATCAGCAGTATTTAGATATTGCTGACGATCATGACTTACCCCTCTTGTTTGAAGCGTTTGCCGATCGTGCATACTTGAATAATGGGCAGTTATCGCCGCGAACTCAAAAAGGCTCGGTTTACGTTAATCAGGACGACATCTACAACCAAGTCATGCAAATCATTAACTACGGTTCGGTCACGACCATTGAAGGTGAAAGACTGCCTATTGAAGCCGATACCATTTGTGTTCATGGTGATAACCCCCAATCCATCGCATTAATTAGAAAAATCAGACAAGACCTCAATGCTTTTAACTAATATGAAGCGCGTGATTGGTATGGCGCATGGCCTTATTACTCGCCTAACCGAGCATCTAACCAATTGCTCGTAAGGTCTAATCGCTTTGTATTGGTTTAGACACGGATGTTAAAAACGCCAAATACGCAAATAAAAGGCAGTAAGTAAATCAAAGGCAAACAAACGTATGGAAACGAAATGACGACGAATCAAATTGAGTTCAATATAGCGCCAGTCGCAGAATGCAGCGTTTTGGTGACCTTGACGCTATCGCCTTCAAATAATCAATCTAGCACTCAATATGCGCAGTACATGGCTCACTTTTCTGATGCCATTCGCCAAAACTTAGCGTCGGTGTTGATGAATGTGACGCCGGCTTACCAAACAATATTGGTCGATTACCTACCTTATAGAATTTCAGAACATCAGCTCATGGAACAACTCAACTCTTTGTTGAGTCATGCTATTTCGTCCTTCTCTAGTGTTAGTAAAACGCGTAACACTATCGAGCTTCCCGCTTATTACTCACCAGAAACAGCACTCGACTTAGACCGATATCAAGCCAAAGGCATGTCGCTGGATGAGATCATTCAACATCACACCTCACAGACTTACAGCGTCAGTGCCATTGGGTTTACGCCTGGCTTTGCGTTTATGTCTGATGTGGTCAACGAGCTTGCTTTGCCTCGTCATTCAACCCCACGTTTAAGTGTACCGAAAGGCAGCATCGCCATCGCGGATACGAAAACGGCGGTGTATCCTTCGGACTCACCGGGCGGTTGGAATATTATTGGCAATTGCCCACTCGCACTGTTTGATCACAGCCAATTGAAGAACGCTGATACCACACAAACGCCGCTGTCTCTACTTAATGTTGGTGATGCGGTCCGTTTCATCGCGATTTCAAAACAAGAATTTGTAGAGCTTAGGCTTATGGAGATTAGTGGAGATGTCGCTAATGGTTAATACAATCGCTAAACCAACACTAACAGTGATTAAACCCGGCCCGTTGAGTTTGATTCAAGATTTCGGACGATTTGGTGTTGCTCATCTTGGATTAACACAAGGTGGTCCTGTTGATGATTACTCGTATAGCTGGGCCAATCACCTGCTCGGAAACCCAGTCAACCAAGCGGCGTTGGAAATCACGCTTGGGCAATGTGCGTTACGAATCGATTTTGATTGCGAAATGGCGTTATGTGGTGGCGATTTACAAGCGAAGCTCGATGGCAAACCACAGTCGAACTGGCGTACTTTTCAAGCTTTCGCAGGGCAAGTTCTCTCATTTGGTTTACCTAAAAATGGTCTAAGGGCGTATTTAGCCGTTAAGGGTGGCTTCGATGTCCCATCAACTCTTGATAGCTGTTCTACGGTGACTCGTGAAAAGATTGGTGGATTAACGCAAGATGGAGAGCCATGTCAACAAGGGCAACAAATTGCGTTTACCCAACACAAACTCTCTCGCCCGTTTAAAGCGTTGAGTGTCACTTTCCGGTACACGCCTAATTACAACCTACCAGTGAACCTGCGAGTGATTGAAGGCTATCAAAGCGAGCTGTTCTCCGAGTCAGCAAAAGAGACTTTGTATAACGCACAGTATCACGTTGATCAAAATTCAAATCGCATGGGCTATCGACTGAGTGGTGAATCGGTTGATTCACCTGATATTCCGCTATTGTCAGAAGGCATTGCCTTGGGTGCGATTCAAATCCCCCAAGATGGGCAACCTATCGTATTGCTTAATGACAGACAGACCATTGGTGGCTATCCGAAGATTGGATGTGTCGCCAGAATCGATTTGCCACGCTTAGCACAAGCCAAACCTGGACATGAGGTCTCGTTTAGTAAAGGCGATCGCTTAGGATTACAAGATGTATGGTGCCAATGGGCTCAGTTTTTCGGCTATTAGTTTTTGCTCTGTAGCTATGTAACTCTGTAGTTATGTCGCTATGTCGCAAAGAATCTAAGAATCTAAGAATCTAAGAATCTAAGAACCTTGAAAGAGTTAGCCAGAAAGGTTTCGTTTGCAAGATGTAGTTCAGGCAATTGACAAGATACAGGCAGGCGTTTCAGTTAAAGGTTCGGCTTACCTGTCAAAGTAAGCCGAATTGAAGATGTGATTATGGCTGAGTATTAAGCGTGATCTTGGCCTGATACCTTTGCAAGGGCTTCTGGGTATCCACGTTCTTGTGTCAAATCTATCGCTCTATTCTCAATATCACTTAGATTAAGTGACATTGTCACTGAGTGTGTATCTTCAATCGATACTGACTCTGCGACATCAAACCAATGCTCAGCGACCTTTTGTGCAGCCTCTAGGGTTGAGGAGGCTTTGACTACTTCAAGTCGAGCATAGCGAACACCACAGAATGAAACGTCTGAAGCTCTTAAGCTCGGATCGGTTCCCGGAATCTGCTGTGCTCCGAACAGAGGCTTACCACCTACCAGTGCAGAGCTAAAACTTGGGATGAACTGAGACATATGCGTTATCGCAGCGCGAGTTCTTAATTCAAGCTGCTCTTCACTCCAACCTGATACGATTTTCTTAAGAAGCTTAGAAGGCAGCTGAGGCTGTGATGAATCTGTTGACGATGAAACAAGCCCCCCCTCAAACAGAGTAATCCCTTCTGTCATACCGTGAAGTTGGAATACACCATCAGCGTACGGTGTTAACTGAGCCATGCCTTGCGGTGTGCCTCTCGGGCCATGGAAGATAACCTCTGGCCACTCTTCCTTACATTCCTGCGAATACGGCCACTCTGTAACGTATGCGGCTTTGAACTCAACAAGCCTTTGTTGCTTAGAACCGACAAAGTCATCCACGATGCCCGTTTCAAAGCCACTTGCATTAATCAAGTAGTCGGCCGTTAAATGACAGCTTTGGTTCTCAGCGTCTGTATAAGTCAAAGACCAGCCTTGCTCTAACGATTCAACAGATTGTAATCGGCTGTTGGTTAATACTGAGCAATTCGATTGTTGCCCCAAAGACAGTTGAGCGGTTGCAGATAAGCGGAATACACTCCAGCCATACTCTTGAACCATAGCAACAGGATACTTAAGGGTTTCTAGATCCGTATGTTTAGCGAAAGGAATACACCAATGATCAAGCGATGTTGGTTTGAGAGGCTGTGTTTGGGTAGCAAGTGCTAGTAACTCTTCTTTGCTGTACAGCTTGTAATACTCTTCCGGTTTACCAAGCACTTGGTTGCTTTTATCTTGATTAACAAGCTCAGCATAAGCGTCCTTGATTATCTTTAGACGCGGAAGTAGATCCAACGGCTCTCCACCATCACTGTGTGGAACAGCGATAATTGTCGGACGAATATTGATCGTGTGGGGAAACAAGCGGACGGTATCAATTGACTGCGTGAGCAACTGAAGACACTGCTCTACAGAAATATCTCGATACAAATTGCCGCCAGCGTGCAGGTGGCAAATTGGTGGACCATTAACCAAACTCGGCCCTTTTTCCAAGATAGTGACCTTAAAACCCAACTCACTAAAGTGAATCGCGCTCGTTGTTCCGGCAATACCACCACCAACAATGGCAATAGAAGGCTGATTTGTATCCGTTTTGTTGTGGTTCATCGTGTTCTGTAGAATAAGATTAACTGCCGCTATTCTACTTTTGTTCTGCGATGAATTAAAACACATTTTTATCAAGGTCTTAGTTAAGTGGGATTTAATATCTATGTAAAAAACATAAATAATCTCTTGACTCAATAACTCCAGATAGAGTTTTAAAGGTTATTCTAACAGTCAAAATTGTCCTAAGTGACGCCACATAAAGGCTGCATCAGTACTCTTAAAACATAGATGTTAACTTATCCCTAAAGTTATCCACCGTTTTTGTGGATAACTGTTGATAACGTTCTTGCTAAGTTGCGCAAACCCTTTGTTTACAGGGACTAACCGCTGTTCATTAAATCGGCATTATTGTGCGATTAGTTTTAAAAAACACTAAAAAATTGGAAAATTAAGGTGCGATATTCGTTACTTGTGCTACGCATTGGTTAAATAAAAAACGGTCTAAAGCGACGCCTTATAAATAGTGCATGACTAAATATAAATAATGTCACTTTTAGACCGTTCTAAGCATTTGTGAGATCTCGCTAGAGACTAGCCAAAATCCTTGTTTACTGGTGCCAACAAACGTTTGATTAAGCTATTCACTACCGCGGCCAATGTGATAAACGTTAGTACGGGTAGCGCTATCCACAGCATTGGGTGGAGTGAAGGTTCTAACTCGAAGCCAAAGTTCATTACCCCTGCAACACTGAGCTCAGAACCCATCGCAGCAATCGAGCCAGCCACTAGCGCCATTAACCCGTATTCACACCAAATAGTGTTGAGAATTCGCTTCTTACTCGCACCTAAAGTGCGGTACAAACGTATCTCTTGTTGTCTTTGAGACAAGCTCAATCGCAACAGAGTAAAGATTAGCAACAACCCTGCTACCACACCCAAAGCCGCAAGTACGGTTATCGACCAAACAATCTGTTTGAGCAACTCTTGGATCTTGCTACCCATCTTACGAATATCCATCAAACTCACGGTTGGGTGATTTCGAGAGAGTTCGTTGAGCATCTGATTATGTTGTTCTTCTAGTCGGAAGCTCACGAGCCAAGTAGAAGGAATAGAGCTCAAAACATCTGGCGTAAATATGAAGTAGAAATTCGGCTTCATTTCTCGCCACTCTACTTTTCGGATGCTGTTCACCTTGGCAGAGACATTCTGGCTGTTGATTGTGAACGATAACTCATCGCCAATCTTTAGACCCAGCTGCTCCGCGACATCGGATTCTACAGATACGCCCTGCTCTTGTGTCCAGCTGCCTTCTAACACTTCATTGTACTCAGGCAGGCTATCTCCCCAAGTGAAGTTAATTTCGCGGCTTAATGCGTCTGTTTCTTCTGAGGTCTCGCTGTATTTTGCCGCCTCAACGCCGTTAATGGTTGTGAGTCTTCCTCGTATAATTGGAAACGCTTGAGTACGCTCTACTGCGTTTGCATCAATCGTCTCGAGATAACTGTCTTTCTCATAGCTCGCAATATTCAGCGCAAACGCATTTGGCGCGTTTTCAGGTAAGGTTTGTTGCCAATCCGACAGCAAGTCACTTCTCACTAGCCATATGATCGATAGCAGCATCAAAGACAGCGCTAAAGAACCAAATTGAATCCCTGTTGCTAATGGTGTGCGATTAATTCGGCTCAATGCCAAGCGCATAGATGTCGACGTCGGCAGCTTGCCGACCAAACGCAGAACAAGCGTACTGACAATCGCGAGCACTAAGAACAGGCAAGCGATACCCGCAAGAACTATCCATACCAACAAGTTATCGCCGTACATCAGCATCATTGGAATAATAGGCACCAGCAACAACAGGTATTTCTTGTAGCTTTCATTGGACTGATGACTTGATTGAATCACGCTGATTGCCGAGGTGTTTACCAAGCCAATTAACGGAATACCAAGAGCAGGCACACCAATGAGGATGCTTGATAAAATCGCCAAAATGACAGGTTCAATACCATAGCTAGGAAGTGGTGTCGGCAACAAATCACCTAAAGGTATACGAAGTAGAAACTCTAAGCCGACCCCTATTGTAATTCCCAGTACAGCGCCGATGACCACTAACAGAGACACCTGTACAAACAACCATTTAATGATCCATTGCTTACTCGCACCCAAACTTTTAAGCATCGCAATGGTTTTACGGCGACTCGCAACATAATGTTGGCAAGTAAGTACCAAAGTGGTCGCCGCCATTATCACAACGATAGCCACAGTTAACGAAAGATATTGAGTTGTGCTCTCGAACATGTCGTTAGTGCGACTCGCAGAGTCTTGCGTGCGCCAGCGATCGCTCGGTGTTAATTCTACGCTGTCTTGCGCGGCTTTCAGTTTTGTATCATCACCGTTTAGAAACAGCCTAAAGCTTACACGACTGCCCGGTTGAATCGCTCCAGTGGCCTCGATATCGCTGGTATGAATTAGCACAGCAGGCATTTGTTGGAATGGGTTAAAGCTCAAACCTGGCTCTTGGGTGATACGCCCTGTTATCGTTAAATCGGCATCGCCAATAGTGACATTGTCACCAATTTCAACCTCAAGCTGTGCAAATATACGCTCGTCTAACCAAAGTTCACCTGGCTCAACATGGTTACTTGATGCTTTATCAGCACCCTCTAAGATCATTTCACCGCGTAATGGGTAATTACTTTCAACCGCTTTCACCGTTACTAGCTGCATCGAGTTATCACTGAATGCCATGGTTGAAAAACGGGTCAACTGAGAGCTTTCTAACTGTTCAACCTGAGTGAGGTCTAGCAAGGGTTGCGGGATTGGGTTTGCTGAAATAAACACACTATCGGCAGTAAGCGCATCTTTGCCTTGTTTAACAATCACCTGCTCCATACGTTCGGCCAATGCCGACAATGCAAAAACACACGCAATGATCAGTGTTAATGCTATGGAAACTGGCCACAACTGACCGTGTCGAATCTCTTCGACACTCCATGAGAACAGGCGTTTATTCAGTCCGTTTGATGAATTCAATTTAGACTTCCTCTATCTGACCGACATGCATCTTAAGTGTTCGTTGGCAACGTTGTGCGAGTTTAGGATCATGCGTCACTAGAACAAGCGTTGTGCCATGTGATGAGTTCAACTCAAACAACAACTCGACAATTTTGGCTGCCGTTTGTTGGTCTAGGTTGCCTGTGGGCTCATCAGCAAAAAGGATTTTTGGCTTGATCATAAAAGCACGAGCTAAAGCGACCCTTTGTTGTTCACCGCCTGATAGCTGAGATGGCAGGTGATCAAGTCTGTCTTTTAAGCCCACTGATTCAAGCAAAGCCGTCGCACGTTCGATGTCTTCGTCTTCACCTTTAAGTAAACAAGGAAGCGTGACATTTTGCAGCGCAGAAAGGCTTGGAATTAATAAGAAGCTTTGAAATACAAACCCTACCGATTCACTGCGGATCTTAGCCCTTGCTTCATCATCAAGCTGTGAAAGTGGCTGCCCTAATAAACTGATTTCGCCTTTCGTTGGCACATCAAGCCCTGCAAGCAACGTCATTAGGGTTGATTTGCCTGCGCCAGACGTGCCGACAATCGCGACAGTTTCACCTTCACGAATATCAATATCGACGTGCTCTAGGATTGTTAAATGTTCTTGATTAGTAGACACTGTCTTCGAAACAGCTTCTGCTTTAATGATGGATGTATGCATGACTCGACTAATTTCCTTTTTATTCTTTATTATATTTTCAACCGCTTCTTTGGCTCAAGATACCGAGTTAGATTCTAAGTTACTGGTACTTGGTGATAGCTTGAGTGCTGGTTATAACATGGACATCAAACAGAGTTGGCCAAGTCTATTGCCAAACGCATTAGCGAAGCATGACAAAACAGTTACCGTGGTAAACGGCAGTATTTCAGGTGACACAACCGGCAACGGGTTAGCTCGTTTACCACAATTGCTTGAAGAACATGCTCCAGACACTGTTCTTATCGAACTCGGTGCAAATGATGGCCTTCGTGGCTTCCCACCTAAGCTGATGTCTGCAAACCTTGATCAAATCATTGAGCAGATAAAAGCTGCGGGCGCCAAGCCAATTATGATGCAGATTAAAATCCCACCGAATTACGGTAAGCGTTACAACCAGCAATTTGAATACGTTTTTGCAGCGCTTGCTGATCAACAAAATGTGCCGCTTTTGCCGTTTTTCCTAGAGCATATCATCCTTAAACCTGAGTGGATGATGAACGACGGACTGCATCCAAAACCAGAAGCTCAACCTTGGATCGCTGAATTCGTCGCCGAAGAATTATATCAGTATCTTTAAGTTTTAATGGTCTAGCTCAATAAATTTTACACAGCTTTACGTTAGCCTGAGTGCATATCACCGTTAACTGTAAGGTTATTTATGCTGATCGAACCTATTATCAAGGGTGTGGTAGCCAAAAGCGCTCACCCTCTTGGCTGTCAAGAAGCCGTAAAGCAACAAATCAAGTTTGTTAAGAGTGCGCCGCAAATCAAAGATGGCCCTAAACGAGTCCTGATCATCGGCGCATCCTCTGGCTTCGGGCTTGCCGCTCGTATCGCCCTTACCTTTGGCGGTGCTAAAGCAGACACCATCGGCGTCTCATTCGAGCGCGGTCCTAATGAAAAATCCTTAGGCACTGCAGGTTGGTACAACAATATCTACTTCAGAAAAGAAGCCGAACGAGAGCAACGTACTGCGATCAACATCGTTGGCGATGCCTTTTCACAAGAGACACGCTCCCAAGTTGTCGAAGCCATCGAAACTTACTTCGAAGGTGAAGTGGATCTGATTATCTACAGCCTAGCCGCTGGCGTTAGACCTAAGCCAAATTCTGATGAGCTTTGGCGTTCTGCCATTAAGCCTATTGGTGAAAGCGTTACCGGCGCGACTATCTCGCTAGAGCACGACAACTGGGTGACAAACACACTTGCTGCAGCGACGGAAGAAGAAGCCGAAAGTACACTTAAAGTCATGGGCGGCGAAGATTGGGAGCAGTGGATAGATGAGCTTATCAACGCTGAATCCATTGCCCTAGGTTGTAAAACCATCGCATTTTCCTATGTTGGTCCAGAAGTCACGCACCCTATTTACTTAGACGGCACTTTGGGGCGCGCTAAAATAGACCTTCATCAAACAAGCCACGCGCTGAACCTTGAACTAGCAAACTTCGGCGGTAATGCCTACGCGACTGTGTGTAAGGCTCTCGTCACCAAAGCCAGTGTATTCATTCCGGGGTTAAGCCCTTACCTACTTGCTTTGTATAAAGTGATGAAAGATAAAGAGACCCACGAAGGTTGTATCCAACAAATGCAGCGTTTATTCAGCAGTAAACTCTATGGTCAATCAAAAGTCCCTCTGGACGGCGAACGCCTAATTCGTATGGATGAATGGGAACTCGATCCAGAAACCCAAGCTCATGTGACTGAGCTACTTGAAGCTATGGATGAAAACAACTTCCAAGCAATTGGCGACTATCAAGGGTTCAAAGAAGAGTTTTTACAGTTGAACGGTTTTGCTCAACCGTCGGTAGACTATAAAGAGAAACTTAATACTGATGATTTTATAAAGTTAAAGCCTTAATCGAAACTTATCTCATTACTGAGACCCAGATTCACCTTTGAAAACCTCTGCAAAATTGCAGAGGTTTTTTTGTGCAACATTTCTTATACTTAGTAAAAGTAAGATTCACAGTTTATTTGGTTCATCTTAATTAACACAGGACGTGTTGAGGCATTTAGCATAATTGACTCGGAGTCATATGAAGAAGATAAAAACGATAGACTTAGATATTCCTGACGATATGGCCTCCAGTTGGCAGAATATTGTCGACCTCTTGGCTCAAATCACTGAAGTTCCCGCCGCACTTATCATGCGCGTTCACACCAACTACATTGAAGTTTTCTCTACCAGTCGCAGTGAGGATAACCCTTACAACAAAGGCGATTCTGAAACCTTAGGCAATGGGCTTTACTGCGAAACGGTGATGGAGTCTCAGCAACAACTTGTGGTGCCCAATGCGCTTGTCGATCCTGATTGGGAAAACAACCCCGACACAAAGCTTGGCTTAATCTCTTATTGTGGCATTCCGCTATTTTGGCCTAACGGCGAATTGTTCGGCACCATTTGTATCTTGGACTCGAAAGAAAATCACTACACACCTACCTATATCAAGCTATTAGAAAGCTTTCGTACCTCGATAGAATCTCAGCTTAAAACTTTGTTTCAGCACGCTAAGCTCACCCAAATGAATCGTGACTTAAAGAACCGGGTTTACACTCGCACTAAAGATCTCGCGAGCCTCAATTATTCTTTAAACCAAGAGATCGATAAGCGAAGAGCGGCTGAACAAAAAATAAACTTCCAAAAGAATCATGACATCGGCACCGGTTTTTTGAACCGAACCGCATTCGAGTCTCGCCTAAATAACAAACTGTCGTCACAGCAAAGGCTGACGGACAGTTCATTTGCGGTGATTCATATAGGGTTTACGAATGGAAGGCGCATACAGGCTCGATATGGCTATGACGCGTTAGACCAAGTGCTGGTTGAATACCGAAAACGTATCGACAGTATCTCTGATATCGAGGTACTAACTGCACGCCCTACTTCTATCGATCTCGTACTGGCGTTCAGCGTAAAAGATTTGCACCAACGCCTAGAAGAACTTTGCCAGACGCTCGTTAAAGTCGGCCATTCAGAGTTCGATATCGACAGTGACAAAGTACATTTGCATGCGTTTATCGGGATTGCGATTACTGACAACGAAGACGATGCGGAAAGTATTCTCCAGAAATCATCAGAAGCCATGCTCGCCTGTAAAGATTCCGGGCAAAAATTCGCTTACTACTCTCAATCTCATACTGAACAACAAAGTCACATCAATAAGATTGAAGGTTATTTGCTTCAAGCTGTCCGCAATGATGACCTCATGCTCTACTTTCAACCTAAGGTATGTCCATTAACGCATCGTTGGGTTGGTGCTGAAGCCCTACTACGTTGGCGCCATCCCGTCTTAGGTGATATCTCCAACGAAACCTTGATACATATGGCCGAGCAAAACGGTTTGATTTTCGAAGTCGGAAGCTTTGTTTTGCGTAATGCGATTGAAAAAGCGAAAGAGTGGTCCGAATACGTTGAAGATTTCAAGATGGCTGTGAATGTATCTGCAATTCAACTCAAGAATGTGCACTTTGCGGAACAAGTGGTTCACCTACTCGAAACCTATCACCTAGAACCCCACTTCTTGGAACTCGAGGTGACAGAAAGTGGCCTGATTGCCGATGAAGTGGTTGCCAAGAATACCTTAGAATCGCTGCATGACATTGGCGTTACATTGTCACTAGATGACTTTGGGACGGGCTACGCCTCTTTCAGTTATCTCAAGAAATTTCCGTTCGACACGATTAAAATTGATAAGAGCTTCATCGATCAGATGCTTAACTCGCATGAAGACTCGGAAATCGTCCGTTCTATTGTCCAAATAGCGAAGAAGCTCGACCTAAAAGTCACGATTGAAGGGATAGAATCTGAAGCTCAGGAGCAATTTATTATCAACGAGGGCTGCGATGTGGGTCAAGGTTACCTTTATGGGCGGCCAATGCCGAGCCAAGAATTCGAACACAGTTTAATCAATCAAAACTATTTGGGGACAACCCGTTACGCTTAAAGCGAAAAAGAGCAGTTTGTTTTGGATTTAGGCCTACTTTCTCTTTACTCTAAAGGTGGTGATTTTTATAATCGCCGCCTTTCTGTTTTAATCTTCCCTTTATATAGGCATTCCTCGTTATGGATCAGTTGACTGCAAAGCTTAAAAAGCTCGAAAAACAAAACTTCCGCGCATATCAACAAATTAAAGGTCAATACGACTTTGCTGATTTCGAATTACACATCGACCACGTTCAAGGTGACCCGTACGCATCTTCTTCACGTTTTCGCGCAACACGCGCCTGGTCGTTAACAGGGTTAGGTTGGCTGAAAGAAAAGTCTTACGAATACCAAGTAGCAGCGCGTGATTTCATTGCACGTAGCTTCTCTGAATTTGCTAAACAAGAAACGACTGTGTCTATTGCACTAACAGGTCAAACTGTTTTGGATAACACATCTGTGGTTTTCACCGAGCACGGTATCGAAATTCGTTTTCGTATCAACTTACCGGCTGATGGGCGTAGTATTCTTGCAAAGAAAGCAATCAACATCATTACATTCTATTTGCCTAAGTTTATTCGTCGCGCAACGCTTGAACGCGAACTCAACATTGAAGCGATGATTAAGCATTGTGAAGCCGTTGAAGACCAAGACGCGTTACGTGCTCAATTGGAAGAAAACAACCTAGCGGCATTCGTAGCAAATGGCAGCGTATTACCTCGTATTGCTGGTAACTGTGACCTACCAATGAAAGGTGCGGTACCTTTCGCTGCTCCAGAATCGTTGAGTGTTACGTTAAGCACACCGAACCAAGGTGATGTGACAGGCCTAGGCATTCCAAAAGGTATCACGCTAATCGTTGGTGGTGGTTTCCATGGTAAATCTACGCTGTTGAACGCCGTTGAACGTTCTATCTACAACCATATTCCTGGTGACGGTCGTGAAGGTATCGTGACGGCGACTGATACGATGAAGATCCGCGCTGAAGATGGCCGCTGTGTTCACAACTTGAACCTATCAAATTACATCAACCATTTGCCGATGCAAAAAGACACATCTGATTTCAGTACACAAGATGCGTCTGGCTCTACATCGCAAGCGGCTTGGTTACAAGAATCAATTGAAGCAGGCGTTCAAACGCTACTTATTGATGAAGATACGTCAGCGACTAACTTCATGATTCGTGACGAACGTATGCAAGCGCTTGTATCAAAAGGGGCTGAGCCTATCACTCCACTTGTTGACCGTATTGGCCAACTACGTGAAGAGATGGATATCTCTACCATTGTTGTAATGGGTGGTTCTGGCGATTACTTAGATGTGGCTGACACTGTGATTCAAATGCACGATTACCAAGCGGTAGACGTCACTGAAAAAGCACAAGAAGTGATAGCTCAACACCCGACTCAACGTACTAACGAATGTGAGACGGCATTAGAAACGTTTGTTCCTCGTTCGTTAAACCGCGCAGCACTGATGAATATTCTTACTGACGGTAAGTTCCGTGTTAACGCGAAAGGCAAAGAGTCACTGCGTTTTGGTAAGGAATTCGCTGATCTTTCTGCATTAGAGCAGTTAGAGTCAACATCAGAAGTGAACGCGATTGGTTGGGCATGGTTCCAGTTTGCACAAACTCCGGGTTGGTCAAACAACCCTGCTAAAGAGTTTAGCGCTATCTTAAGCGATGATTGGCATGTGAACATGCCAAACTACGGTGACTTAGCGAAACCAAGAGTATTGGATGTAATGGCCGCACTAAACCGTATGCGTAAGTCTCAGTTCAAACCTTCGAACTAAGTTAGATTCAAGCATCATAAATTGTATTGACGGCTCTCATTGTGAGGGCCGTTTTTTTTATTCGCTAGCTCTATATCTAGATCTAAAGCCCTAAGACCGTCTCCTGCCTCACTTTTCTTGTTTGAAGATAAAACCCACCAATATTGTGCTTATCCTAAAAATCATGACACAGCTTTTACAAAACTATGGCGATATTCATATAAAGTTCCGACTCGACAGGTGTAACTAAATGTAACAAACCCTTGAGGCTTCAATGAATCATAAACGCGTTAAGATGCGTGACCATAAAAAAGAAGTAAATCTGTTCAAAAATCGTGTAACCGTTGCGTTTTGTGGGATCTTGCTGTTCACTCTTGTCTTAGTCGGCAACCTTTACCGACTTCAAGTCGAAAATTTTAAAAGCTATCAAACCCGTGCCGATGGCAACAGAATCAAAGTATTACCTATTCCCCCGACTCGCGGGCTTATTTACGACCGTAATGGTGTGTTACTCGCCGAGAATGAACTCGTCTTTAATCTAACGATGATTCCAGAGCAAACTGATGATGTCGATGCAATGCTTGCCAAGTTGGACAAATACATCCCGAGAGAGGCTGAGCAGATCGCTCGTTTCAAAAAGCGTTATCACAACACCCGCCGTTTCAAATCGGTCACGATATTAGAGAACCTAAGCGAAGAAGAAATTGCTAAGTTCTCAGTGCACCAGTACCAATTCCCCGGCTTATCGATTGATACCAGCTTGAAACGATTTTATCCAAATGGAGAAGTACTTACCCATGTCTTAGGATATGTCGCACACATCAATGATAGCGATCTTAAGAGACTAGAAGAAAAAGGCATCGAAGCGAATTATCAAGCGACTACCATTATCGGTAAGCTTGGTGTCGAACGCTATTACGAAGACATTTTGCACGGCACCAAAGGTTATCAAGAAGTCGAAGTAAACAGCCGTGGGCGAGTCGTCCGCACCATTGAGTATGTAGCTCCGGTAGCAGGAAAAGATATCGTATTAAATATCGACCTCGAACTACAAAAATACGTATTCGATCAGCTTGATCACCGAACAGGCAGCGCGGTCGTTCTTGACCCGAAAGACAACAGTGTACTTGCAATGGCATCAAGCCCCAGCTACGACCCGAACCTCTTTGTCGACGGTATTTCTAGCAAGAACTATCAACGTTTATTGAATGATCCTGCTCACCCATTGGTAAACCGCACGACTCTCGGCGTTTATCCTCCGGCGTCAACCGTGAAACCATTTATGGCTGTAGCGGGACTGCAAGAACATGTCATCTCCGAGGATACGATTCGTAATGACCACGGCTCATGGCAAATTCCCGGTTCCAAACGCAACTCTAAATCATGGCGAGACTGGAAACGTTGGGGTCACGGACCTGTTGACGTAACCCAAGCCATTGAAGAGTCAGTGGATTCGTTCTTCTATCAAACCGCTTTTGACTTGGGCATTGACCGTATTTCAAGCTGGATGAATCGCTTTGGTTTTGGTGAACCTACAGGTATCGATATCTATGAAGAAAGCACCGCTAATATGCCGACTCGAGAATGGAAGATGATGCGCTATCGTACCCCTTGGTATCAAGGTGACACTGTTCCTATTGGCATTGGCCAAGGTTATTGGACATCGACACCAATGCAACTGGCAAAAGCGACTTCAGTGTTGGTCAATCATGGAAAGGTGATGCCACCTCATATCCTGAGAGCAATCTTGGATCATGGTGAGGACTTTGACACACAACAACTCGTTAAACCTAAACCTATGCCGTCTATCACAGAAGTCCCTGACAAAATATGGGATGTACCTATCAATGCAATGAGACTGGTAAACCACGGTAGTCGAGGTAGCGGTAGACGCGCATTTAAGGGAACTAGCTACACCAGCGGCGGAAAATCAGGTACGGCACAAGTATTTGATCTTGCGAAAGATCAGGTCTACAACTCGAAGAAGTTGGCTAAGCATTTACTCGACCATGCGCTTTACACAGCTTTCGCACCTTACGAACACCCTGAGTATGTCGCGACGGTGGTCATTGAACACGGCAACGGTGGTTCAAAAGTCGGCGCGCCATATATCCGTAAAGTACTCGATTATGCATTTGAGCATAAAAGTGGTGAAAGCAAAGACCAGTCGTAGCAACAATAAATGAAGTAGTAACGACGCTTAATCTAGTTACAGAACATAGCGTAATGACGACAAAGCCCCACTTGTGTCACTCACAATGTGGGGCTTTCTGTTTTAGGGTTCTACTCAACTAAGCAGCTAAAAGTGCCTTTCGATTACGAGCTTCGTAATACATTCCATGCTTCACAGAGCGTCTGGAATTTCGCCGTGTTGCCCTCGTCTCTGTCTGGATGCCAGCGCAAAGCCAATTGTCGCCAGCGCTTTCTAATCTCATGGTGAGTCGCGTCCAACGGTAACTCAAACAAATTTAACGCTCGGCTTCTATCCATATCGAGTTCATCACCACCGACAAACTTTCTGTACCGAGTCCAGAACTCGTTCAGCAGCCTTTTGACTTCGCCCTCGTCCGCTTCATAGTTAATCCAATTAATGTAGTATTCTCGCAGTGGGTCTTGATGATCGATGCTGTGACTGCTTCCGTGATACCGACCATTCATCAATTCAATGTCCATCGCTTGGACTTGTAGCCAACCATCAGGGTGTAAGGTTTCTTGAAGCTGATAAAGCGCATTCATGATGAGGAAGTTCTTTTTAAACAACTCTTTCTCAGGTGCAGGGTCTAGTACCGGCACAAACCCAAGGTCGTTAAGGTGAGCCGCCAATGTGTGTACTTTCCAGCCGCTTGGCTTTTGCTTAAGCACTTCCATAATCGGCCAAAGCAATGGGTTCTCCATGTGGCAATGAAAGTTTGCTCTCACCTCTTGATGATTCGACATAGTGGACTCAGTTAGATTTTCTGTATTAATGGATGACTAGGGCTTTGGATACAATGAGCAACCTACATCATAACCATTGGCGTATCTCTTTTAATTGAAAGCGATTTTCTGCGATTTGTCGAGCTAATGGACCAACAACTTTCAAACGCTTGGCTCAAAGGCACCCTTTCATCATGAAACTGAAAGTCATTAAGTGAGTGCAACCGCCATCAATGCAGACGTGAGCCTGCGGTACAGGTACAAAAAAGGTCAGCAATTTAGCTGACCTTTGATATCTATACCAATTTTAGTACGAAATATTTCGCTAATTAGATAACGCCCAGTTCTCTTAGGCGCTCCATTAGGTACTCGTTTGCTGTGTACTTTTCAGACAGCACAACTTCCGGTTTCGGGTGAAGGAATAGAGGCAAAGAGATACGAGATTTCTCTTGGCGTTCACCTGATGGATTGATTACACGGTGAGTTGTCGATGGAAAGTAACCACCCGATGCCTCTTGAAGCATGTCACCAATGTTGATGATCATGTTGCCGAAGTCACATGGAACATCTAACCACTCGTCGTTTTGAGCTTTAACTTGAAGGCCCGGCTCGTTTGCTGCAGGAAGAACAGTCAGTAAGTTGATGTCTTCGTGTGCTGCTGCACGGATAGCGCCTGGCTCTTCGTCACCTTGCATTGGTGGGTAGTGAAGAACACGAAGCAGAGTCTGCTCACTGCCGTTGATCATTTCAGACAACGCGATAGAGAACTTCTCTTGTACTTCTTTAGGAGCATGAGCTTCAACCCATCCTAGTAGCTCTTGAGCAAAAGCATTCGCACGTTGGTAGTAATCTAGAATCTGTTCTTTCAGCTGCTCAGGGATTTGGCCCCAAGGGTATACGTGAAAGTACTCTTTGATGTCTTTTACAGTGTGGCCCTTAGCAACTTCAGACACTGAAGGTGGAAAATATCCATCTTGTGTTTCAACATTAAAGTGGAAGTTCTCTTTTTCTTCAGAGATGAAGAATTGGTACCAGTTTTCGTAAATAGACTCAACAAGCTCTTTCGGGATTGGGTGGTTCTTAAGAACACCAAAACCAGTTTCACGTAGAGAGCGAACAAATTGTTCTGCTGCGTCGTCAGCAAGGTAATCGACAGTTTCCAGTTTCATGACTTTTCTTTCTTGTTATGTAGTGATGAAGCGATTTTAAGGATCGCTTTGTTGTAAATCAAACTTTTGTGAAACTCTCGCAACCGTTTGTCTAGATACTGGGCGATAACGCCAGTTTTCAACAAATATGGTGATTACAGGTCAATTGAACACTGTTCGATATTGTGTAACACTATTAAAAACTTCGACGAGAGATCTCGATATGACAATTACGCCACTTGCTCAAAATCGACCATTGCTTTCATTAACGACGCTTTATCTGATTGTGTTTCTATTTTCAGCGTTTGCTCCCTCTTCAAGAGCGGTATGGATTGCAGAAATTGTCCCAGCTCTAGCGATATTAGTGGGTATCTGGTGGCTATCAACCAAGCTGACCTTCACTAAGACTGCCTATATTTTGATGTTTATCTGGCTGATGTTACATACGATTGGCGCGAAATATACATTTGCAGAAGTGCCGTTTGAATGGTTTAACAACATGATTGGCTCTGAACGTAATAATTTTGATCGTGTCGCGCATTTCTCCATTGGTCTCTATGCCTATCCACTAGCTGAATATTTGATTCGTAAGAAGTTGGCTCAACCAGTGTTGGCGTGTTTCTTTGCTCTGTTTGCGATCATGAGTGTTGCAGCAGGTTATGAGATTATTGAGTGGTGGTACGCGGAGATTGCAGGTGGTGATGAAGGTATCGCATTCCTTGGTTCACAAGGTGATATTTGGGACGCGCAGAAAGACATGCTGTGTGATACAACGGGTGCTATTGTCTCGCTATTACTTCTGAAACTTCAAGGGCGAGTTAGAGCTTAAAGCTTTATTCTGAGTATCAAAAGTAACGTTGAAATGCCAAACACAAACTGTGCTGTGGCATTTTTTGTTTCACCGTGACGGGTTATTTCATCGTTACCTTGCCACCAACAAACTTGTAGGCTGGCGTACCTCGAACCAAGGTATCTCGCGCGAATTCAATCCCACATTCAGGGCACACACATGGCTCTTTAGTGAAATCTTCAACAATACGTTCCTTAAAACACTTCACGAGTGCACCTTTGCCACCTTTCCGATATTTAAAAAGTTGCGCTTTGCATTTCGCACAGAAAATCTGAACCGTTTTGGTCGGTTGTTTCTTGTTTGGTTTAGCCATAGAAGTTAATGATTGAGCTCTTTATTTCTTAAGTTTAGGTGCGACAAGAACCAAGCTTATCCCGAGTAAAATAACGGTCGATGAGATAACAAATTGCATGGTGACCGGCTCGGAGAGTAACAAGACGCCACCGAGTGTCGCAATAACCGGCACAGAAAGCTGTGCAATGGATGCGACCACTGTATTCAGCTTTTTCACCACGTAATACCACAAACTATAACCCACACCAGAAGCCACCGAGCCCGATATAACCGCGTAAATCAAACCTTGTTCAGTGATAGAGACTTGAGGCATTGCATTAGGTATTACAACTAGAAGGCTTAAACCTGCAAGGATAAATAGCGAGCTAAATCCAAAGTTAGCGGTCGTCGATTGCAGTGCGTTTAAAGATTTCTTTCCTGCCAATGTGTAAATACCCCACCCAACTCCGGCCAGGGACATCAAGATGATAGAAACTAAGTCTGGTGCCTGTGTCGATTCAGTTGGCATTAACAAGTAAACAAGCCCTGCTACCGATAACAAACATCCGCCCCACTCAAGTAATGACATTCTGTTTCCAGAGAACAAGTGTGCGGCAATCATCGTAAATTGTACCGCGACAAACAACACCAGCGCACCAAGACCTGCGCCAAGCTTTAAGTAAGCGAATGAAAAGCCAAACATATACACAAGCAGTGACAATATTGATGTGAATTGAAACTGTGACTTTAGCTTTGTATATACCGATGTGCTGTTGTTTGCTAGCTCCTGTTTATGCTTAGATTGGGAAGATAAAGTGAATAAAATCAGAAGTGTAAGCGCACCAGACCAGATGCGCACGATCGAAAAGCTCAAAGGATCAATCGTTTGATCCATTAAAGCCCAGCGACACAAAACTGAATTAGCAGCAAAGGCCACCAGCGTAATAAATGTAACCATCACAGTTTGCATCGTGTTGTCCTAATTGAGTTGTTTGGTCCTAATAAGTGTTCTTGGGTTTCAATCAACGTTAGATTTCAATCAACGTCAGGCTTCACCCAAACTTGACTAAAGTCGAACCAACCTAATGCATTACATTTTGCGTTCTGCAACGTACCACATTGATCTTTGTTAACGCCCAACCAACAGTGGAACATCGGAATTAACTGATTGCTTTGCACCAGTTGTTTACCTAACTGTCGTGCTGGGAATTGCTCGAATTCTCCCGAACGCCAACGATCAATCATGTGACACCATTGGTCGAAATCTTCAGCTGGGCTAGATTCATCAAGAAAACTGTAGTCCATTAACCAGCCGGCCAATGCATCGTCTCTGTTGTTAGCGATACCCATAGGATTAATCCAAATATCAACATTATCGGCGTGTGGAGGATCGGTTTCGTAACCGATAAGCTCAACATCGACATTATATTGCTTCAACACGGTGACAATCGCTTTGGCAAGTGTTGGGAACATCGGGTGTTGGCATTGGTACGCCAATCTAATGGTTGGTTTCGCATTTGCTGGTGGACAGACCGGCGTGTTTAACTTTATGTCATACCAACCAGGTTTTATCCCATAGGCGTGTAGAACGCCCAAATCGATGACGGTCTCTTTTGGGATATGAACAAACAGATCAGCTGCATTCAATGCGTTAGACAAAAACTCCGCCCATGCGGGATCTTGTGCGATGCCCTTCTTTCTATTCAACAGTAAATACGTACAGCCGGGATCAAGCTCTACTTCATCACTATCACCACGGTCGGCCATTACCGGTTTCGAAAGACTTGGGTAAACCATAGAAGAATACGCCTCATCAACCACCCAAACCTCAACGCGATCAATCAACGGCCTGAAACCAAAGTATCCGTTGAAAGCCGTTAGTACGAGTTGCTTCTCATCGTTCTTCTCAATGCGATACGGCCCCGTACCAATTGGTCGAATATCGTAGTCTTCGCCACGTAAAATCATCGGCAAAGTGACCTTAGCGACCGACTCCGTAAGCGCGAGTGGGAAATACTTGTCTGGGCGCGTTAAGAAGACATCGACCACGCAATTTGCGGGTGAAGAGACATCTTTAATATGCGAGAACAAGTTGAGTGGTTCGAGCGCAAGAAGCGTGTCGACAACATGATTCGTTAATAGAGGCTCCCCGTTATGAAAACGGACACCCGGTCTTAAGAAGAATCGCCATTGATAGTCACTGATTTTTTGCCATGAATGAGCAAGATCGGGTTGTAACTGATCATTTTCATCCAATCGCGTTAACCCACTGAAGACTTGGCAGGCAATATGCTGCTCTGAACGTCGCATCGATTTTGTCGGGTTAAGCATTGAGAGCGGTCGGTAATAAGGCAGACGAATGACCTGCTCACCTTCTTGATATTGCACACCCAAATAGTTTTGAATAACCTGAGTAAGCTTGGCAGCATTGTGGTCAAGCACTGACAGCGCCTGACCAATTTTACCTTCCTGTAAGTACCGCCTCGCTAAGTTTTCACTGACATCGCAACGATTCTGCTTAAAGATAAGTTGAGATAACTTACCTCGGCCTGCCGCCGGTAACCATTCTACCCAGCCTTGTTCTTCAAGTTTGTTGAGTACCATTCTTGCATTACGACGCGTACAACAGAGTACATCTGTTATGTCATCGAGTTGAACATCAGAATCTTTACCATCGAAGTATTCAAACAGGGTTTCAAATTGAACGCGAAGTCTTGGGCTGCTCATAAAGAGGAAAACTTATTCAAAGGACATTGAATTCAGTTTCCCTATTTTAAGACGTAAAATCAATCTTACTGACGTGTTTTTATTGCGAATTATTGGGTATGACGTCCCAAGATGTTATTCAAACAGAATGGCTAAGTACTTTTGCAGCATACGGTTACATCACATCGCAGCCGATTTCATTGGCGATGTCACAAAGCTGTTGTTCATTATCTAATTTAATTGACCACTTGCACTCAGAGCCATTCGCCGAAATGACATTTGCCCCTTTTCCAATTAATTGAATCGCATCAACTTGCGCTTGCAGCGTGACTCTATGTTCACCATCTAAACGAACAACCAGCTCATGTGCGGTTGCGATAACTTTTCCACTTTTAAACGTTATGACCATCGGTTTCTCTAGCTACTTCTTTGAAATACAAATTACTATTTTCTAAATAGAACAAACTTAACTGCTGCTTACTCTATTATCGCTTATGTTTCTTCACGGCAATCGTTAATCGACTCGTACAAACTAAGCGTTGACGCTCGTCAGTGATATTGATTTGCCATACTTGGGTAGAGACACCCAGATGAATAGGTTCAGCAGTACCGATAACATGGCCTTCACGCATTGATCTTACGTGATTCGCGTTGATATCTAATCCAACGCAATAGTAGCCTTCTGGTACGCAGAAATTAGCCGCCAATGAGCCAAGCGTTTCAGCTAGCACAACCGATGCTCCGCCATGAAGCATGCCTAGTGGTTGGTGCGTAAAATGACAAACCGGCATGGTTGCCACTAAGGAATTGTCGTTTACTTCTGTGTAAACAATGTTGAGGTGCTCAATTAAGGTATTTTTTGAGGTCGCGTTGAAGGTATCTAGGTCAACGGGCTTTTTCCAAATACTCATATGGGTTCCTTAATTATTGACTATATTAGTGCGTGAATCGCTTTATTAGTAACTGAATAGCTTCATTATCGTTAATAGTGATCTTAACGATAACCATGTTTTTAAATACAATACTTATCTTACAGCTCTTAGTTATTACGCAAGTTGATGTTAACATGCATAAAAACCGAATACACAGAGGATATTGTATGACGTCATGGATGAAGTTTGCCTCGCTTCTCACACTTGCAGGCCTAACCGCATGTAGCGCTTCCCCGACAGGAAGAAACCAATTACTGCTTTTTTCTGATCAAGACATGTCTCAACTTGGGGCACAATCTTTTGAACAAATGAAGAAAAAACAGCCAATAAGTAAAGACGCGAAAACAAACGCTTATGTACAGTGCGTTGCAAACAGCATTACTCAACATATTCCAAAACAAGGCTTTAGTGAATGGGAAGTTGTTGTTTTTGATAGCGACCAAGTGAATGCCTTTGCTTTGCCGGGTGGCAAAATTGGCGTATACACAGGGTTACTTAAGGTCGCGGTCAATCAAGACCAACTCGCAACGGTTATCGGACACGAAGTGGCTCACGTTCTCGCTGACCACAGTAATGAGCGTCTCTCTCAGTCTCAAATCGCTAATACTGGTTTATCCATTACCAGTGTTGCGTTAGGAGCATCAGAATACAAACAGTACCAAGGAATGACAATGGCTGCCCTAGGTTTAGGTGTTCAATACGGGGTTATTCTACCGTATGGCCGAACTCAGGAATCAGAAGCCGATGTTGTTGGTTTAGAATATATGGCTCAGGCAGGGTTCGATCCTAAACAGAGCGTCGACTTGTGGCAAAACATGGCGAAAGCATCAGGTGGTAGCCAACCGCCAGAATTGCTGTCTACGCACCCTTCCCACAGTACGCGTATCAAAGATCTACAGGCGACGATAAAAACGTTACCTCAATCGGGTTCACCAAGACCAAATTGCAAAGCGTAATCTAACATTTGTTTAGACGCTAAACTTCGAATACAAAAATGCCCTATCCATATTGGTTAGGGCATTTTTTTGTTTTTGATTCTTGTTAAGTACCAAGAATTTGCAATGGTAGGCTTAATAGCTGATCACCAGTAGATGCAAAATACCAGATAACACCGATCAAGCTACTCACTAGACCCACATACCAAACAAACGACACGACTTGACCGTATTTGTCTAATGGTAACAAGTGACTGTGGTGACGCCCTTTCCATTCGAATAGTATTTCCACACTGCCCATAATCAATAAGAAGCCAAACAGGGTCAAATTCAACTGATAACTCAGTACCACGCCAGCAATAGCGGCTGCAACACACAGCACAATACCAAGCACACTGCTCATCGAGAAACTGATACTTTTTAGTACATGTCCGCCATCGAGAGGCAAAATTGGTAATAGATTAAATAAGTTTAATAACGCGTTAAATACCGCAAGCCCAGCGAAGAACATTTCGCCAGTCGCCCAGTACAACACCATAAATATCAACGACAATATCAAGCCAAACAATGGTCCCATGATCGAGATAACCACATCTTGCCAGCGCGTATTGATCTTTTCGTCGGATAACGCCAAGCCACCAAGGAACGGTATCAAATAGATGCCTTTGGTCTTCATTCCAAAGTATTTCATTGCTCTGATGTGGCCATATTCATGGAACATTAAACAAGCGATCAAGGCTAAAGCGAACTGAATTGAAAATAGCCACGAATAAGCGGCTAAACTCGCAGAGGCAAGTACCACCTTGATTAACTTGGCACTCTTGAGGGCTTTCATTCCCAGCGAAACTAACCCGATTAAGCTAAAACGCTTCTCTGGTTTTGGTGCGACAACCGGGGTTTGTTGCTCGATATCTTTGGTGTTTCGATTGCCTTCGGTAACGGTTTGGCCATTCACGGTCGCTTTATAGGTCATCTCAAACGGTTGCCACTGAACGGTCGCCTCAACGTTACACTGCAACGTTTCTTCACCTGCACGCAGAGTAAATGCATGGGTTCGAGCATCATCTTGATCTGTGGTTGCGTCTAATTGGGACACCAAAGTATTGTCCCAATACAACTGTTGCCACCCTGCCATTGACCCCTCTAAACGAAGTGGTTTTCCAAGAAACTCTATCGCGAGTAATTCCAAACTTTAATTCCAATTTAATGACTATCAATATGAATCGATATTATGCCGATTTAGCGATTAACGGTAAACATAAACAAAGTTGTTACATATTGAGCAGTTGAACACTATTTATACCAGTACCTAACATAAACATTCTGGTCACACCTCCAACCACCCATAAATCATTGATTGTAGTTATATTATTAGTGTTAGAGTGCCGCCCCTTAAAAATATTACCTCACAAAATGATAACTCATTCTTTGACTTTATATTAAACATGAATTTAACATGCTATTTACATTAGAGCTTGAACACCAACAACGCTCAGTGTGTTTTCAACAATAAGAATGAGATTTGATGCCCTAGGAGGGTCAAGGATGAAAACAATACAACGCTCTCTCGTTTCACTTTCTGTGCTATTTGCATGTAATTCACTTGCGGCTGGTTTCCAAGTTGCTGAGCACTCTGCCTCAGGTCTTGGTCGCGCATTTTCAGGTGAAGGTGCTGTAGCTGATAACGCGAGTGTACTAGCGAGAAACCCCGCCGCAATGACCCTATTTGATACAGCCCAATTTTCAGGCGCGGTTTCTATCGTTGATCCAGAGGTTAACGTATACGACGTTGATGCTAACGAACATTCAAAAGATGTTGCGCCGTTGCAAGTAGTACCAGCTGCATATTACATCAGCCCAATCAACGATAAATGGGCTTGGGGTATCGGTATGTTCACCAATTATGGTGTTGCTACGGATTACCCTGATGACATCTCGGCAGGTGATATGGCTGGCGATACGTCGCTCCTATCTGTCAATCTAAATCCAAACATCGCATACCGTGTAAATAACTCATTTAGCATCGGTGGTGGTCTAAATTTAGTTTACGCAGAAGCTGAATTGACTCGCCACAAAGGTGAGCTCGCAGGTTTGGTTGGTGGGAATCCGTCTGACAAACTTATCGGTATGACTGGCGAAACATTTGCCTATGGTTGGAATGTTGGTGCGATGTATGAACTGAACGAAAACAACCGCTTTAGTATCGGTTACCGCTCTTCTGTTGACCTTGACTTTGATGACGGTGAATTCACCAGTTACGACTCAGGTAGGGCAACATCTCCCAAGGTTGATGGTCGCTTACAAATCGAGCTACCTGCAATCTTAGAGCTTTCTGCATTTCACCAACTTAACGAACAATGGGCAATTCATTACGGTTGGCAACAAACTGATTGGAGTACTTTCAAAGAGCTAAAAGCAACGAGTCCAGATTGTACCGATAACGGTGTGGCTGGCCAGTGCTTCTATAAACCAGAAAAATATGAAGACAACAATCGATATTCATTAGGTGCGACCTATAAACTAAACAGCAAGTGGACATTAAGAGCTGGTTACGCTTATGACGAACAAGCTGGTGAAGCAACGCTCAGTATCCCGGATAGTGACCGTATGTGGTACAGCGCTGGTTTCACTTATGCGTGGAGCGAAAACATGACTGTCGATGCCGGATTTGCGCTTGTAGTAAGTGATGAAGGTGAGTTCACAGAGACAAATGGTGCTCAGCAAGAACGAACGTTCGAAGCCGAAGGTACCGCTTATCTTTCGTCAGTTCAGCTTAATTACACATTTAACTAAATCAGGGTCGCATCATGAAACGTAACTTTAAGATATCTCTATTATGTTCCGCGATTCTGCTAGCAGGTTGTGGTGACAATACTGAAAGCTCGGGGACAAGCAACCAACAACTCGAAGCTTATTTAGAAACTTCTTTAGCAAGAGCTACAACGCAAAAAATGCTCTTGCAAGGCAGTAACGCATCTGTTCCTTTAAGTAATAACCTATTATTCGACTCTACAGATGGAACGTTAGCGATCCCTACTGGTGGAGACGAGAGCATTTCAAACCCAAAAGCAGCACTGAACTATGCCGATGGTTTTTCGACAAGCATGCCAATTTACATCGAGTTTGAAGGTGATGGTTTTGGTGATACCCCTGGAGTTGTTACTTCTGGAGTTACATTGTTGAAGCTTTCAAAAAAGCTAACAGACACATCCACAGCGGCTCAAGTACCAACACCTGTTGCTAGCTCTGAATACACAGTTTACAAAGTAGGCTCAAATCTAGCAATTACACCGAATACTCCTTTTGATGAGAAGTCTGAATATTTGCTTGTTATTACTGATGACGTTACAGATGTAAATGGTAACCCAGTAGGTACATCGCAAAGCTATGCGGCTCTCAAAACAGCAACGAAAACATACACCACCGGAGATCTAGCGAGTGCGCAAACTTTAATTAAAGGCCAAGAAGCAATAGCAGCTGCTGTCGGTGTTGACGCCAATAAAATTGTCTATTCAGCTTGGTTCACTACAACTTCCGTTGGCGATGTACTTGCCTCTACAGCATCGTTGATTGGTGGAATGATTGATGCTGGAGCCCCACTTTCGACTTATTGGAATGGCAGCGCAAACCCAAATAGTGTCGATCTGTCAAACGCTTATAATCTTAGCCTAGATTCTTCATCAACAGTTCCGTTTGCCACAGCAATCGCTGCCGATGCAAACTTCAAGAAATATCTCGGAGATGATGACGCTACAGAAACTGCGACCTTAATTGGCGGAATAAACCTCCTCTACTCTAATGGTGTTATCAGTACTACAACTGTAAATGTGACTAAAGGTACCATTCAGCTTCCTTATTTCTTGGAAACAGATCCAAGTAAGTTTTCTGTTACACCATTTGCCTCAGCGTTGGACAGTTTAGCTGTTATCAAAAGCGCACTAACGGATAGCTCTACAAGTTCTTTCGTTGGTGGAGAGTTGGTTAAATTAGGATTAGACCCAACAAACCTTAGCGCAGCTGATGTCACGACTTTAATGGGAAAAACACTCACAAAGGACGCAAGTGGAACAGCTCTAGATAGTGATCGCATTGTCACTCAGTATTCACCAATACCACAAATTAAATCACTTGAAGCTGTTGATGTGCTTTTGTTTACACCCACAACTGGCACGCCTTCAGGTGTAGTCATTTATCAGCACGGTATTACCTCTGTAAAAGAAAACGCGTATGCATTCGCTGCTAATTTAACGGCCGAGGGTCTTGCAGTGATAGCGATTGATCACCCTATTCATGGCTCGCGTTCGCTTGCTGGCGGTGCTATATCAACTAACGATAATGCACTGTACTACTTGAATCTAAGTGCTTTGCCTGTTGCCCGTGACAATATTCGTCAAAGTGCGCTTGATGTAATAGGTCTTCGTATGGCACTTGAAAAAGTGGGTAATGATTTTACTGGTACACCATTAGCCGGAGTTGATGTAAAAGACACAACCGTTAAGTTTATGGGTCACTCATTGGGCGGCATTACCGGATTTACTTCTGTTGCTACATCAGAAATTGCTGGCACACATAAATTTAGCTCGGCGGTATATGCTAATTCAGGTGGACACATTGCTGAATTGTTGTTCGCATCGGAAACCTTTGGCCCTGAAATTAAACATAATTTGGCTAAACAGCTGAATACGGCTTACAAGGATTCAGTCGCGACAGCTTGTGCAACCAACAACATTAAAGATGGTGATTGTTACACCGCTTTTGCTAAGGAAAATCCAACTAGCGCCGCAGCAATTGAAACTGAATTAGTTGCATTTAAAGTCGCCGCTCAAACCCTTATTGACACGGTCGATCCACATTCACTAGCAAACACTGAGGACCTGTCATCATTTAGCTCTAGCTATCCAACGTTGTTGATACAGTCGCAAAATGATGAAACGGTACCAAACAATGGCAATGATGATAATGGTGCACCGTTATCATATACAGCTTCATTTGTTGGTTCTGAAGGCTTAGATACAACGTTAGGGTTGAGCGACTCTACAAAAGCGAGTCCTTCAATTGGAAACCGTGTGTTTGTTCAGTATGACGAAACGGCTAAGCACTCTACGATCATTGGACCACAAGCAGACCTTTCTGATGCCTCTCATACTCTATCAATGAGAGCTCAAGTAACTGATTTCTTGAAGTCGGATAGCCTTGATACAGCAGCACCGAGTGCACTATTGGAGTAACTCAAACTTAAGTACCTTTTAATGAAACCAAATGCCAGCCTAACCGCTGGCATTTTTGTATCTATCGACATCCTATCGTCCCTAGTTAACCGTTTGCATAGAACCTTAAAACACAAATGGTTGATCTCAGCTAAAATTAATCAAGACAGAATACCGTACGACCTCTTTCTTTATTGTAAATAAAGTGGATAATAGCCCCGTAATTTAATACCTAATAAATGTGAGTCCATTATGTCTTCTGAAGCTACGATGCTAGAACGCTGCCAATCTAAATGTGAACTATGTGGTTCTGATTCTTCTCTTACTGCATACGCAGTACCGCCACACAGCCACGTAACAGTGGATCACGGCATCATGGCATGTGACAAATGCCTTGGTGAGATTGACGATCCAAAAGATATCAACCACTGGCGTTGCCTAAGCGACAGCATGTGGAGCCAAGAAGCGCCAGTTCAAGTAATGGCATGGCGTCAACTTACTCGTCTGAACTCTGAAAGCTGGGCTCAAGACGCACTAGACATGATGTACCTTGAAGAAGAAACATCAGTTTGGGCACAAATCGGCATGTCTGCTGATGACAAGCCTCTTGATGTGAACGGCGTTGAACTTAAAAAAGGTGACGACGTAACAGTAATCAAAGACCTGCCAATCAAAGGTACTAACCAAGTGATTAAGCAAGGTACTGTTATCCGTGGCATCAGCGTTGGTGACGACCCTAAGCTTGTTTCTGGTAAAACAAACGGCGGTCAATCAATGTACGTAATCGCTGAGTTCTGCCGTAAGAAGTAATTCTTCTCTTAGCTGAACAAAATCTCAAAGGCGCTAATGAATAATTAGCGCCTTTTTTGATTGGAAAATTCAAACCAATTTTTTTGTCAGAATCCACTGCCTATATTAAAGTAGACGGCACTTTCTTCATGGCTTTGTGCGTAATCCATCCCGATATGTAAACCATACCTACGAGCAATTTGATAACGAAAGCCTACTCCACCTGCGCTCACCTTGTTACTTTGTTCAGCTCGCTCTGATGCTTTTCCTGATCCATAGAAGCCTGATACGTTCCAACGATGGCTTATGCTGTAAGTTAGCTGCCCTTGAAGTGTCTCAATTTCATCTCCCTGATAGCGAAATGAGGAAACACCTCTTAATTCAACATATGGCTTGGCTGTTGGAGAAACGAACCCATCATCTTGCTCATAGCTTTGATAATTACCCGCTAGCCCAAGCGTCCACTTTTCTGCGACTGGGATGTAACCTTCGCCTTCAATATTGAAGTTACGGTAGTTTGAATCACTACCAATAGCATCATCAAAAACCATGTAGTCCGCTGAAAACCGGTACCCGCTCTTTGGATAGAACAAGTTATCTCTTGTATCAAATTCAGCTTCAATACCTAAGCCTGATGTCACCGACTCTGTGCCTAAAGTGAGTTCCATTAACTTATCAATCAAACGATTATCAGATTCAACTTTAGACTTGGCTAATAACTGTTTCACGCCAATCATCCAGGGCGTGTTTCCAATTCTAAATTGCACCTTTTGCGACAGTACAGCGACTGACGTTTTTGTACCAAATTTAAGGTCTAACTCTTTCCCGCCAAGAGAAAACTGCTTATATAAATCAAGATTCGCAACACCAAAACCACCACCACCAATATAACGTATTGAATCATTCACCCAAGATCGTCTATGGCCACCGAATACAAACCAAGTATCATTCTCAGTCCCCAAAGCACCTACGACACTCATCGCAGACGGAACGAGTTGCGCTCCTCCATCAATAGCCTTTAACGCAGCTTCTTTACGGACACGTTTTTCTTCTTCACTCTCATGTAGAAACAACCCAGCAACACCGCCACCGTACCCAACGGCAGGCTCTGTAATTAAGATAGGTATGGGTAAGAATCCAGTCGCATTTTCCGCGATGTGATGCCCCATATCAAACTGACCGTCCACTGGGTCGTAAAAGGATGCCATAGAAGTAAAAGGGGTCAATAAGGAGCTTGAGAATAACGCAAGCACACCACAGCGATTCATATAAATTGCCTCAAAAAAAAACCGAGGACTGAGCCTCGGTTGAAAGTTTGCTTCCGTGCAATAAACATTGAAATTAAGAACTTTTTGCTGCTAAGAGAGTTCCTCATCAGCACGGGCATAATAACCAGCTTTGTATATTTGCCCTACTCCCATATGGAGGATGTCGCCCTACAAAATTAAAGAGCTTTCTAAATGACAGAAACGCAAAAGGCTCATATAAATGAGCCTCTATTAATAAGTTACTTACGTTCTTGCTCTGTTAATCTCGTTTCAATACTCGATCAACATGTTCTTTTATAACAGATAAAACCGATAATTTTACTTCCCTCATTTGCTTAGAGTGATGGCACCAAAGCGCAAAACCGAATTTGAATCCTTGTTGCATTTCAGACGACTGTATAGGTTCAATGTCGTAATGGGAAAATTCAGAATGAGCAAACGTTTTTGGTAACAGTGCCCACCCTAAACCGGCTTCAACCATTTTAATAACTAACGCCAATTGATCGACTTCTTCGTTATCGGAGCTGATGGTTACTTTTTCTGACATTCCCTCCTCAATAAACGATCTCAAGATAAACTGCTTTGAATTTCTTAACGCTAAAAGTACATCCTCTTGCGCCAAAGATGAGAACTCACCATTTTTTTGAACGAATGGGGAAAATTCAATGTGACCTAGAAAAGTCGCATCAAAGCTGTGTATACCACGGCTGTCATGCACATTAACTAGTCCAAAGTGGTACTCCCCGCTTTGAAGGCCCTTCTTAATATCCTTTTTGTTTCGAATTAAAAAGTTCACTCGCATCATCGGGAAATCACGACGCAGTTTCTTTCGAATATCCAAAAGCATTTGATGAGGTATCACACCAGAATAAGCAAAGGTGATGTTTTCCAACCCGCCATAAGACAAGCTCAAAGCCACCTTGTCGAATGTTCTTGCCTGTTCAATCGTTTGCTTAGCGTAGTGGTACAGATGATGACCATCTTCCGTCGGCTTTACAGAGCGTCCAACCCTTTCAAATAGGCTTACCGCGAGTTGGTCTTCAAGGTTAGTTATAACCTGCCCGATTGTCGTTCTATGCTTGTTAAGTTTGACTGCTGCCTTGCTGAAAGACAGTTGATCATAGACAGTCACAAAAGCAAGAAGTTGTTCAATACTAAAGTTCATAATGAAGTACTAATTTTTCTCGAATCATGTATTTAAACTATCACAAGAACGCGTAATTGCTACTAAGCAACGAAAATAACGCCATGACTAACATGCTGGATAGAAAAGAAAACCTACTGAATTGAGTAGGTTTATAGAACGCTTATTTATATTCGATGACACGCGCTAAATAATTAAATTCACCTGAGTCTCCATGATAATCTCGGTATACATCAACACTGAAATAGCTCGGGCGATCTTTCTCAATATGTTCCATTAACTTTTGTTCTAAGAATTCGAGGCTATCGCCAGTTTGTGAGTAAACAAATTTTTTGCCCACTTTTTGTAGTTGCAGCGCGTTTACCTCATCATGAGAAACGTAATTGTTTATCTCTGTCCATTCGCCAACGTATTCAATAGAAACATAACTCGAATTCTCATCAATCATAATAATGGCTGAATCTTCATGTACTCGTGTCATTTGTTGCATTTGGTTATCTACGTGATGTTGCTCAGCTTTCGTTAGGTCTTGCGCCATAACGCTCGTTGACATGCTTAGTAATAGTAACGCCAGTGTTGTGTTGTTCATTTCTTTGCTCTTTTTATTGTGGTAATTCAGTGACCCAAAGCTGCCCTTGAGTCGCTTTATAGAAGCCGTATTGATAAATTGCTTTCAAGTAGTGCTCGTCAAACATGTCTTTTGAGCGTTTGGCAAATCCAAAGTCTTTTTCGATATAGGTAAATTGCATTTTGATGTCATTCAGTTCACTGAAGTATTTCATTCGATAAAGGTCTCCTCGCGTCTGTGCCAACGTCAAGCTTGTTAAACTTTTTGCTACCAAATCCAACCCCTTATCTTGTAAACGATGATAAGGCGCTTTAAGAGCCCCATTTCTTATATGGAATCCACGTATTTA
>NZ_CAWNBB010000051.1:74812-97354 GCF_963872585.1 Vibrio sp. 10N.222.47.A9 | reverse complement strand
CAACGGTTTCGATATTAAGCTTTCAGTTAAGGCAATAAAGCAAAACTAAACGTTCAACATCAGGATTAATGAAAACCCTAAATAGTGGTGCGCCCTGGAGGATTCGAACCTCCGACCGCCTGGTTCGTAGCCAGGTACTCTATCCAGCTGAGCTAAGGGCGCAACGGTATCTTCAAGTGAAGAAGTTGTGAAATATATCACATTCTTGTTTCTACGAAACAAAAAAAAGGCCATAGGCCTGTAATGAATGGCGGTGAGGGAGGGATTCGAACCCTCGATGCGGCTACAAACCACATACTCCCTTAGCAGGGGAGCGCCTTCGGCCACTCGGCCACCTCACCTAATTCATTATTCTTATCCATTACTTCTTAACAAAGTAATCTAAAGAATGGTGCGCCCTGGAGGATTCGAACCTCCGACCGCCTGGTTCGTAGCCAGGTACTCTATCCAGCTGAGCTAAGGGCGCACATTGTTACTTCTGTGTTTGCTTGCAAATTCAAACGTGCAAGAAATGGCGGTGAGGGAGGGATTCGAACCCTCGATGCGGCTATAAACCACATACTCCCTTAGCAGGGGAGCGCCTTCGGCCTCTCGGCCACCTCACCGTCTTGCGGAGGCACATATTACGTTTTACCGAAAATATGTCAAACACTTTATTGAAAAAAACCGGACAAAAACATTCAACCGTTTGCAATTTAATCAAAGCGCTTGCAAATTGAACTTATAACATCCAATTAGCGCTTTTTCCCTTAAAAATTAAGGTGAAAGATTGGCAATAATTAACAGCGGAAAACAATTATCTAATTTATCTCGCAGTAAGTGTCACTGCTGTTTGCACCATACTACGGGATGCTCTATTTCGCCATAGGGTAAGTCAGTAAAACTTGAACTATGGCAAACAAATATCATGATGCTTCAATAAGAGTTAACTCTGGTGGCGTGGCTTTTCTATATCAAGCACTCCATCCAGCATCTATAACTAAGCCAGCTAGTGAATCAACCTATTGCTAAGTTGTGATTATGTGCACCCCAAGATCAAAAAAGGCTAGCAACAATGCTAGCCCCTCTTCTACGCAAAAGTATTAGTAGTTGCCAGATGCAACGTTACCATTACCTTTTTCAGCTTGAATGCGCATGTAGATCTCTTCACGGTGAACAGATACTTCTTTAGGTGCGTTAACACCAATACGTACTTGGTTACCTTTAACGCCTAGTACAGTAACTGTTACTTCATCACCAATCATCAGTGTTTCGCCAACACGGCGAGTCAAAATTAGCATTCTTTGCTCCTTGAGTAATCTCTAAATTTATCTAGCTACGAGAGCATTATCCAACAAAAGTTATATTTTCGTAAACTATCGATTGAGTTTATTTAACCAAAATGCACTTCTTTTTTAAGATAACCCTGTGTTTCACGCGCTACGATGTATGCATTGTGTAATATGTTAGCAGCTATATCGACTTGCGTTGGTGATATCACCAAAGTTAAAGACTGCTGCTGCAATAAGTGATGTTGTACATCAATTTCGCCTTCAGACAACAATCCATGTGAACTGACCACAATTTCTTGCGTTCGGCTTCCTACCACAGTTAACAAACTAACATATTCACTATTACGGATTTTTTCAGCAAAAACTAGTTTTAATTTAGCACTTATGTCCGGTTTGATAATGAGCGCTGCCCGTTCTGTTTCCTCGATCACACTACAGACTTCGATCCCTAACAACAGGCAATGCGACATGAGAGACGGTAAATCTTGATTCAAACACTCGATGCGAACCATATCTCTTTGAATGGCTATTCCAGCAATATCATTCAAACAATCATTACCCGCGATGAGAGTGCCCTCGCCTTCTTCAAAACTCGAAAGTACTCTCAGTGGTACATTGTGTCGCCACGCATGCTGAACACATGGAAGGTGCAAAACCTTAGCGCCTCTGCGAGCCATTTCTTCCATAGAGGGAAAGTCTAAGGTATCTAATTTTTTAGATTGCTTAACCACTCTAGGGTCGCAGGAATATACGCCATCAACATCGGTATAGATCTGACACTCTTTAGCTTGAAGCGCGCCCGCTAATGCAACGGCCGTGGTATCTGAACCACCTCGCCCTAAGGTTGTGATGTCACCTTTCGCATTAACGCCTTGAAAACCTGCAACAATGACAATCTGGTCATCATCTAACAGCGCTCTAATAGGAGCGGTATCAATACGCTCAATCGTCGCATTATTATGATTAGAATCGGTGTGTATCTTGGCTTGATAGCCAGTCATCGATGTCGCTTCATAACCCAACTTGTGCAACGTCATCGCTAACAAAGCCATGGAAACTTGTTCTCCAGCCGTTAACAGCACATCCAACTCTCTAGCATTTGGCACGCTATCAACTTGTGAAGCTAAGTTAACTAACCGATTTGTTTCACCTGACATAGCAGAAACGACAACCACGATCTGGTTCCCTTCATTTTTCGCTTCAATGATTTTTTCTGCTACATGATGGATCCGCTCTATTGAACCCACCGACGTTCCACCAAATTTCTGCACGATAAGAGGCATTTTCACCCGTCCTCACCTTCCCAAGACCAATGTCTATATATGACAAAAAAACACATACTCCGCGTCAGGGCGAAGCAATAAAAAATTAACCAAGGAGTCTAACGTTTCCATTGGACTTCTTGGTTAATCTCAATCAAACCTTGTTTAAACACGCTTCCAATAGGCAAAATAAAAGATGCCCAATCAACTGATTGGGCATCTTTATATCAATTACTTAAGCTTAAAGACGCTCTTCTAGCCAAGTACGCACAGATTTAAGCGCTTCTGGCAGTGCTTCAACGTCGGTACCGCCCGCTTGAGCCATATCTGGACGACCGCCGCCTTTACCGCCAACTTGCTCAGCAACCATCTTAACGAGGTCACCCGCTTTTACTTTGCCGATAAGGTCTTTGGTTACGCCAGCAATCAAGCCAACTTTACCGTCTGCGATATTCGCAATCAGGATGATGCCGCTACCTACTTGGTTTTTAGCGTTATCAACCATAGTACGTAGGTTCTTGTTGTCTGCGCCTTCAATTGCAGCAACCAAAACTTTAGTACCAGAGATGTCTTCTACTTTGCCCATGATATTTGCGCTTTCTGCAGCAGCCATCTTTTCTTTAAGCAGTTGGATTTCTTTCTCTAGCGATTTCGCTTTCTTAGCTGATTCAGCCAATTTCTCTTCGTAAGCGTTAGCCTGAGCTTCTACTGCATCTAGAGCCGCTTCACCCGTTACCGCTTCAATACGACGAATACCCGCAGCAATACCACCTTCAGAAGTGATCTTGAATAGGCCGATATCACCCGTGTTGCTTGCGTGGATACCACCACAAAGTTCAGTCGAGAAGTCGCCCATAGATAAAACGCGAACTTCATCATCGTACTTCTCGCCAAACAGTGCCATTGCACCTTTTACTTTCGCTGACTCGATGTCCATGATGTTGGTTTCAATCACGTGGTTCTTACGAACTTGTGCGTTAACCAAACGCTCTACTTCTTTAATCTGTGCCGGTGTTACCGCTTCAAGGTTAGAAAAGTCAAAACGTAGGTTGTCTGGCTTAACTAAAGAACCTTTTTGAGCAACGTGCTCACCTAGAACTTCGCGCAGTGCAGAGTGAAGTAAGTGAGTTGCAGAGTGGTTTAGTGAGATAGCAGCACGACGCTCAGCATCAACCGTTGCTTCTACTTTATCGCCTTGAGCAAATACACCTTCAACTAGCTCACCGTGGTGCGCAAATGCGTTACCTAGCTTCTGAGTGTCTTGTACTTTGAATAGACCAGATGCTGTTTTTAGCGTACCAGCGTCACCACATTGACCGCCTGACTCAGCGTAGAATGGTGTCTCTTCAAGGATGATGATTGCTTTGTCGCCAGCCGATAGTGAAGATACTTCTTCGCCGTCAACAAATAGCGCAGAGATTTTACCCGCACCTTCAGTCGCTGTGTAACCACAGAACTCAGTGTTCGTGTCTACTTTGATCGTCGCGTTGTAATCAGTACCGAATTGGCCTGCTTCACGTGCACGCTTACGCTGTGCTTCCATCGCCTTCTCAAAGCCTTCTTCATCGATAGTAAAGTCGCGTTCACGAGCTACATCGTTAGTAAGGTCAGCAGGGAAGCCGTATGTATCGTAAAGTTTGAAAACTGTTTCGCCGTCAAGCTCTTTGCCTTCAAGTGCGTCTAATGCGTCGTTAAGGATAACCATGCCACGCTCTAGCGTGCGACCAAAGTTCTCTTCTTCGATACGAAGTACTTTTTCAACAAGCTCTTGCTGTTTCTTAAGCTCTTCAGCCGCAGAACCCATCACTTCAGCCAGTACACCCACAAGTTTGTGGAAGAACACGCCTTGTGCACCAATCTTGTTACCGTGACGAACTGCACGACGAATAATACGACGTAGAACGTAGCCACGACCTTCGTTTGAAGGCATTACGCCATCAGCGATTAGGAATGAACAAGAACGGATGTGGTCAGCAATAACGCGCAGCGATTGGTTAGATAGGTCGTCGTGACCTACTACTTCTGCTGTCGCCTTGATTAGCTTTTGGAATACATCAATTTCGTAGTTAGAGTGAACGCCCTGCATGATTGCAGAGATACGCTCAATACCCATACCAGTATCTACAGCTGGCTTAGGTAGCGGTTCCATAGTGCCGTCAGCGTGACGGTTGAACTGCATGAATACGTTGTTCCAGATCTCGATGAAACGGTCGCCATCTTCTTCAGGTGTACCAGGACGGCCGCCCCAAATGTGCTCACCGTGATCGTAGAAGATTTCAGTACATGGACCACAAGGACCTGTGTCACCCATCGTCCAGAAGTTATCAGATTCAAACTTCTTGCCGCCTTCTTTGTCGCCGATACGAACAATCTTGTCAGCTGGAATGCCCACTTTCTTGTTCCAGATATCGAACGCTTCGTCGTCTGTCTCGTAAACCGTTACTAACAGACGCTCTTTCGGCAAACCTAGTGTTTCAGTCAGGAATTCCCAAGCAAACCCAATCGCTTCTTCTTTGAAGTAATCGCCAAAGCTGAAATTGCCTAGCATTTCGAAGAATGTGTGGTGACGAGCCGTGAAACCTACGTTTTCAAGGTCATTGTGTTTACCACCAGCACGTACACAACGCTGAGCCGTAGTTGCTCGAGAGTAGGCACGCTTTTCGGCGCCTAGGAAGCAATCTTTGAATTGGTTCATACCTGCGTTAGTGAACAGCAGGGTTGGATCGTTATGTGGAACTAACGATGAACTGTCTACGATTTGGTGTTCTTTGCTCTCAAAGAACTTAAGGAACGCGTTGCGAACCTCATCAGTGCTCATGTACATGCAGCTCTTCCTGAAAATAGTCGAGTTAGAATTTTGCCGTATTGTAGATCATGGTTAAGGCTTCGACTAGTTTTCTTGTAGAAAAGACACCCTTGGGCAGGATTTTAGTTGGAAATCGATAAAATGAAGAATATTCCACTAGCTCAGATAGGGAACAAACAAAAAATTGGCAAGCTACCTCAAACAACCAAATAGATCTAGCAAGGCGCTGCAAGGATGGAGACAGATACTTTGACAAAAAAAGCCCCACATAAAATATGCGAGGCTTCCTATTCTTTCAAAGCGGATGTTCCTTTCAAACACCCGCTCTATAAACCGTTAGCTTATAGCTCTTCGTTTTCTTCTTCTTTCTCTGCGCCTTTCTCTTCAAGAACAGCAGGAGTCAGTAGCAATTCACGAAGCTTAGTATCAAGTTCCAGAGCGATCTCTGGGTTTTCACGTAGGTGCTTACAAGAGTTCGATTTACCTTGGCCGATCTTGTCGCCTTTGTAGCTGTACCAAGCGCCCGCTTTCTCAACTAGCTTATTCTTAACACCTAAATCGATAAGCTCACCTTCGCGGTTGAAGCCTTTGCCGTAAAGGATTTGAGTTTCAGCTTGTTTGAATGGTGCAGCAATCTTGTTCTTAACAACCTTGATACGAGTCTCGTTACCAACAACTTCATCACCATCTTTGATTGCACCAGTACGGCGAATATCAAGACGAACAGATGCGTAGAACTTAAGTGCATTACCACCTGTAGTTGTTTCTGGGTTACCGAACATTACACCAATTTTCATACGAATTTGGTTAATGAAGATAGCCATACAGTTAGACTGTTTAAGGTTACCTGTCAGCTTACGCATTGCTTGAGAAAGCATACGCGCTTGAAGACCCATGTGGCTATCGCCCATTTCGCCTTCGATCTCAGCTTTAGGTGTTAGTGCAGCAACCGAGTCAATAACAAGAACATCGATAGCACCTGAACGAGCCAGTGCATCACAGATTTCTAGAGCTTGTTCACCGGTATCAGGTTGAGATACAAGCAAAGCATCGATATCAACACCCAACTTTTGAGCGTAGATAGGGTCAAGTGCGTGTTCCGCATCCACGAATGCACACGTTTTACCCACTCTCTGCGCTGCAGCAATAAGCTCAAGCGTTAGCGTAGTTTTACCTGATGATTCTGGACCGTAAACTTCAACGATACGTCCCATCGGTAAGCCACCAGCACCTAGTGCGATATCTAGAGATAGAGAACCTGTAGAAATAGTTTCTACGTCCATTGTGCGGTTATCACCAAGACGCATGATAGAACCTTTACCAAATTGCTTTTCAATCTGACCAAGGGCTGCAGCTAACGCTTTTTGTTTATTCTCGTCCATTTCTATCTCCACATAATCGGTTGTTTCAACAAGCGACTTAGAATCTATTTCTAACCCACAAAGGGGTGACTAATTGGCTTTTATTATACTGTTGATTCATACAGTGTCCATACCTGTATGAAAATAATTTGTACAAATGTTACTTGTCTTCCATTGATAGGTAATCATAAATAACTTGTAAGGCATGGTGCGTAGCTTGTTGGCGTACTTGTGATCTATCGCCTGTAAATACATGCGTTCCTACTTTGTTCCACCCATTTACTGCTTTCCAAGCAAAACACACAGTCCCTACCGGTTTCTCTTCCGTGCCGCCGCCCGGGCCAGCAATACCGCTGATAGACACAGAAATAGTGCCGTTTGAATGTTGTAGCGCCCCGTGAGCCATTTCTATAACCACTGGCTCACTCACAGCACCAAACTCAACTAGGGTTTCAAGCTGAACACCGATCATCTCTTGTTTCGCTTCATTACTATAGGTCACGAAAGCACGGTCAAACCAAGCCGAGCTACCAGCAATATCCGTTACCGCGCTTGCAACACCACCGCCAGTGCAAGATTCAGCCGTCACTAATACATGTTTATGCTTCGCAAGTAAGTGTCCGAGTTTTTCACTAAGAGCTTGAGTCGTCTGCATCTTTTGCTTCCCTTAATCTAGATGTATATCATTTGGGTTTGCATCTTTTCGCATGTGTCGCTTTTCGCACGAAACGCTTTCACGTATCCTAAGCCGCAATAGAAATAAACGAAAGAAGTTAACTGTGAAAGCCGATCAAAAACATACTCCTGATGCATTAGTGTGTAATTACATTAAAAACAACAACTTAAAGCAACGAATATTTAAAAACCACACTTTTACCTACACTAACCAAAAAAGCTAACTCATTGATATAAAAGAAACCTTAGTTCTCTATCTCGAATTCCAAATGGTTACTTTTCGTCCGCACCTGCAAGATTTCAAGTTACAAACTAAAGTATTCTATAAACCTAAAACCCCGCGACATCCTATATCCTCGAAACAAAAAAAGAGGGCCTTAACCTGCCCCTCTCAAATCTATATGTTCTGCCTTTCCGCGACTTGTGCTTTTATCCAGTTCTGAATATCACTTTCAACCCAAGCAGCTGAGCGACGGCTCAAACGTACTTGCTTGGGGAACCTATATTCTCTTATGCCTCTGTAGATAGCAGAGCGACTCAAAGTCGTCATTTCAATCACTGCTTCTAATTTTATTAACTTGATTTTATCCATGTCATGCTTGACCTGAATATTGATGTTCACGGTAATAACATATATCTAAAACATTTTTGATGAAGTCACAAAAGCTTTACACGCCTAGTCTACCACACAAGAAAATGAAGCCCTTTCAGCCAGTATGGCTGAAAGGGCTTCATTAGTTAATGATATAACGATGTAGTCTAAGCTTGGCATAAGGTGCGATAAAAAACCATATCAGCCCCATGAACCCACGGGGCGACATACTAGTGCTCTAAGTTCCAAGGTAGGAGTGCGTCGATATCAGACTCTGTTTTCGCCAGCTCCACCAATTCAACATTTAAAGACGCCCCAAAACACCCCACCACATCTTTGACTTTTAGTCAACCCATAGATTATAGTTACTACGATACCTAGAATTACTAAACCGTTAACAGCAACAGAAGTTAAAACGTAAAGCCAAAAGAAAAGGAATACCACCTTTCTGATGGACAAGGATTACTGCGTGTACTCCCTAGTGGCTCAAACAGTGGCAACTAAACTATTACCGTCCAACAAATGAGAAACGAGCTAATTACAACACAGGTCGAGTTCCAAATGTTAATCTTGCACATGCAATGAAAAGCTCTTGATTGGCAAAAGAGCCGATCGCTCAAGGTATAGACCCTCAAGAAGACCAAAAGAAAAAACAGCAAGAGTATAAATAGGTTCATGAGCACACCTTTATAAACGTAACGAAGAATAGTTTGAAATTATGAATGACTCGGTTACGCCTGACTACGCGACTGACATCTGGCGCACTCTAGAGCTTCATATATTTCCTCACCTATCCGATACACCAGTTAAAGATGTTACTGCACCATTGAGCTTTAAAGCCAATAGAATCTAAAGGTAGTTTAGAGACTGTCAAACGTTTATCTCAGCGCCTCAATGAAGTTATGAATTTTGCTACCAACTATGGATTAGTTCAGGCAAACCCACTAACTGGTATCAAAGCTGCGTTCAAAAACCAAAAAAGAAAATATGGCAGCGCTGAAACCAGCAGAATTACCAGAGTTGATTAGAGCAATTGCCAATGCACAAATAAAACCTACGACTCACTACTTGTTAGAATGGCAACTTCACACAATGACTCGTCCCTCTGAAGCTTCTGGATCTCGATGGGACGAAATTGATTGGGAAGAGGAAGTCTAGACCATTCCCCCAGAGAGAATGAAAAAAGAGGAGAACACCGCATCCCACTTACTAAACAAATGCTAGAACTGTTGGAGGTAATGAAGCCTATTAGCAGACAAAGAGAGTTTATTTTTCCTTCTGACCGAGATCCTAAGAAACCATGCAATAGCCAAACGGCAAATATGGCACTAAAGCGTATGGGGCTTGCTGGTAGGCTTGTTAGCCATGGTTTACGTTCACTAGCCTAGCTAGTACAAAGCTCAACGATCATGTTTTGAAGCCGATTTAATAGAAGCAGCTTTAGCTCACGTTGATGATAACCAGGTACGTAGTGCCTATAACCGAACAGATTACCTTCAGCGCAGAAAGCCGATGATGCGTTGGTGAGGCAATCATATAAAAGAGGCTTCCAAAGGGAGCCTCTCTGTGGCAGGAAGCAATTGAAAACCAGTAGTTCCTAACTGTTTTAAGTCATAGGACGGGTTGTCTTAGGTTTACGCCGCTATTAAACGCGAGAGCTGAGGATCATTACGATACACAACGCACCACCGAGCAACCGATGAAAGCTCTGCTTCAGGTAATGTCATATTACGAATATTAAGGCAATGGCTTCTTACTTTTTCTTTAGCTACTGGATTTCCACCGTTAACACATCGAGCTTTATACTTTAAATACCCATCTATTTCTTCTGAAACTCTTAACCAAACCTTTCTCCTAGCTTCCGCTAGCTCATTGTGTTCGTTTAATTTCAGACGTTTGACGGTTTCATTCACTCGTTTAATTTCCCATTCAGAACATCCTGGTGTTGGAATAACTTTCCCCTCATCATCAAAAGAGATTAAGCCAACATCATCAACATCAGTTGGGTCAAGCAAGTAAGGTTCTTCGGATTCTTCACTTTGCGTTTGACTACACGAAACCAAAGATCCATCTCTCAATGGAAACCAATTGCCTTTTTTTCGATTACCCACGTTTCCGCAAAGTCTATAATTAGTGTAATCAAAAGCCAGCCACCAATAAGCATCCCTTTCTGTCCCATCCATAGATTTTGTCTTAGCTTTTGGGCGAAAGTGCTCAACATCGTAGTGAGAATACAACTCTTGTACCTCAGAAAACCAGCACTTTCCATGTGACAGTACTTTTAACCAATCTTTAAGCTTTCCCCAATGGGAGGAACGACTATTGATAAATTCATTTCGTTTTTTAACCTGCCCTTCATTATGGAATTCAATCAATTTTTGGTTATATTGACTTGAACGTGTTAACCAATTGTTCCATTCATCTTGAGTCCATGGGCTCCAGCTAGGAAGAAAAGTAGACCTAGGTGTATTTACTGGCGTTACACCGGCCATATTAATGAAACGCATGCTTAGTTTTCTTCTCCTAAGATATCATCAATAATACTATCCACTATTGCCTCTTGCTCTCGGATCTCTTCAGAAGAAAGTATCCCTTGGGTGTACTTTCGATGCTGTGCCATTTTCCTCACAAACATCGCATAAACAGGATCTTTGAACTCGGCCATTGAAAATCCAATATCCGCAAGCTCTCTACTCAGTTTGGCTAATTCTTCATTTTCAGAAGCCGTTTTAGTTTCCTTTGCGAACAACTCGTTTCGTCGGTAAAGTCTCCTCTCAGTCTCCCTATCTAAAGTAGAGGAGAGACCAAACAAGTCACTTTTCAATAACCCAGTAACACCCATACCTTGAGGATGTTCATCTGGCTGATCAACCCATATTTTTTCACCATTTTTGCGAATGATATGAACTTGTTCTTTCTTCAGAGAGCCTATCATTATTGGATCATGCGTTGTGATTAAAACTTGTGACTCACCCTGAACAATACTTTCTGCCGAGGGATTCAGTACATCTTCAATATCATCAAAATATCTCAATTTCCATATTGGGTTTAAGTGAGTATCAGGTTCATCAAGCAAGAACAAACTATGAGACTCATTTGTAATTCTCATTAGCCCTAGAACAGTGAGCATTTGAAGTTCACCTTCAGAAAGTTGTGTAAAATCAACTTTTCCTCCATGCCCATCTTTTTTCTTGACTGTGATTCGAACTTCATCGATCAAATCACCGATATATGCACCTTCAGCATAACGAAAAAAGCTCTCTGCAGTACCAACGAGTTCACCTAACTCTCTCAATTTTTCTGGTGTAGGTACGTACATGTACAGCTGTCTCTGCCGCTCTCGTCTACCACGAAAATCAACGAGTTTTGACTCTTCGTTCCTAATTGGAGCCCAACTGACTTTCCAAAGTTTATCCAAAAACTCCGAAACAACATTACCACGAGCATACCAAAACCTAGGATCACCTTGCTCGATATCATCATCTTCAAGCTTACGCAGACGATGAGGCTGTTTCAATACGAAAAGGGCTGACTCAAGAGACTCAATATTCAGATTCTCCAACACCTTTTTAAATACAGGATCATCAGATAATAGACACGCCAATAGAACTAACTGACTGTGCCCTCCTCGACAATAAAAGAGGCGTCTTAATCGATCATCACCAAAGTTTTTGAGCTGTTTATTGTCTTCAAGTCTGCGAACCCGTTCAATTGCTTCGCGGTCTGCCTCAGAGTTTGACAAATTACGTAGCAACTCTGCTGGTATAACTTCTTCAGCTGTGATCTCTTGACGTTTATTGAAGCGCCGTTGATGACTTTGAAAAAGAGCCTCCATTCTTTCATTGCGTCCTGAGTAATAAGCGAAAATGTGCGATGGCAATAGTTCCTTATTTCTTAAAAGGTAACTTTGGGATTCTGACTTTCCATCAACCCAAACATATGGGCGTCGCTTTCGTTTCTCCATATCAGCTTCAATCTTAACTTGGTGCCCACGGATGCTGTACTCAAGTACATAGTCAAAAGAAATATCAAGGTCTAGATCAATATCTCGGAAGATGGTAACCAGCGCCTCCAATAAATTAGACTTACCAGTACCATTTTGGCCAATTAGAGCATGGCTACGAACAGTTTTTTTTTCACTCTCATTGATGCCTGAACTGTGTTCGAATGTCTCTGAAAAAGTAATATCTACCCCACGCAGGTTGCGATATTCCTTTAACGCTAATCTTTTCAAGCGCATGGCTTACCTCTGATTAATCTTGTTCTTTCTCTAACATTTGAGCTTCTTTTGGCTCTGCTATCCATCCGTGTTGGATTTCGAGCTTAAGCTGTGCATAAAAAGCATTGATATCACCGCTAAATCGTTGCCATAGATCTTTCGCATTCATCTCTCCATTATGGCGAGTAAGAATTGTGGCAAGCGGGGCCTGATCTTTAACATTTGGCAACACGCCTAGACGTACCGTCGAAACCAGTTCAGTTTGTGGAGTTTTCATATATTGCTCTTCTTGCTCTATGGCGATCCCTGTAAGACTTGAAATAGTAGCAGCAGCAGTTAACTCACCAATACGCAAGTATTCCTGATGTTTTTCACTATATGCGTTCACCATTTCCAGTAACGAGTCTACCTTTTCCAAAATGCGAAGTTGCTCTTCCTTAGGGGGAAGAGGGATTGTTATTGAGCGTAACTTATTCTGGGAGATGTTCATCTGACTTTCGGCCATCCCAGACTTCAAACGTTCAAGTATTCGTCCGGGTTCGCCAGCAGACAAACACAATGCAACAAAGTTGGGATTAATGAGATCATTCACAATATGAAAACGAATTAACTTATCAGAAATCATTAGCTTTGGAGGCGCATGAGCTACCACACAGCAAATACCCACCCGATTTCTCGGGCCAGCACGAGTTATTAGAATGTCACCACCTTCAATTTGATACTGTGGTCTAGGGTCTAAAGCAATTGGTAGTTCTTTATGTTCATTTGGTAGGAACTTCAACACCTGAACTGCTGTGGTTTTTAGTACCCCCCACTTATTTTCGTCTGTTCTAGCGTTCGGCAAACAAGCAGGACTCCAACCAGCATCGATTGTTGATATCGCTTCATCGAGCGTAATGACACTCCAATGAAAGGGCAAATCAGTTTCTTCCAAAAGTTCTGGTTTCACCTGTTTCTTTCGGGAAAAAGTGCCATCTTCCAAACCAAGCTTTTTCGCGGAAAGGATTTTTTGTTTCAAAATAGTGGAAGGCTCATCTGACTCTGAAAAATTACTGAGGCGACCAGATATAGCAAGATCAAAAATAGTTTGACGTAATTCCTCCACTCCATCTGTGGAAGAAAACAATTGACTAAAGTTATCTTGTAATCGTTGCCAGTTGTCTTGCAGTTCTCGTGCACTTGGGCTTAAGGCAACAGCTTGTAAGATCGACTTGCGTACTTTCGCTTGTAAAGTTCGTTGCTTTTCCTGCTGCGCACCTAATTGATCACATAACGCCATCAATTCATCAACTTTAGCAACAATGCGTGTTTGCTCTTCCAATGGAGGTAGAGGAAAAGGTATTGAAGCTAAAGCCTTTCCTGACATGCTTGAGATACCGACCCCTTTACGAAATTCATTTATCTCACCAGTAGCACTAATTTTTTGAAGGAAGCGAAATGCAAAATATGGATCTACCAAAGCGTAAAAGCGAACTCGATGCACATGGTTCTGAAAACAGATGTCATAGTCATAACTCCATACTGCCGCACGGCCTGCATCTCCTCCTTCACAGATCAATAAATCACCTTTTGTTGCAGTGCACTTTTCGAGTTCTTTATCTTCAATTGGGATCTGTTTTACTTCATTAAGCTCAAACTCCCCCCAATATAGGTTTGATGTAGTAATACAGTACCTTTTTTCACCTATATTTTGACGCTTATTAAGAGTTTTCCCAGTGTTATGCTGTGCGATGTTTCCAAATCGAACCCATCCCCAATGCTGAGGAATAGCATGCGGAAACTCATTTTGCTGTAATTCAGGAACGAATTTAGAGGTAAGTATCTTCTTCTCTTTATTTAAGCGTTGCTTGACTTGATTAATAATATCTAAATTGTTACTAATTTGACTGTCATTTGATTTTGATTCGGCTAAACGCCCCTGCATTGCCAGAGCTAAAATTAACTCACGCAAACGCCTTACACCTCCTGGCGCATTAGCAATATGACCAAACTCAGATAAAAACTGATTAGAATCCATTAGACATCCTCACCACTAAAGTGAGGGGAGAAAACAGCGGCCAGTTCATTCTTGAGTTGTTCTTCGATTTCCTCAATTTCGCCCAATAGCTTTTTATATTTAATAAGTAATTCATCGGGGTCTTGGCTTTCTTCTATTGTGTTAGGGTTTTTAATATCTAAGTTATAAATTGGCCAGTAAATACGATCGCCTGCGGCTTTTGCATCCTTAGCCTGCAAACGTAATGGCTCAGATTTCGCTTGTAATTGTGAAATTTTTTGGTTGAATTGTTCACGAGTTTCACAATTTTTAGTGCCTTTGAGATCCTCTCGCAACAAGCGAATACTAGCCTCTAGATCACTAGCTCGATCGTTCAACTGCTTGGCTTTATCCCAAAGAGGCTGAGCGGCAACCAAAGCTTGCTCGCGTTTTTTTCGGAAAGGGTATTTCCAAGCAAACTCATTTTCTTCTCGTTCGCTGAAGTTATTCTCTTCATTTCCCCACCAATCTTTTTCGGGAGCAAACTCCTCTATACGAATAGGTTTCGTTTTCGAATAACTCTTGTAACCTTCAGGGTAGGGATGCTCATAGAACCAAATATCTTCGGTCGCAAAACTCTTGCTACCATTTGTGCTGGGACCTTTGCGGGTAAAGAACAATAAATTTGTTTTAATCGTCGTATACGGTGCGAAAACCCCCTTTGGTAGACGGATGATAGTATGTAAATTACACTCTCGGAGAAGCATTTCTTTAAGCTTCCCTTTGATCCCTCCTCCGAACATAAAACCATCTGGCAATACTACAGCTGCTCGCCCCCCATCTTTCAATAGCTTTTTTACAATTAAAGCCATAAACATGTCTGCTGTTTCTTTGGTTCGCAAATCAGAAGGGAAATCACGGCCCACTTCATCATCTTCATAGCCACCAAAAGGAGGGTTCGTTATCACACAATCCCTCTGATGTTTAGCTCCCCACTCACTCCAATCTCGCTGACCTAAAGTATTCATATGTTCTATCTGATCAGGAACTTCTAATCCATGTATTAACATATTGGTGCTACACAGTAAGTGTGGTAACTGTTTTTTTTCTATACCGAAAATTAGCTTTTCAATTTCATTATTTTCTTCATCAAAAGAGCTTTCTTTTGCTTGCGTTCTAAAATGCTCAATTGCAGCTGTAAGAAAACCTCCCGTACCACATGCTGGATCGAGAACCGTTTCTTTTTTGTCTAGCTTCGGGTTTACCATTTGAGTCATAAGTTGCGTAATTGCTCGAGGAGTATAGAATTCTCCCGCATTTCCAGCACCACGCAAGTCATTCAACAACTGCTCATAGACATCTCCTAGCTGAGAGCGAGTCGTAAAATCATGAAAGTTGATACTTTTTTCCAGTTTCTCAATAACCGCAAACATCAATGGTCCAGACTTCATGAAGTTATTTGCATCTCGAAACACTTCTCTGATCACCGGCGTTAGTTTTCTACTCAATAACTCATATCTAGTGATATTTTCTTCGCTAGGTATTGATGTTGGAAACTCGATAGCTTTGAGACTTGGGAATAACTCTGCATTTACAAATTCAATCAAATCAAAGCCAAGCTTATTCGCTTTTCTCTCACTGCCCGTGGGCGCTGCCCAGTTTCTCCAACGAAACTGTTCTGGAATGGGAGAAATGTAAGGAACACTGCTTTTTTTTGCATCCTTTTCCCACCCTTCTTCTCTCTGATCAAAAACCTTCAAAAAGAGCATCCAAGTCAATTGACCAAGCCTTTGTGCATCGCCATCCACACCATCATCCTTCCGCATGATATCCTGTATGCTTTTGATTGTGCTACTTAAATTCATTACTTATTACTCATATTTGTTTACGATGGTTTTGCAACGTAGTCATCACGACAAAGCTCGAATTCGAGTTTATTGACGGCTTTCAGATATAGACCCTGTCACAAAAAAAGCACATCTTGTATGTACTTTCGCTCTAAGCTATGTAAACGAAAACATTAAAAATGCGTTGAGATTAACATATTTTTGTTATGGAGACTGTTTGATTTGCTCTTCAACCCAAACACCGCAGCCATCTATAATTTAGTTTCAGATTAACCTAGAGAGCGTACTGGTATCACTAAATCACCATCAAGATATGAATGCACAAAAGCCTAGTTGTTGCTTTGAAATTTATGAAGCTGAAAAGCTATTTATTGCTCAACGAAGTGTTTCTTCAAATTGATTGATACTGATTGCTTGTTATTTGTTCGTAGCACCAACCACAACACGGATAGAAAGCACAACTCTGTTCAATAATTCTGTTGCTCTTCAACCCCACGGAATCTCAAACACGCTTTCATCCAATCCTCAACCTCGCTATCCACCCAAGCGACGGCTCTATCACCTAAATTGATTGATTGCGGAAAGTTATTGTCATTCATTTTTCTGTAAATCGCTGAACGGCTAAGGGCGGTCTTTTGCATTACTTCTTTTAGTTTTAGAAATCTCATGGGACGTCCTCCTATGTTATTGGTTCCCATGTGATTACCTGGCACGTAGAAAAATACCGTTTTGTACCTTGTGGTGTTCCATGCCACCTTCAAACCCAGTAACAACAAAAAAAACACCTGCTGGCAATGCCAGCAAGTGATTCATTCTTATTACAATTGTCGATTCGCTGCTGCAAGAGCGTATCTATAAGCGACATCTTTTCCTGCGGAGCAAGCAGCGACTTTCCTCACCTCAACTTGCTTATCTGCACTTCGTTCATCTACTTGCACCCAAAGGTCTTGATTCGCTATCGGCTTTTTATTTGCTTTACGCCAATTTCTACGTTTCCAGCCATCAAGCCACTCATTAAAACCATCGACACAATAATCACTGCTTGAATAAATAATATCGCCATCACTGGCGTACTTTAATCCAAAAGCAAGCGCTGACAAATCTAAGTGAGTACGGTCCGTAACGCTGTCAAAGAACAGCCAATCCTCACCACTAATACTTCCACTCTCATCGAGGGCGATCATTCCAAGCCCACCAACAAGGCGTCCTCTCTGCTTCTCTACAATGACCGCGTCTACATAAATTTCTTTGTTCATTTTTATACTCCCAGAGACTAAACAGCCGATACAAATTTTGCACCGCTCTGTTGTGTTGTGTTGAATGTTAATCCGTCGCTTTATTGCGATTGCTACATAACAACGGTAAGTGAGTTATTTTTTACCTGTCTCTGGAAATTCCCCCTCTTCACGTCTCACGTCCCGATTCAAAACGCTCTCAGATATATTTCATCAGTACGCATAACCAAACAGATGATCCAAGGAGCTCTTATGCGTAACTCTAACAACCAACACGACTACCCATTTAAAACCTCTGAGTTGAATGAACTGCTAGAACGTGCAGCCGAAGCACTGGCTTCAAAGTACAAACGAGAAGGCACCTTCACTAACCCCACCAATGTTAAAGAGTACTTAAAGCTGAAATTAGGGGCTCACGACCGCGAAGTATTTGCTGTGATGTTTCTTGATAACCAACATCAGTTGATCAGTTTTGAAGAACTGTTCTTTGGCACCATTGATGCGGCCTCAGTCTATCCACGTGAAGTACTCAAGGCTGCACTAAACCACAATGCTGCTGCGGTGGTTTTTGCTCACAACCATCCTTCAGGCATTGCCGAGCCCTCTCAGGCTGATAGACGCATTACGCAACGTCTAGTGGATGCACTAACGCTGGTGGATATACGAGTATTGGACCACATCGTTGTGGGTGAGAATTGTGTGTCATTTGCAGAAAAGGGGTGGGTATGAAGACCGTCTTATTGCCTTGTCGCTACGCATCATTATCACAACTGCTTCTACGCTATCTAGAAGCGTCTATCAGTTTGTGCACTATTCCTGAGACTACTGAACGTATTGCCCTTAACTTTAGACACTCACCCTACCTAACGCATAGATCAGGTCCACATCCATTGGAAGTGCACTTGTTCAGAGAGTCTCCAGAAGGAGCTTGGAAAATTGCGACCATGACCAGCTTTGCTTTTCCTTCCGATGAGGATGAACAGTTGGAAGTAGAGCTGTATTTCAACTTCAGCCATCAATGGTTCTATCAACCAGATATCGAGCGATGCGACCTCAATCAGCCACAAGTCATCGAACTCTTTCATTCTTGGCAACACGCGTTAACAAACACCTTCCACCAGCAAAGCTTTGATTACTTCGCTGCAACGACCATCAAGTAATCTCATATTTAAAAACAAGGATCGACTATGTCAAATTCTCAATCATCAACCGTTACTTTCAGCCCTTCATGCTTACCTATTTCCCAGAAGCTTCATAGCAGCTTAAACCATGTACTTAGCCAACACTCCGACAGCCGTGGGCAGCAGATCATCATTGTGAACTTTAGAGATAAAAGTTACAGCGCTGAAAATGGTGGTTATCATCCTGTTGAAATTGCTTTAAGCCAGGTTTCAGAGAATCACTACACCATCCTTTACATCACCGACTTCAGTTATTGCGGTGGTGCTTACCCAGAGCTAGATAGAGATATTGATTTTGATATCGGAAACTCAGTGGTCTTTTCGCGTTATGCGGGATGGCAAAGCATTCGCTTACCAACGATGACGGAACTCTACGAGCTATGGGAAGGAAACTTTCTTAGCTATATGTCGATGGACGCCTACGACCAAATCCAAGTCGAGTGTAGTTAGACACATCAACCCATGTCCCACGCCTCACAAACATTCAACACAACCACTAGCACAGAGCCAAAACGAGCCTGCTTCCCATATTGTTAAAACGGGAAGCTTTCATCCCTTGCAGTATAAGGGTTCTTTAATATCGTCGGCTCTGTGCTTCCCAAAACACTCTTCTACAGACAAAAAGGGAAGCAGACTATGGCTGAAGTCCAAGCAATCAAAGACGATGACACCATACGTATGGTTGGTCATCTATTGAGTATTCGTTGTCATCCACAAATGGCCGATGTATGGCATATCGGATTAAACTTAGCACTGCGGATTTCTGATTTGTTGTCGATTCGATTTGAAGACATTCATCAGGACCGACTCATTATTCGTGAAAGTAAAACTGGCAAGCTGGCCAACATTCAACTCAATACCAAAGCGCAGCAGTACATTGCTAGATTGAGAGAGCAACATCCCGACCACGTTTACTTGTTTCAATCTCACCGATGCCAACAGCTGAAAAACAAACCACCCCAGCCAATCTCGCGACGCGCTGTGTCCATGGCATTTCAACAAGTAGGCCAAGAGCTGAATATCGCTTTAGGTACTCATTCGATGAGAAAGACGCGAGGCTACTTTCTTTACCAATCCACAAAAGATACAGGCCGTGTCATGAAAATGCTTCGCCATACTTCTGAAGGCGTGACGCTTCGCTATATCGGTATCACTCAAGATGAAGTCGATAAAGATTTTGTTTCTCTTGAACTTTAAGAATGAACATTTCGTGAGGGGGCGGGAGCGACGATCCCTTATAAACATAGAGCTCAGAGGTTATTGAAACCGCAATATTAAAGAAGTCATTCATTGCTAGACTAGAGATTAATAGAAGAACTCTTCGACACCAACATTCAGTATGTCCGCAAGATTCTTTAGCATCTCATCCGTCACACGGACCATGCCAGACTCAACCTTCGCTAATTTGCTTCTTGTCATATCAAACCCTTTGAGACTACACATTCGTTCAACATCTTGCTGAGAGAGCTGCTGAGACAATCTGATATTGCGGATTTGATTTCCAGTAATGTTTTTCTCAATCTTGTTCACAAACACACCTGCACCATTATGGGTGCAGATAGATTATGTTTAATGTACTATTTAAATGGCACCCGTATCGGTGCAATCAATTCAAACAGGAGAATAAATTATGATATTAGTGCTTTTATGGGTCTTTTTCGCTTTTATACTGGCGCTGTACGCGAAGAGTAATGGTCGCAGCTTTGGTTGGTGGCTTTTACTCGGACTGGTAATTGACCCTATTTTGGCCTGGATTCTTTATAAAGTCGTTGCTGATTAAAAGAAGCATCAAACACCATCACCGCAACTTCCCCCCTCCTTGTAAATTAACCGGGTAATAAATCACCTGCTACTGACTATGGGATAAAGACAACTAAAACGATAGTCAGCTATTAGGGGGAATCAGCCACTCCTTCATTTAAGGATAAAACAATGTCAGTACCAATTCGTACCGTTACTTCAATCAGCGCTCTTACCACTACACTTTTACTTTTCGGCTGCGGTGACAATGGAGCCGACTCTCTACAGCAACAGCCTTTCAGCTATATAAACGGAGAAAATCAACTGACTCAATATGAGCCGTCACTGACCATCAACCAAGCCTTCAATCATCGTAAGGTGTGTAATGAGGTCGAATGGCAAGCATTTGAAGATAATCGTGACAGAACAGTGATTGAATACCGTTGTAATATGGATATACCTTCACAGAAGTTCTCCAACCTATTATCGGCTGAACTGAACAAGAGTGCAGACAAACTCACTCAGAGAAATTCAAGTGAATACAAGAAAATCAAAAAGCTAGCTGATAGCCAAGCCAGCTATCAAGAGCAATATGATGAAGCAACGGGATACTTTGATAAGAAACGCTTCGAAAACCTTTTAGAAAGAAGCAAGCGAGCTCAGCAAGAGTTACAAGAAAAGTATCCAGACGGAATTGATGGAGCTCTCGCTCAACTAGAAGATCGTCGATCTCAATTTATCACCCCTGTAAGCGTCGATGAGATTTACCAATGGAGTGTTGATGAAAATGAGCAAAGTCACTTTCTATACAATGGCTTCTCTGCTCACTTTTCTGATGATAAAACATTAAGCTGCGAGTTTGACCTATTTAAGTCTTTAAACCTTCTATACAAAGACCAGCAAGCTGAAACGTACTATCTATTAAAACAAACACTGAAACACTGGAGCCAGAGGCTTAACTTTGGCGGTGATGATCTTATCTACCTCAACGATCTGAAATGCCAAATCCAATAAAAGTTTCACGTTCATACCATAAGCCCTGAGATCAGAACTCAGGGCTTTTTTATTGCAGGCTCATAATGAATCCACTAAAAATACTAGGAGCCCTAGGGCTAACTCAATTAGGGAGAAGTCTTGCCGACAATCTCTTTCATACAACTCAGGCTCCAGAAAGAGGCAGCATTGTGTATTGCGATCTCGCATTCGGCTCTGCTGAACATTCAGGTATCTACGTGGGAGATGGACATATCATCCATCGGAATAGAAAAGGTCTTATCGAAGCCGTATCGATTCGTCAGTTTCTAGCAGACACTACAGCCATTTCCATTTACATCAGTTGCAATGTACAAGGTAGTGCCGTTGGGAGTGAGTCTTGTGCTCAAATAGCAGAAAGCATGTTAGGCGTACAAACAGGCTATTCTCTGCTAAATGAAAACTGCCATCAGTTCTGTAGCCACTGTCTAGACGGTGACATGTTCTCAAGCACCTTCACATTGACTCAGCTTAAGCGTGACGCTCGTGCGCACATTCAAGCCAGTCAGTGGCGCGTGTGGGACTTAAAACATCGTCATAAAGGTTAAGGGGATTCACTCCCCTTTATTTTTCATCCAATACCTATCGGTTGCTACAACCAAAACATCGACTACCCTCACCATAATGCTTCGTTCTTTTTTTTGCCAGATAGCTAATTCGATAAAACAAATCTTCGTACTGACTTAAGTAATCTTCACTGTTTTCATTTAGGTAATACCCATGGTTTGGAGGAAAATAAACCAAACGAAAAACATCTTCAAATTCACAACTAAGTGCACTAGCCCACGCTTCGATAATTAACGAAGCTAAACTCCCTCCACGCTTATAGCCCCCAGCTTGATAGAACCTGTCTTTATTAAAAAAGAGTACGACATGGTAATGATCGTTTATTGATGTATCACGTTCTTTGGCCCATACATATCTCATACTGCAAGGATAAACTCTTTTTCCCTCTCTCCGCTTTCGTTGCGCTTGAGCTTGGATTTTTGAGTTCAGAGATTCAGTAAACCTCTTTATTATATTTGTCCGATTACGGTTATAACTAACAATTTCATCACGACTTAAACAGTCAAGGTTATCATCAATGTTCGGCAATCTAAGATCGACTCTAATAGCATAAGTTCTAGAATGCTCTCCTAATGCATTATTCATCGTAGATAAAAGACGGTCGAGGTAAGAAGTGTTGTTATCTTCGATTGCTCCCTGAATAAGTAATCCTTGGTAAGTATCATCTTTCATGAGTAACTCCTGTGTTGTTTGTTCACAGGTATCTCTACTCACGTTATTTTTAACAGATCTCCCTAACCTACTAGGGTAGGTATAGATGATTCTATGAAGAAGAGTTG
>NZ_CAWNBB010000051.1:22225-74802 GCF_963872585.1 Vibrio sp. 10N.222.47.A9 | reverse complement strand
CAACTCTTCTTCATAGAATCACTCCTCAAACAAAATCACTCAAAACAACCTTTCTACTATTTTTAAAAACCCAAAACCACTCCGAAGTTATCTTAATTAATTTCCCCCCCCTTCAAAAAATAAAAACTTTAAGGTAGTATAATATTCAGTTAGTCATGTTGATTTTTCTAACATCAACTTTCCAACAGAAACCATCTAGTCACTCTAAAGTCACAAAACCAGAAAACCACACAAAAACCACAATAAACCAACCAAAAACCAACCATAACACACCAAAAAAACCTCCGAGATATGATATATTTCTCACCACATACCAACAGAAAAAATCAACGCGAGTAAAAATGATTCATAAACGCTACCAGGAATTAATAAGAAATTCGACGATAGAAGACCTAAGAAAATATATAACCATTATCGAAACTAGACGAAATAACAATAGAAAAACAAAAGACTTAAATGATCGTAACAAAACCCAACTAGAGTTCTTATTAAAAGAATACATTTGTGAGAATTTAAATATAGATAGGGAGATTTTAGACTCTGGAAATTTAAACAAAGAAGAATTAGAATTGCTGGGTAATTTTATTGATGATATTTTTTCACTTTCTAAAAATATAAAGAATGAACTTGATGATTATATTGGCTGGTTACATGAACAACCTAGAGCCATTTACTTTTTCCTTGTAATGATTCATGCAATATATAAAAATGATTTTACTAATATTTGTTACCCTGTAATAAAATTATCTTTTGAAGAACCTAAAGATAATTTAAATACCGACATAACAAAAAGAGAACTTATAAAACCTATAAAAGAGCTAGAAGATATATTAAGTGAGGTCAATCATCTTAAGCCTTTAACAAAAATATGCCCAAACAAAAGCACCTCAACTTACAAAAGAATAATAAGCACTCTAGATTTCATCGTCACATCAATCAGCTCAAGAAAACGCGAGAGAACATATGAACTACTTCAAGATTTAGAAGAAATTTATACTATGATTTTTCATAGAATAAATACGAATAAAAATATTTTTAAAACAAGTAATAGCGATTTAATAGAATGGTATTACCGTAGCCTAACCAAGGAATTCCCAAAAGTAGCTCTCTCCTTAACAGAGAACACCGATAAAAAAAAGCAATCCATTTTATGTATCTTTGATGTGCTTTGCGCTACTACGGAACCAGAGGAATTTACAAAACTGGAAGAAACACTAACCGAAAAATTTAATAGAAAAAAAAGAGTGTTCAATAACAAGGGGAATAAAATTAGTAAAGAAGAGAGAACGCTAACATTTAGTGAAGATGATTGGTCTAAGCTTACCAAAATTGCAGGAGACCAGTCTAAAAACCAAATCAAGGTGAAGCTAAAAGAGATGATCGATTTAGAGCTAGGAAAGAGTCAAGAAAAAGGCTAATGCGTATTCCTTTCAAAGGGAGAATGGCGACCTTCTCCCCTTTAACTGACACAGTTATACAACCTCAGGAAATTGAAAAACGTTACAATCGCCACTTACAATAACATCCAATTCATTAGCCCAGCGCTGTAACCACTCCCGACACTCAGCTTCATAGCGATGCAAATTATATGTTCCCTCGATGCCTTTAACACTATGCCCTAATACTGCTTCTGCAACTCCCGTAGGGCATCCCATACGTGCTAATTCCGTTCGTACTGTTCGTCGTAGATCGTGAGGAGTCCAAAGCGGAATATCAATCATTAACCCGTCTTTGCGCATTCGCCATGTGTACTGACTTAGTTGCTTTTGTACCACGTGTGAGCGCCCTTTTGAGGAAGAGAAAACATAGATAGACTGAGGGTATGATTTTACCTCTCGCCATTTACGCAACCACTGCACTGTTTGAGAAGGCAGCTGAACATAACGAGAGTTACCATTTTTTGTTTCTGTTAAATAAATGGTGTTCTTATCAAAATCAATCTGCTGCCACTCTAAGGAGCAAATCTCTCCAGTACGACAGCCAGTCCATAGCGTCATACGGAGAATGCCTCTTATGTTTTTAGAAAAACTCGAATTCGGCAGCCACTTGATAAATCTAGATAATTCAGAATGGTCTAACACTCTCTTACCTTTATTATTAGTCAGCTTAACCTTACTCTTCTTAAACTTATTTATAGCCAACAGCGCTGGATTGACAAAGTTTTCAGGGAGATAATCCATACCAATAGCATACTCATAGGCACTGGATAGCTCTCGTAATACAGAGCCTGCTTGTACTGACGCCCCTCTATCAATGATACCTTGAATTAAATGTGTGATATCACTTTTTCCGACTTCCATAACCGATCTGTTCCCAAGTATATTGACAATATCAACATACAAGGTTCGTCTAACTTCTTTTTGTCCTTTTGCCTTACGAGCTCCTGCGATCACTCCACCAGAAGAAGTAAATCTGTCTTGAATATAATTTTCTAAGTAATGATCGATCACATCTTTAATGGTGATGCTATTAACACGCTCAGCCTTTACTAACTTCCGCCGCTCTTGTTCTTGTCTTTCTAAGTCAGCCTTTGGACATATTCCTCGATCTCTTATAGCCTTCATTTCTCGAAGCTTAATGCGAGCTTGCTCAAGTGACATATCGGGGAAGGTACCTAGCTTAATCTGTACAAGTTTACCACCTGACTCTGGGCTTCTATAACGATAGGTAAAAGTTTTCCTGCCCGTCTTTCCACAGGCTATTCTTAGCCCTCGGTTTTCTCCAGTATCAGACAAGACACCTTTCTTAGCCGTTAGCGCCTCAAGTGTCTTATTCGTTATAGATTTGATATTCTTCTTCTCAGCCATTTATCGGGGTCCCTTATCGCAATATTGTGCGGCGATTGTATTATCTAGTATAGGAAATAAAAAAACTATACTTTTACCTACACTAATGATCGCGCTGCAATGAAATCCTTTGATACTTAGTGGGACTTGTTGAAGATCCCGACAATTCATAACTTATTGATTTATGGTACCTAAATGCCAAAAAAAGCCACTAAAAACAACACCACAAAAGCATCACATACTCCTATGATGCAGCAGTACCTAAAACTAAAAGCAGAAAATCCAGAAATTTTGCTGTTCTACCGCATGGGAGATTTCTACGAGCTTTTCTACGATGACGCTAAGAAAGCCTCTCAACTCCTCGATATTTCGCTAACCAAGCGTGGCTCTTCAAACGGTGAGCCTATTCCTATGGCGGGCGTTCCATACCACGCCGTGGAAGGTTACCTTGCGAAGTTAGTGCAGTTGGGCGAGTCCGTAGCGATTTGTGAGCAGATTGGTAATCCAGCAACTTCAAAGGGCCCGGTTGATCGCGCTGTCGTAAGAATTGTGACACCGGGAACTGTAACGGATGAAGCATTGCTTTCTGAGCGTGTTGATAACCTTATAGCCTCCATTTACCACCACAATGGTAAATTTGGCTACGCGACGCTTGATATTACTTCTGGTCGATTCCAACTATGTGAGCCGGAAACCGAAGAAGCAATGGCGGCAGAGCTACAAAGAACGTCACCACGTGAACTGCTATTCCCTGAAGATTTCGAACCTGTAAATTTGATGGCAAGTCGTAATGGCAATCGCCGTCGCCCCGTATGGGAATTTGAATTAGATACAGCGAAGCAGCAACTGAATCAACAATTTGGTACTCGTGACTTAGTTGGTTTTGGTGTTGAAAGCGCAAAACTAGGTTTATGCGCTGCGGGTTGTCTGATCCAATACGTTAAAGATACGCAACGTACTGCCCTTCCGCATATCCGTTCACTCACAATGGATAAGCAAGATCATTCTGTGATCCTTGATGCGGCTACTCGCCGTAATTTGGAGATCACCCAAAATCTTAGTGGCGGCACCGATAACACCCTATCCGAAGTACTCGATCATACCGCAACCGCGATGGGTAGCCGCATGCTTAAGCGTTGGTTACATCAACCCATGCGTAATATTTCAGCTCTTGATCAACGCCTAGATGCGATTGGTGAGATGAAAGATCTGGCTCTGTTTACAGAGTTACAACCAACGCTGAAACAGATCGGTGATATCGAGCGTATTCTTGCGCGTCTTGCCCTTCGTTCTGCACGTCCTCGTGATATGGCACGACTTCGCCAAGCGATGGAATACCTACCAGAGCTTGCTGAAACGCTAACGCAACTTAAACACCCATATCTAACTCAGCTTGCTCAGTATGCTTCGCCTGTGGATGAAGTATCTGAACTGCTTGAGCGTGCGATCAAAGAGAACCCACCCGTGGTTATCCGCGATGGTGGTGTGATAGCAGAAGGCTACAACGCCGAGCTAGATGAATGGCGCGACCTTGCTGCAGGTGCAACTGAGTTTCTGGATAAGCTTGAGCAAGAAGAGCGTGAACGTCACGGTATCGACACGCTAAAAGTTGGCTACAACAACGTCCACGGTTTCTTCATTCAGGTAAGCCGCGGACAAAGCCATCTTGTGCCACCACACTATGTTCGCCGCCAAACGCTGAAAAATGCAGAACGTTACATTATTCCTGAGCTGAAAGAGCACGAAGACAAAGTTCTCAGCTCTAAATCGAAAGCCCTAGCTATCGAGAAGAAGTTGTGGGAAGAGTTGTTTGATTTGTTACTGCCTTATCTAGAGCGACTACAAAACATTGCATCTTCAGTGTCTCAGCTTGATGTTCTACAAAACTTAGCTGAACGTGCAGACACCCTTGATTACTGTCGTCCAACAATGACAGAGTCTGCTGGTGTACAAATTCAGGCTGGTCGTCACCCCGTAGTTGAACAAGTGATGGACGAACCCTTTATTGCTAACCCTATCGACCTCAACGATCAACGTAAGATGCTGATCATCACAGGTCCAAACATGGGTGGTAAGTCGACCTACATGCGTCAGACCGCACTCATTGCGCTGATGGCTCATATTGGTTGTTATGTTCCAGCAGAAAGCGCGACGATTGGTTCTATCGACCGTATCTTTACGCGTATTGGTGCATCGGATGATTTAGCTTCGGGTCGTTCAACCTTCATGGTTGAGATGACAGAGACCGCGAATATTCTGCACAACGCAACACCAAATAGCCTAGTGTTAATGGATGAAATCGGTCGTGGTACCAGTACTTACGATGGTTTGTCATTGGCTTGGGCAAGTGCGGAATGGTTAGCCAATCAAATCAATGCGATGACACTGTTTGCAACGCACTACTTTGAGCTAACTGAGCTGCCTAACCAACTTCCAACACTGGCTAACGTGCACCTAGACGCGGTAGAACACGGTGACAGCATTGCCTTTATGCACGCAGTTCAAGAAGGTGCAGCAAGTAAATCTTACGGCCTCGCGGTTGCAGGTTTAGCTGGTGTACCGAAAGCGGTAATCAAAAATGCACGCGCGAAGCTGACTCAGTTAGAAGCATTGAGTATCGACTCTCCGACATCAAAGCCAAGCGGCGTTGATATCGCTAACCAACTGAGCCTGATACCTGAACCGAGTGAAGTAGAACAAGCACTAGCGAATGTTGACCCTGATGATTTAACTCCTCGCCAAGCGTTAGAAGAACTCTATCGTTTGAAGAAGTTGCTTTAGTCTCTTTCCAAGTAGCTTGTTATTATCGCTTGCTATTGTCGTTTTGTACTGTCGCTTAAGTCAGCAACATGAAATACAAAAGCCACAAACAAAAAAACGCTGACTTAAAGTCAGCGTTTTTATTTGTCTTCTATTTAAAGAAACATCATCAGTTCATTTAGTCATTTTCTACGTTGAACAGATTTTCCATATTCAGACCTTGCTTGATAAGAATCTCACGTAGACGGCGAAGACCTTCAACTTGGATTTGACGAACACGTTCGCGAGTCAGGCTAATTTCACGGCCTACTTCTTCTAGTGTTGACGGTTCGTAACCCAGTAGTCCAAAGCGACGTGCAAGCACCTCTTTCTGCTTAGGATTCAGTTCATCAAGCCAGAAAATCAACGAGTTCTTGATATCGCTATCTTGAGTTGAAACCTCAGGATCTGAATTGTTGATGTCTGGAATAATATCCAACAGTGCTTTCTCACCGTCACCACCAATTGGCGTATCAACAGAGCTCACTCTTTCGTTTAGACGAAGCATCTTACTCACATCACCAACAGGCTTATCTAGCTTAGAAGCAATTTCTTCCGCCGTTGGCTCATGATCAAGTTTTTGTGATAGCTCTCTTGCGGTACGCAGATAGATGTTCAGCTCTTTCACAACATGGATTGGCAAACGGATAGTGCGAGTCTGATTCATTAACGCACGTTCAATGGTTTGACGAATCCACCATGTCGCGTAAGTTGAGAAGCGGAAACCACGTTCTGGGTCAAATTTCTCTACGGCGCGAATCAAACCTAGGTTGCCTTCTTCAATAAGATCAAGAAGTGCAAGACCACGGTTACTATAACGACGTGAAATTTTTACCACTAAACGCAGGTTACTTTCGATCATGCGTTTACGTGCTGCTTCATCACCGCGTAGAGCTCGTCGTGCATATAGCACTTCTTCTTCAGCGGTTAGTAGTGGTGAGAAACCGATTTCGCCTAGATAAAGCTGGGTAGCATCTAAACTTTTAGACGTAACTTCAACTTCTTCTTTCGCTTCGGTTTTCTTTTTGACTGTTCGTTTTGCTTTTCCAAGAGCTTCCGGTTCCGTGGTTGCTTGGTTAAAATCGAACTCTTCTTTGGTTACTGTATTGCTTATACTCATAACGCCTCCCCCTGGCGAAATTAGCATGACATCACAACTTGATATGTCGCTAAATGACTATGTCACTCCATACAATACGTAATTTTTGCATATTGTATTTAAGGTAAATATCGTTTTGGATTAACCGATTTACCTTGGTAACGAATCTCAAAGTGCAGCCTAACACTGCTGGCTCCAGAGCTTCCCATAGTTGCAATCTTCTGCCCTGGTTTCACACTTTGCCCTTCAGATACTAATAGTCGGTCGTTATGCGCGTATGCACTTAAGTAATTATCATTGTGCTTCACAATCACTAGATTGCCGTAGCCTCGTAGTGCATTACCCGAATAAACAACCGTTCCCCCTGCAGTAGATACTATTGGCTGACCTCGCTGTCCTGCTATGTCGATGCCTTTATTTCCTTGTTCGCCTACAGAGAAATTCTTGATTACTCTCCCTTTAGTTGGCCATAACCATTTGGATACTTTATCACTTGTTGGTTTGGTGGACGGTGTAACATTCTGTTTACCTTTAGAACCAACATACTCCTTTGATTTGGATTGTTCAACCTTCTTTGGTGGATCTTTTTTCACCACTTTGGTGGTAGTTTGAGCTGGAGTAGGTTTAGAGTTTTTACTCTTCTGCGGCGTAGTTTTCGGTTTACTTGCCGCAGATGAAGTTGTGGATGCCGCGACAGGCGCAGCAACGGCTGCAACCGCTACTGTTGATTTACCATACGCTGGCGCATTGTAACTCGGGCGCCACAACTTAAGCTTCTGCCCCGGGTGGATAGTGTAAGGAGCAGCGAGTTTGTTATAACCGATGAGGTCTTTAACGTCTTTATTGGTGACATAAGCAATGAAGTAAAGGGTGTCGCCTTTTTTTACTTCATAGTAACTGCCGCGATAACTACCACGATCAATCGATGAGTAATTCTTGTTTAGGCTTGAAACGGGCGCAGGTGAATTCGCCGCACACCCAACAAGTGCACAACTAAGCAATAAAGTACTTCCTTTTAACAACTTCGAACGCATCGACTCTCTATCCACCTACACCATTAGTCTTTTATTAAGCTAGCTCACCAGGGACGAGAGGTACAAATCTCACCATCTCGATAACACTCGATAAAAACTCGTCACCATGGCGAACAATCTTCAACAATTGCTGTTCGTCATCACCAACAGGAATCAATAAGCGACCACCATCTTTCAGCTGTTGCAAAAGCGCTTGAGGAATCGACTCTGCGGCAGCAGTTACGATAATCGCATCAAAAGGGGCTTTCGAAGACCACCCTTGCCAGCCATCACCATGCTTAGTTGAAATATTGTAGAAATCGAGCTGTTTAAGACGACGCTTGGCATCCCATTGCAATGATTTAATTCTTTCAACCGAATACACATGATCAACCAGTTGAGCCAAGACCGCCGTTTGATAACCTGAGCCGGTTCCGATTTCTAAAACACGGCTATCTTGCTGTAATTCTAGCAACTCTGTCATCTTAGCAACAATGTACGGCTGAGAAATCGTCTGGCCCTGTCCGATAGGAAGCGCATTATTATCATAAGCTTGATGATACATCGCCTGTGATAAAAAGCTCTCTCTCGGCAGTTGATAAATAGCATCAAGAACCTTTTGATCCTGAATGCCATTTTCAATCAGAAAAGTAATTAAGCGCTCTGCATGCGGATTACTCACTTACTTCTCCTCTAACCATGTTGTCATCGCACCCAACGACTCGTGGGCAGTCAGGTCAACTTGTAATGGTGTTACCGATACAAAGCCATGCTCGATAGCGTAAAAATCCGTGCCTTCACCGGCATCTTGCTCTTTTCCCGGAGGACCAAGCCAATAGATATCATGACCTCGTGGGTCTTTTTGCTTAATCATATCTTCAGCATGATGACGAGCACCTAAGCGTGTTACCTGAGTACCAGGCAACTGCTCTAACGCTAAATCAGGGATATTGACGTTTAACAGGCGATTGGTTGGGATTGGGTTTGCTAAATGTTGTTCGACGATACGACGAGCAATGACCGCCGCTGTCTTAAAATGTTTTTTACCCACCAGAGAAAACGCCACCGATTGAACGCCTAAAAAGTGCCCTTCCATTGCGGCTGCCACTGTACCTGAATAAAGCACATCGTCACCCAAGTTAGCACCATGATTAATACCCGTTAATACCAGATCAGGCATATCATTCTTTAGCAGTTCATTTAACGCAAAATGTACGCAGTCGGTCGGTGTTCCTTGTACCGAATATGTATTTTCGGTAATTTCTTGAACACGTAAAGGCTGTTCTAAAGTTAATGAATTTGAAGCGCCCGAGCGATTACGGTCAGGTGCAACAATGATAATTTCAGCAAGATCACGTAATTCATTGGCCAGCTCATGAATACCTTGAGCGTGCACACCATCATCGTTGCTGAGTAAAATCTTCATCTTGTATCCTTTCTTTTGTTCCAATGCCAAGTCACTTAATTTCCGATATCAAGTGACTTCGCTCCAAGCAGAATCGTTATTGCTCGTAGCTTCTCTCTACGTGAACTTCTTCAACCAATTCACGAACAATAGCGGTTGCGAAACAACCTGCATCGAGAGAGAACTTAAGAGTGACATTGTCTTCGTTCACTTCCCACGCTAAACCCATCGGCTTCAGCGAAGCTTCGCGGCGATCATGGCGCATACGGTTGCCACAAATAAGAGCCATTAGATCCGGTTCAGCATCAAGGTGCTTCTGCTCTAAAGCTTGAGAGGCATCCGTCGTCGGTAACGCATTATCTCCTGCTAAAGCAACAGTAATAAACGCAGAGCCGTTCGCGATGTCTTGGTTTACCGCTTCGATGTTATCCGCTGTTACCGCTAATTGAGCGCCGTCTTTCACGACAATATCGCCAACCAATGCCGACGCAAACGCATCTTGCTCAATACGGTCGGAAAGAATTAAGTTGTAAATCCAAGAACGAGCCGCAGAAAGATACAAGCTGCGCTTATTCTGATTACGCGTACGAACGTTTTCACGCCCCCAACGACGAGCTTCAGATAAGTTGTTACCTTCATTACCAAAGCGCTGAGCACCGAAGTAATTTGGCACGCCCACTTGAGCGACTTTTTCTAAACGCTTTACCACATCATCACAATCCGTTACTTCAGACAAAGTTAGCTCGAATTGGTTGGCAACTAAATCGCCTGGACGTAACTTTTTGTTGTGACGTGCTGTCGCCAAGATCTCAATGCTTGGGTATTGTGCGAGAAAAGCAGAAAAGTCAGGCTCACCTTTTGGCAGATGCACGCTCAACCACTGTTCTGTTACAGCATGACGGTCTTTCAAACCAGCCCAGCTCACGTCTTTCGACTTAACACCACACGCTTTAGCCAGTTCGTTTGCTACGAAGCTCGTGTTCTCACCAGTTTTACGAATACGCACCATTAAGTGCTCGCCTTCACCAGTAAACTCAAAACCCAAGTCTTCATTAACGACAAAGTGTTCGGCTTTTGCTTTTAGTTTTGCTTTCGCAGTTGGTTTACCGTTTAGGTAAGCCAATGAAGATAAAATATCTGACATGCTGTTCTTTTCGTGTTGGTGCTTACGCACTTTTAGTAATTAGGACCACCGCTTCACATGCGATGCCCTCTTTGCGACCTGTAAAACCTAAACGCTCGGTAGTCGTGGCTTTTACATTCACATTGCCAATACTTGTTTCTAAATCTTGAGCAATGGCTTGGCACATAGAGTCTATATGAGGAGCCATCTTTGGAGCTTGCGCCATGATAGTAATATCTGCATTACCAATCACATAACCTTGCTCTTTTACTCGACGGTAAACATCTTTCAGTAATTCGCGGCTATCTGCGCCTTTCCACTCATCATCCGTATCAGGAAAATGACGACCAATATCACCGGCTGCAATTGAACCCAGTAAAGCATCGCATAATGCGTGCAGGGCAACATCACCGTCTGAGTGTGCGATAAGACCCTGTTCATAAGGGACGCTCACGCCACCAATAATTACCGGGCCTTCACCACCAAATTTGTGTACATCAAAGCCATGGCCAATACGAATCATCATTATTCCTTATTCTGACTTAAATAGAACTCAGCCAAAGCCAAATCTTCAGGCTGAGTAATCTTAAAATTATCTGAACGCCCAGCAATCAGTGCTGGTGATAAACCTTTCCACTCAAAAGCAGACGCTTCATCGGTAATTAAAACACCTTGTTGCAAGGCTTCACTCAAGACTTTCCGTAAAGGCTTAGATCGGAACATCTGAGGGGTAAGCGCATGCCAGAGATCGACGCGATCGACCGTGTGTTCAATTTGTCCTTGAGCACCACGCTTCATTGTATCGCGGACCGGCGCAGCTAAAATCGCGCCCACATCATGGGTCATAGCCCCAGAGATCAGTTTGTCGATATCGCTCAATTGGATACAAGGCCTAGCGGCATCATGCACCATCACCCAATCATTGAGTTGCTGTTGGGCAATATAGTCCAGAGCAGAAAGCACCGAGTCGGCTCGTTCCGTTCCGCCGGATACTCTGATCACCTGGGGATTAAGGTTAAGCGGTAATTCAGGGTAGTAAGGATCATCGTCGCTGACCGCTACCACAATTTTAGACACTTGAGGGTGAGACAACAGTTTCTCAACCGTGTGCTCTAAAATCGTTTTACCGTGAATTTGAAGATATTGCTTGGGACGGTCTGCCTTCATTCGGCTGCCGACGCCCGCTGCGGGGACCACTGCAATAACGCTTTGAAGTTGGTTCGACATTAATGAGATTCCTCACCAATAATACGATAAAACGTTTCGCCTTCTTTCACCATTCCCAGCTCATGACGTGCGCGCTCTTCTATCGCGTCTAAGCCTTGGCGTAGATCGTCGATTTCCGCAAACATCTCAGCATTGCGAAGATGAAGCTTTTCATTTACTTGCTGCTGAACTTGGATTTCGTTGTTCACACCGTAGTAATCAGAAATACCATTTTTACCGAGCCACAGTGTGTGTTGTAGCCAGCCAAACACTATGAGCAGTACTAAAGCAAAAATTCGCATAACACCTTTCGCCGGTTGAAAAAGAAGGAACTAGAATAAGGCACATATATACCATAATGCGCTTATTGGTGCGAGATATGTGGTGTCAGGGAATCAATAAGTCGGGGAATTATTGGACAGAATAGTGAGTGGTAACAATGAAGCTCCCTACTCCTTTCTTCGTCAGTCTAGGGAATGAGGAATTTGAGGCAAAAAAATGCCCCGCATAAGCGAGGCATTTAAAGTTTAGATTAACAATTCCGTTGGTTTAAAACCAAGAGTGAATTATTGACCTTTAACTTCTTTAAGACCGTTGAAAGGAGCTTTAGAACCTAGAGCTTCTTCGATACGGATAAGTTGGTTGTACTTAGCAACACGGTCAGAACGGCTCATAGAACCAGTTTTGATTTGACCTGCAGCTGTACCTACCGCTAGATCAGCGATAGTTGCATCTTCAGTTTCGCCAGAACGGTGAGAGATTACTGCAGTGTAGCCAGCGTCTTTAGCCATCTTGATAGCAGCTAGAGTCTCTGTTAGAGAACCGATTTGGTTGAACTTGATAAGGATAGAGTTAGCTACGCCTTTCTCGATACCTTCAGCAAGAATCTTAGTGTTTGTAACGAACAGATCGTCACCAACGATTTGAAGCTTGTCGCCTAGAAGTTCAGTTTGGTGCTTGAAGCCATCCCAATCTGACTCGTCAAGACCGTCTTCGATAGAAACGATTGGGAAGTTGTTAGCTAGTTCAGCTAGGTAGTGGTTGAACTCTTCAGAAGTGAAAGTTTTACCTTCGCCCTTCATGTTGTAGATGCCAGCTTCTTTGTCGAAGAACTCAGATGCTGCACAGTCCATAGCAAGAGTAACGTCTTTACCTAGTTCGTAACCAGCAGCTGCAACAGCTTCTGCGATAACTTCTAGAGCTTCAGCGTTAGATTTAAGGTTAGGAGCGAAACCACCTTCATCACCAACTGCAGTGCTGTAGCCTTTAGACTTAAGAACTTTAGCTAGGTTGTGGAATACTTCAGCGCCGATACGCAGACCTTCTTTAAGAGTTTTAGCGCCAACTGGTTGGATCATGAACTCTTGGATGTCAACGTTGTTATCAGCGTGCTCGCCACCGTTGATGATGTTCATCATAGGTAGAGGCATAGAGAACTGACCAGCAGTACCGTTTAGCTCAGCAATGTGCTCGTATAGAGGCATGCCTTTCGCAGCAGCAGCAGCTTTAGCGTTCGCTAGAGAAACAGCAAGGATAGCGTTAGCACCGAACTGAGATTTGTTCTCTGTTCCGTCTAGGTCAATCATAACTTGGTCAACGTCAGCTTGTGCTTTAGCGTCTTTACCAACTAGAGCGTCAGCGATTGGGCCGTTTACAGCTTCAATTGCTTTAAGAACACCTTTACCTAGGAAACGTGATTTGTCGCCGTCACGTAGCTCAAGAGCTTCGCGAGAACCAGTAGATGCGCCAGATGGAGCAGCAGCCATACCTACGAAACCGCCTTCTAGGTGTACTTCAGCTTCTACAGTTGGGTTACCACGTGAATCGATGATTTCACGACCTAGAACTTTAACGATCTTAGACATTGAATGTTTCCTTCTCGTTGAATATATAAATGTCAAATTTAAAGGTAGCAGCACAACTTACGCAGCTACCTGGATTCCTTTTTACTTTTCTAATTCGCCGCGCTGGAATTCGCCAGCCGCTTTAACGAAACCTGCAAACAATGGGTGACCATCGCGAGGTGTTGAAGTGAACTCTGGGTGGAACTGAGCAGCAACGAACCATGGGTGGTTCGGGTTCTCAATAACTTCAACCAGTTTCTTGTCCGCAGATAGACCCGATACTTTTAGGCCCGCTTTTTCAATTTGTGGACGAAGATTGTTGTTCACTTCGTAACGGTGACGGTGACGTTCATGGATCGTCGCGCTACCGTATAATTCGTAAGCTTTCGTCCCTTTAGCAAGGTGACAAAGCTGTGAACCAAGACGCATTGTGCCGCCTAGGTCAGATTTTTCAGTACGCTCTTCAACTTTACCTTCGCCGTCAATCCACTCAGTGATTAGGCCAACAACAGGGAATTTAGTTTCTTTGCAGAATTCAGAAGAGTGTGCACCTTCCATCTTCGCAACGTTACGAGCGTACTCAATAAGAGCAACTTGCATACCTAGACAGATACCTAAGTAAGGTACTTTGTTTTCACGAGCGTATTGTGCAGCAAGGATCTTACCTTCAACACCACGATCGCCAAAGCCACCAGGAACTAGGATTGCATCTAGGCCTTGTAGAATTTCTGTGCCTTTAGACTCAACATCTTGTGAATCTACATATTTAATTGTGACACTTAGGCGGTTTTTCAAGCCTGCGTGCTTCAGCGCTTCATTTACTGATTTGTATGCATCTGGCAGTTCAATGTACTTACCAACCATACCAATCGTTACTTCACCCGTTGGGTTAGCTTCTTCGTAAATTACTTGTTCCCATTCAGACAGATCAGCTTCTGGAGCATCGATACCGAAACGCTTACATACAAGATCATCAGTACCCTGTGCACGGATTAACTGTGGGATCTTGTAGATTGAATCTACGTCTTTCATAGAGATAACTGCTTTTTCTTGTACATTACAGAAAAGAGCAATTTTCTTACGTTCGTTTGCTGGGATAACACGATCTGAACGACAAACTAGAATGTCAGGTTGGATACCGATAGACAGTAGTTCTTTTACAGAGTGTTGCGTTGGCTTAGTTTTAAGCTCACCCGCTGCACCTAAATAAGGAACGAGAGTTAAGTGCATGAACATCGCGCGTTCACGACCTAGTTCTACAGCTAACTGACGAATCGCTTCCATGAATGGTAGAGATTCGATATCACCAACAGTACCACCAACTTCAACAAGCGCGATATCGTGGCCTTTAGCGCCAGAGATTACGCGTTCTTTGATAGAGTTAGTAATGTGAGGAATAACCTGGATTGTTGCACCTAGGTAGTCACCACGACGTTCATTACGTAGAACGTCAGCATAAACACGACCTGCTGTGAAGTTGTTACGCTTAGTCATCTTGGTGCGAATGAATCGCTCATAGTGACCAAGGTCAAGGTCAGTTTCAGCGCCATCTTCCGTAACGAACACTTCACCGTGCTGAGTCGGGCTCATAGTGCCTGGATCAACGTTGATGTAAGGGTCAAGCTTCATCATAGTCACTTTAAGACCACGAGCTTCTAAAATAGCCGCAAGAGATGCTGCTGCAATACCTTTACCTAGAGAGGATACAACCCCGCCAGTAACAAAAATGTAATTTGTCGTCATGTTTAACCTGAAATTGGTTGAATGAGGGAAATGGATTACTTCTGGACGGGATGAAAATATACCAGAAGCCCCTTATCGCCACAACGTGAAATCTATCACACTGCAATTTTTTATTTTTTGCTTCAAATCAATTCATGATAAAAGCTTTGATGATCTTTTCTCCGCCACTTTGACTTCATCCCACATGGAATCAAGCTGTTGTAGAGAAAAGTCGGTCAAAATTTTATCTTGCTGACGAACTTTTTGTTCCACACCTTTAAAGCGGCGTGAAAATTTCAGATTGGCTTTATTGAGAGCCGTTTCTGGATTTTTACCCAAATGTCGCACTAAATTGACGGTAGCAAACAACAAATCACCCAGTTCTTCTTCAACTAAATCTTCGTTTGGCGTTACTTGAAGTGCTTCTTCTAGCACCTCATCAACTTCCTCTAAAACCTTATCTGCAACCGGGCCGATAGAGTCCCAATCAAAGCCAAATTTCGCGACTTGCTTTTGAATCTTTGTAGCACGTGAAAGTGCAGGTAGAGAGTTTGGTATTGAGTCTAGAATACTTTCTTGAGTTTTGCCTGCCTGTGCTTTTTCTTTGGCTTTTTCAGCTTCCCAGTTGGCATTAATTTCTTCATCACTGGCAAACTCAGTATCAGAGAACACATGCGGATGGCGGCGCGTTAGCTTCTCATTGATACCGTCGACCACATCAGAGAACTCAAACAAGCCCTGCTCTTTTGCTAACTGACTGTAGAAAATCACCTGAAACAACAGGTCGCCCAACTCTTCTTGTAGATTCGGCCAGTCTTTGTTGTGAATCGCGTCCACCACCTCATACGTCTCTTCGATAGTATGCGGCACAATTGTTTCAAAATTTTGTTTCAAATCCCAAGGACAGCCACCTTCAGGATCGCGCAGCTTAGTCATGATCTGTTCAAGTTGTTCAATCGGGTGATTCATCGTTTTCTTCCTATTCACTGTCTTTGATTTTTAAATTTATAACGTCTTCTAAAACTAAAAAAGGTGAGTGGCCAAAACCACTCACCTTTGTTGATACTGTCTAATTCTCTAAATTACGCATCTTTCACTAAGCCGTTGTTACTTTAACAAGGCAACAAGCTTTCACGATTCCTGAGCATAGCTCGCCTATGTGATGGAACAAGAAAGCGCAGTTAACGCAGTAAAAGTGACTAATGCAACGTGAAAGTTAGCCGAGGCGTTTTACACTCATGACATCTTTGATTTGCTCTACTCGACTTGTCACTCGACTCAGAATCTCAATGTTGGTCACTTCCAAATCGAAATCCATCACCGACAGCTGACGTTTATAGTCAATACGGCTCTTCATTGTCGTCACACTGACTTTTTCGTTCAAGAACAGGGATGTTATGTCTTTCAACAAGCCGGTACGTTCTAGCGCCTCTACACGCAGCGTTAAGATATACGAGCCTACGAAACCATCGCCCCACACAGTATCGATGATACGTTCGGGTGCATGTAGGTTAAGTTCACTTAACTGTTCGCAATCGCTACGGTGCACTGAAATACCGCGACCTTGAGTTATGTAACCTTTGATCACATCGCCTGGGATTGGCTGGCAGCAACGAGCTAAGTGCGTCATTAGGTTATCGACACCTTCAACAACGACAGCATCCTTTTTCGGACGACTCTGATGAGCGGGCTTATTGTCAGACTCAAGCAACTTTTCGAGCGCTTTTTTATCTTCTTCTTCCGCTGTCGGCTTGTTGACCAAAGCATTGATGTGATTAACGACTTGGTTGATACGCATATCGCCGCTACCAATACCCGCATATAGTTCATCTGGAGTATTGACGTTGAATCGTTTCAGCGCGTATTGCTCGGCATCTTTCAGCGTCGCTCCGACTCTGCCTAGCTCGACTTCTAGAATATCTCGTCCGGCTTCAAGGTTTTTCTCACGACTCTGAGCGCGGAACCATGCGTTAATTTTTGCACGAGCTCGACTCGAATGAACAAAGCCTGTGGTCGGGTTTAACCAATCACGTGATGGGTTCGGTTCTTTTTGAGTGATGATCTCAACTTGATCGCCCATCGCCAGTTTATGAGTAAACGGGACGATTCGACCTGCTACTTTGGCACCGATACAACGGTGTCCAACCATCGAGTGGATGTGGTAAGCAAAATCCAACGGGGTTGCACCCATTGGTAAATCGACCACATCACCACGAGGTGTAAAGGCATAAACACGGTCATCAAAGACTTGGCTACGCACTTCATCCAGCATTTCACCAGAATCCGACATCTCTTCTTGCCAGTCGATAAGCTTACGAAGCCAGGTGATTTTCTCATCGTAGCCACTGCGTACGCCGCTTGAAGTACCTTCTTTGTACTTCCAGTGCGCTGCAACGCCTAATTCAGAGTCTTCATGCATCTGCTTGGTACGGATCTGAATTTCAATGGTCTTGCCTTCAGGGCCAAGAACTACGGTATGAATCGATTGATAACCATTGGGTTTAGGGTTCGCCACATAGTCATCAAATTCACTTGGGAGGTGTTTATATTTGGTGTGAACCACGCCTAAACCGGCATAACAGTCTTGCAGTTGGTCTGCGATAATACGTACCGCACGCACGTCAAAAAGCTCATCAAACTCTAAGCCTTTTTTCTGCATTTTGCGCCAGATGCTGTAGATGTGTTTTGGACGACCGCTAACTTCAGCATTGATGCTTGAGCGGTTCATTTCTGACGTTAAATCGTCAACAAAGTCAGTGATGTATTGTTCGCGCACGATACGGCGCTCAGACAACTGTTTAGCAATCTGCTTATAGATATCTGGTTGTTGGTAGCGGAAAGCGTAGTCTTCAATTTCCCACTTTAGCTGACCAATACCTAAACGGTTTGCTAGAGGAGCATAAATGTTGGCACACTCTTTTGCTGCCGCACGGCGCACAGCATCAGGGGCCTTTTTCACTTCGATTAGGTTGCAAATTCGCTCTGCTAGTTTGATGACGACGCAACGGAAGTCATCCACCATCGCAAGCAGCATTCGTCGAACATTATCGACTTGACCCGAGGCAGCACTGCCTTCAAGGGTGACGTTTAGCTGACCCAAAGCCGCCATTTCTTCCACGCCATCAATCAGTTTTACGGTTTCCTTTCCGTAACTTTCTTCAAACGCTTCACGCTCAAAAACACCGCTTGATACGACAGGGAAGAGTTGCGCTGCCACTAAAGTTGCGCGATCCATAGACAAGGTGACCAAGATCTCGATCATCTCGCGCCCACGCCAAAGCAAAAGCTCGCCTTGCTCATGATCTTTTAATAGCTCTTCACAGTGACGATAAACTTTGGTCAGTTTATTCGAGGTTTTTGCGTCTTGATTCAATGACGCAATCCAATTATCTAGCTCAAACTGTTCGCTTGGGTTTAAATGTGCGCTTCGTACCGCAACCATCATGCCTTCCTAGTTATTATGTTTTATACCCAATTCAATATGACTAACTGATTCCAAGTTAGTTCGACTCATATTGATATCAGCGCAGGCTTCCCTGCACCTTTGTGATTCATTTTTAAGCCTTGTTTAAGGGCCTCTAAGCCTTGATAAAGAGAGCCATCGATTCTAGATGACTGGTGTGTGGGAACATGTCCAACATACCAAGCTTGGCTAATTGATAGCCTTGTTTTTCTAAGCTCTCTGAATCTCTAGCTAGAGTAGCAGGATTACACGAAACATAAACCACACGCTTCGCACCTAACCCTGAAATTTGATCAACGATCCCACTCGCTCCAGCACGTGCTGGATCAAGTAAGATTTTATCAAATCTTTCTTTTGCCCAAGGCTGTGAAGACAACTCTTCTTCAAGGTTCGCTTGGTAGAATTCTGTATTACTCAATTGATTCAAAGTTGCGTTAGATGTGGCCTGTTGAACCATTTCATCGACACCTTCAACACCCACTACAAACGCAGATTGTTGTGCAATAGGCAAACTGAAGTTCCCTAAGCCACAAAACAGATCGAGCACTCGCTCATCAGCTTGAGGCTCTAGCCACTCAATCGCTTGAGCAACCATTTGCTGGTTCACTTTCTGGTTAACTTGGATAAAGTGGTTTGGCTCAAAAGGTAAAGTCACGCCTGTTTCGCTATAAGCTGGCGCATCACCGACCAAACGAACGAGCTTGTCCGTTTCAGGCATAGTATACAACGTGGCACCTTCCGCTTTAGCGAGTGCAATCAATGCTTGCTCATCTTTCTCAACCAAAGGCTTAAGGTGACGCAGGACCATCACAGGGCCAGTATCGCCCAACACCAATTCAACGTGTCCTAAAGACGTAAGGTTGCTGAAAGTATTGAGTAAACTTTTCAGTTTCGGCAGCAATACATTGAGGCGAGGATCCAGCACGGCACAATCGGTGATGTTTTCAATCTGCTTACTTTGCTTCTTACGGAAACCGAACTGAAGCTGCTGTGTCTTCTTATCAACAAACAGGCTGATACGCGCGCGACGTCGATAACCGGTTTCATCACCCACAATCGACTCAACAACTTCGGTGTTAGCCGTTTGGTATTGACTCATCAGGTGCGTCAAAGATTGCGATTTATGCTCAACCTGAGAAGCGTAACCAAGATGTTGAAGGTGACAGCCACCACACTGATTAAAGTGCTTACAGAATGGCTTTAAACGCAGCTCACTCGGTTTAAGTAATTTGATGAGTTTTGCTCGCGAAAACTTACTTTTGCTCTCAGTAAGTTGAATAACCACCTGCTCACCGGGCAATGCGCCATCAATGAAAACAGGTTTATTCTTCTGATAAGCGATGCCAGCGCCATTGTGATCCATTCGTTCAACCAAAACCGATTGATGCTTGGTCTCGAGTTGAGTTTTCTTTTTTGGTTGGAAAAAACGTGCCATTGCTTGTGCCTAATGTATCTTTTAATAAGTAATTGGTATCCAGGACTCACTATTATGTCTTGGAATCATTGTCGAACGTCACGGCTTTGATTAAGCTTACCGTTCACTTAACCGCCATTGTGTGCGTTATTTTCCCATATCCAGACCTCGATGTAATTAAAGAACATGACCAGATATGGCTTAAGAGCCCGTGTAATTACCTTAACTCTAGCTCCAACCTTGATTATTGGGTTGCTATTGAGTGCATTTTTCTCATTTAACCGCTATCAAGACCTTGAGGGCCAAGTGGTTAATACTGGTACTAGCATCATTGAACCGCTGGCAATTGCTAGTGAGTCAGGCATGAAGCTCGAAAGTCGAGAGTCTGTTCGTCAGCTTATTAGCTATGCGCATCGAAAAAACTCTAAGCTAGTGCGCAGTATCGCGGTGTTTGATGAACGTCATGAGTTGTTTGTAACCTCAAACTTCCACCCTGATTTTGAAAGCCTGACCTATCCGAAAGATAAACCCATCCCGCATTTAAGCTCATCGAACCTGCTCGATAATACGCTGATTCTTCGGACACCTATCATCGCTGAAGGTCAATACATCAACTCAGCCAATGGGCAGTCTCAAGCCAACCAAGCGATCGGCTATATTGCAATAGAGTTAGACTTGTCGTCACTTCGATTGCAGCAGTATCAAGAAGTGTTCTCTGCCTTCTTGGTGTTGATTTTGGGGCTGGGACTTTCTGGTGTATTTGCTTTTCGCTTGATGCATGACGTCACCCAACCGATCACACACATGAAAAACATGGTCGACCGAATTCGTCGTGGTCATCTCGATGTGCGTATCGAAGGCAAAATGCACGGTGAGCTAGACTCACTGAAAAACGGTATCAACGCGATGGCGGTATCGCTATCAGAATATCACGTCGAGATGCAGCACAGTATCGACCAGGCTACGTCTGATCTGCGTGAAACCCTAGAGCAATTAGAGATTCAAAACGTTGAGTTAGACATTGCGAAAAAACGCGCTCAAGAAGCGGCACGTGTTAAATCTGAGTTCTTGGCTAACATGTCTCACGAATTGAGAACACCGCTTAACGGTGTGATTGGCTTTACTCGTCAAATGCTTAAGACCCATCTATCGACCAGTCAAACAGATTACTTGCAAACCATTGAACGTTCAGCAAATAATCTACTCAGTATCATCAACGACATTCTTGATTTCTCGAAACTGGAAGCCGGTAAATTAGCGCTCGAGAACATCCCATTCGAGTTCCAAGCCAGCCTTGAAGAGGTTGTGAACCTTCAAGCGACCAACGCCCATGAGAAAGGCCTAGAGTTAACACTTAAGATAGACCCGAAAGTGCCACCAGGCGTTGTTGGTGACCCACTGCGTATTCAGCAGATCCTAACCAACCTCGTGGGTAACTCAATCAAGTTTACTGAACGTGGCAACATTGATATCAGTGTTGAACTTCGTTCACAAAGCGAAGACAGCATCGAGTTGCAATTCATGGTTCGCGATACAGGTATTGGTATCTCTGAGCGTCAACAAGCTCAGCTATTCCAAGCCTTCAGCCAAGCCGACGCAAGCATCTCTCGTCGTTATGGCGGTACGGGGCTAGGTCTGGTTATCACCCAAAAACTGGTCAGCCAAATGGGCGGAGAGATCAGTCTTACCAGTCGCCTACACCAAGGTTCAACCTTCTGGTTTACTTTGAGACTATCAACGACTGATATGCCGATGACTGAGCTGATTGAGACTCAGTGTCTGCAAGACAAGCAGCTGCTGCTTATCGAGCCAAACATGCAAGCGGCTTCGATTACTCAGCAAATCTTAACCCAAGAAGGCTTGGTGGTAACGTATCGTTCGGTGATGCCTGACGAGTCGACCTCATATGACTACGTTCTACTCAACCTAGCCGCCAACCAAGAGTATCAATTTGATACCGTGAGTGGTTGGGCGATTGGCGCGAAGAAAATCGCTCAGAACGTAATTATTGGTACGCCAAGTACCGAGCTTGCATTAGGTGAGCAACTGATGAAAGAGGTCGATGTTCAATGCATTACCAAGCCTCTCTCTCGTAAGAAACTTCTACAAACTCTGATCTCTAATCAAGCACCCACTTTGATTGCACCAGCGATTGAAACGCACTCGGAAGAGAAGCTGCCACTTACTGTATTGGCGGTAGACGACAACCCAGCAAACCTTAAATTGATCACCGCGCTACTAAAAGAGCGTGTAGAGACGGTCATCAGTTGCACCAGCGGACAGAAGGCCATAGACAAGGCGAAGGAGACCCCATTTGATATCATCTTCATGGATATCCAAATGCCACAAATGGATGGTGTGACGGCCTGTAAGAATATAAAAGAGCTAGCGAATAATGCGAATACCCCCGTCATTGCCGTCACAGCACACGCGATGGTTGGCGAACGGGATCGTCTACTTGAAGCCGGCATGGATGACTACCTAACCAAACCGATAGAAGAGCACGTGTTACAGCAGGTTCTGATTCATTGGAGCCCTACCTCTGAGGTTGAGCACATTGAAAAAATAGACCCCGCCCACCCGGCAGTCTCTGCGGAAGTAGACAATAGCTCAGTTTCAGATTCTGAGGCTAACGTGCATAAGAATATCATCATTGATTGGCAAGCAGCTATGAAGCAAGCCGCCAACAAAGAAGACCTCGCACGCGATATGCTGCAAATGCTAGTCGACTTCATTCCTGAGGTTTATGAAGCCGCAGAGAAAGCGATAGAAGACAGTGACTACCCCGTTGAAGCGCTGACACACATCATCCACAAGATGCATGGCAGCAGCTCATACAGCGGCGTACCAAGGCTGAAGTCGGTGTGTGCGACGATAGAGAAAGAGCTGCGTTCAGGCACTTCCGTTGAAGATATTGAACCTGAACTTTTTGAACTTCAGGATGAATTAGATAAGGTTCAAGCAACCGCGATTCATTATTTGAAACCAGCCAAGACCTAGCGAACATTTCTTACTCACAAATATTCGTTAAACGGTTTACCAGCCAATAAAAAAGCAGAGCTCATGAGCTCTGCTTTTTTCTGTCTAGTGTCTAGAGCACCAGATATAATACCAATCACAGTAAGTAAGTGATCAAAAATAGCGTAGGAAAAAAGCTTGAGAACAAGGCAGGATTTTTCGATAAGTAGTTATTCTACAATCAAAAATTCTAACGAAGTTATCGAGTTTTTTAACAAGCTAGGGTGAACAGTTATTTACTACGATTGGTATAAAGTAACGGTAATCTATTTACGACTCGAGTAGTACCGTCGCCACCGCATAATGGCGCTCATCTGAGATAGTCAGATGAATCGACTTTGTACCACTCGCTTCTGCGATTTCACGCGCCTTTTTATGTAGGCTTAGAACTGGCTTGCCATGCTCATCGTTTGAAATCTCGAAATCGTGAAAGGTCACACCAAGCGCGATACCCGTGCCCAACGCCTTAGATGCCGCTTCTTTTGCAGCAAAGCGTTTTGCAAGGTAACGCCCTTTTTGCTTCAGTTGCTGAAATACTTCAAACTCAGAGTCGGTCAAAATACGCTGAGCAAAAGCGTCGCCACTTCGTGACAGTGCCTTTTCAACACGTTCGATTTCTGCGATATCTGTACCCAATCCAACAACAGCCATGTTTACCCTACTACCAAACTTCTATCTATTAACGTTATCGATTCTACTGATTAACCGCTTAACGCTTACTACTAAACTAATGACGAGTTAAAGAACTAAGCGTTGTTGCGTGCTGTTTCCATCACGGCTTTCATGTCTGCAACGGCTTTATTCAAACCATCAAATACTGCGCGTCCCATGATCGAGTGACCGATGTTCAACTCGTAAATCTCAGGAAGTGCCGCAATTGGCGCTACGTTATGATAAGTCAGACCATGACCAGCATTCACTGTGATACCAAGATCGTCTGCGTAGCTTGCGCCTGCAGCAATCTTTTTAAGCTCATCTTGCTGATCTTCTTCTGTTTTCGCATCAGCGTAATGACCAGTATGAAGTTCAATGAACGGTGCGCCACACGCTTTTGCTGCGTCAATTTGCTCACGATCTGCATCGATAAACAGAGATACTTTGATACCCGCTGCCGACAGTTTTTCCGTCGCTGCTTTGATCTTTTCAAGTTGACCAACCACGTCCAAGCCGCCTTCCGTCGTCAGCTCTTCACGCTTTTCTGGAACTAGACAAACGAACTCAGGATTAGTATCGAGTGCAATTTGAACCATCTCGTCCGTCACTGCCATCTCTAAGTTCATGCGAGTCTGGATTGTCTCAGCAAGAATACGTACATCGCGATCAACAATATGACGGCGATCTTCGCGCAGGTGAATGGTAATGCCGTCAGCACCCGCACGTTCAGCAATTTCAGCTGCGTGTACTGGATCTGGGTATTTAGTACCACGTGCATTACGTAGTGTAGCAATATGGTCGATATTAACGCCTAAAAGGATTGAGCTCATTTTCCAATACTCCGTGCTCTAGAGAGGGCTATTGTTGGCATAAATAGCTCTCTACTTTTTAATGGTTTGCCGCCAAGATACGGCTTTAAGGCTATGCGTGTAAAGCGTTTTGCTGCTTTTAACTGCTCTTTAGTGATAAACCTACGTTCACTAATTGCGATAAGTTCATCGCCCATAAATGTCAGGTTATCTCGACGTACAGAAGCGATGAAACCTTTCTGCTCTCGATAGCGATAAGTCATGCTTGGATCGATCGCTTCACCAGTACCAGCACAATGCAAAAAGTCGACGCCATACCCCATAGCAGAAAGTAGAGCCAATTCAAAACGACGTAGCGCTGGCTCAGGGTTCTCATTATGAGCGAGTTCTGTTAAAGCATGAAGATAGTCGTGAAAAAATGCGGGCATGGCCACTTCGGCCATCAACACACGGCCAACTAGCTCATTGACATACATAGCGGAATACAGATTAATACCGGCAAGAGGAAGCCCCAAGCTGATGGGTTCAGCTTGGCGTAACGTTTTCATTGAACCATTGCCAGACCACTTAAGCAGTAGCGGCGTAAAAGGTTGCAATGCACCTTTCAAATTAGAACGCTTACTCCGCGCACCTTTAGACATCAACGTCACCCGACCGTACTCTTCACTGAAGACGTCCAGAATCAGGCTCGACTCACTGTATGGTCGACGGTGCAACACAAAGCATCGCTGTAACCCTTCGCTCAATCACTTACCCTTCTTACAGATACAAAAAGAGAGAGTTCGCACTCTCTCTTGAAATTATATTCAGTTCAACTTCCTTAATCTCAGAAAGTGACGTTCAATATATTATAGATCGTCGATGTAGCCTAACGAGCGAAGTGCACGCTCATCATCAGCCCAACCAGACTTAACTTTAACCCAAGTCTCTAGGTAAACCTTACGACCGAACAGTTCTTCCATGTCGATACGAGCTTCACGACCAATCGTTTTGATCTTCTCGCCCGCTTTACCAATCACCATCTTCTTCTGACCAGTACGTTCAACAAGAATCAAAGCATTGATGTGGAAGCCATCGTTATCAGGGTTGTAATCGAAACGCTCGATTTCAACCGTTACTGAGTAAGGTAGCTCTTCGCCTGTGAATCGCATCAGTTTTTCACGGATGATTTCAGAGGCCATAAAGCGCTGTGAACGATCCGTTACGTACTCTTCAGGGAAGTGATGCGTCGCTTTAGGTAAAGAGTTACGAACGTGCTTACGCAGTACATCGATATTCTTACCTTGCTTCGCTGAGATTGGTACAACATCAAGGAAGTCCATCTTCTTAGACACTTCCATCATGTGCTGCATCACGTCGGTACGGTCTTGAACGTTGTCTACCTTGTTAATACAAAGGACGACTGGGAAATCTGTTTTTCTCAGCTTATTCAGTACCATTTCATCGTCGTCAGTCCAGTGAGTACCGTCAACAAGGAAAAATACTAGGTTCACATCGCTCAGTGAGCTGTTCGCCGCACGGTTCATCAAACGGTTGATTGCACGCTTTTCTTCGATGTGAAGTCCAGGAGTATCAACGTAGATCGCTTGGTAATCACCTTCAGTTTCTACGCCCATAATACGGTGGCGTGTCGTCTGAGGTTTACGTGATGTGATCGAGATTTTCTGACCCAAAATATGGTTCAGAAGCGTCGATTTACCTACGTTTGGTCGACCCACGATAGCGATGAAGCCACAGTGTTGGTTTTCCGGTAGGCCCGTTTTTTTGCTATCAGATGAAAAGAATGCATCGATATCGAAATCTTGATTGTTATCAGACATTGCTTAGTTGCTCTAATGCTGTTTCAGCAGCCGCTTGTTCTGCCTTGCGGCGGCTAGTGCCTTTACCGATAACAGGTTTATCCACACCTGCCACTTCACACTCAACCGTAAACTCTTGGTTGTGTGCTTCACCTTTAATATTAGTCACTGTGTAGACAGGTAGGGGATTTCTTCGACCTTGTAAAAACTCTTGTAAGCGAGTTTTAGGATCTTTTTGAGATACACCAGGCTGAATAGACTCTAGGCGAGATTGGTACCAGCTTAAAATAATACGGCGAACAACCTCGGTATCACTATCTAAATAGACAGCGCCGATGATCGCTTCAACCGCATCCGCTAGAATAGAATCACGACGGAAACCGCCACTCTTCAACTCACCTGGACCTAATTTTAAGTAATCTCCTAGTTCGAATTCACGACCTAGTTCTGCCAATGTATGACCACGTACTAATGTTGCGCGCATGCGGCTCATATCACCTTCGTTTACCTTAGGGAAACGGTGGTAAAGATCATCAGCGATAACAAAACTTAAAATTGAATCGCCCAGAAACTCAAGACGTTCGTTGTGTTTACCTGCGGCGCTACGGTGAGTCAGCGCCAGATGGATAAGATCGGCATCATTAAACTGATAGCCAATCTTTCTCTCTAGTTTATCAATTGGAGAATTCATGCTCTCTCGATGTGTTATGTGATCGATTAGTGAATCCCACCGATGCGATTAAAACGCACACCAGTAGGAATCCATGTTGGAAGTACACTGTCTGAACCGCGTTCGAATTCGAAGCTGATCCAAATAGCAACGGCCTTACCAACAAGGTTTGCTTCAGGGACAAAGCCCCAGTAACGGCTGTCAGCACTGTTGTCACGGTTATCACCCATAACAAAGTATTGGCCTTCTGGAACGATCCACTCGTTAACACCATTGCGAGGTTGATATGCTTGCACACGATCACGACGTAATGGGTTAACTAAAATTTGGTGCTCCACATCACCCAGCTGTTCATTCAGCTGAATCAGAGGCACACCATCTTGAATAAATTGGCTTTCTTCAACGTGACTTAACTTCACTGGTTTACAGCTACTGCCACCCTTCGCTTGAATGCAGACTTCTTTATTGCTGCTGTAGCGAATGGTATCACCCGGCATACCAACAACACGCTTAATGTAGTCGATATTCGGCTGAGGTGGGTATTTGAATACGATTGAATCACCACGTTCTGGTTTGCCCGTTTCGACCAGTTGAGTGCGCCATACCGGGTCTTTTAGACCGTATGCGTACTTCTCTACTAAGATGAAATCACCAACCAATAGTGTTGGCATCATCGAACCAGATGGGATTTGAAACGGTTCATAAATAAATGAACGCAAAACCAAAACAAATGCAATTACAGGGAAAATGGACACACTGTTCTCAACCCACCAAGGCTGAGCCGTAACTTTTGCGCTGGTTGCAGCGTCTAGGCCATTCGATTGTGCTTCAACGTCAGCCAGTTTTTGTTGGCGTTTCTTCGCCCACACAAACTTTTCCAACGCCCATACAATGCCGGTCACTAGAGTTACGATCACTAAAATAAGCGAAAATGTATTAGCCATTGATATCCCTTAAATTTCATTTCTTTAAAAATAACGAAAGTGAAAGAGTATAACCCTTTCACTCTGCTTAATATTTCTAATCTGTATCAATCATGCTGACTAAATGCTGGGGAGATTACGCAGGAAAAATCGTTTAGTTCGAGGCGCAAAGTGCAGTGACTAGTGGGCCTAATTGCAATCTTTGCAACAAAGAAATAAACGATTTTAACCAATAATGTTCAGCAGGTAGTTAGTGCGATTGATACCTAGTCTTTACCAACATGAAGAATCGCTAAGAATGCTTCTTGAGGCAGTTCAACGTTACCGATCTGCTTCATACGCTTCTTACCTTCTTTTTGTTTCTTAAGAAGTTTCTTCTTACGACTGATATCACCACCGTAACATTTTGCGATTACGTTCTTACGCAGTTGTTTCACTGTAGAACGAGCAATGATGTGGTTACCAATCGCTGCTTGAATCGCGATATCAAACATTTGACGAGGGATGAATTCTTTCATCTTCTCAACCAATAGACGACCACGAGACTGTGCAATGTCTTTGTGCGTAATGATAGCCAGTGCGTCAACCGTTTCGCCATTAAGCAATACGTCTACACGAACCATGTTCGACACTTCAAAACGTTGGAAGTTGTAATCCAGTGACGCATAGCCACGAGATGTTGATTTCAAACGGTCGAAGAAGTCTAGAACCACTTCTGCCATTGGTAGGTCATAAGTCACAGCAACTTGCTTACCGTGATAAACCATATCAACTTGAACACCACGTTTTTCTACACATAAGGTAATTACGTTACCTAGGTAGTCAGACGGTACAAGGATATTACAACGAGCGATAGGCTCACGAATTTCTTCTACATCATTAGTCGCAGGCAGTTTAGCCGGGCTATCAACGTAAAGAATGCTGCCATCCGTTTTTACAACTTCGTACACTACGGTTGGTGCCGTTGTGATTAGGTCTAGGTCGTATTCACGCTCTAAACGCTCTTGGATGATCTCCATGTGAAGCATTCCTAAGAAGCCACAACGGAAACCAAAGCCAAGTGCTGCTGAACTTTCTGGTTCGTAGAACAGTGATGCATCGTTCAGGCTTAGTTTACCTAGTGCGTCACGGAAGTTTTCGTAGTCATCAGACGATACTGGGAATAGACCTGCATATACCTGAGGCTTCACTTTTTGGAAACCAGGTAGACGTTCAGTGCTGCCGCCTTTTGCAAGCGTCAACGTATCACCAACAGGTGCGCCAAGGATGTCTTTAATACCACAAACAACCCAACCAACTTCGCCAGTATTTAGCTCTGTTGTGTCGATTTGCTTAGGTGTGAAGATACCTAGACGGTCAACACCCCAAACTTGGTCTGTCGACATTACTTTAATCTTGTCGTTCTTCTTCAGCTTACCGTTCTTGATACGAACCAAAGAAACAACGCCTAAATAGTTATCGAACCAAGAGTCAATGATCAACGCTTGTAGTGGCGCGTCTGGATCACCTTCCGGTGGTGGGATAGCTGTTACGATGTTTTCAAGAACGTCATCAACACCGATACCGGTTTTTGCAGAACAACGAGTCGCTTCCATCGCATCGATACCAACGATCTCTTCGATTTCTTCAGCAACACGCTCAGGTTCAGCAGCAGGTAAGTCAATCTTGTTCAAGATTGGCACTACTTCCAGTTCCATTTCGATCGCGGTGTAACAGTTTGCTAGAGTTTGTGCTTCAACACCTTGACCAGCATCCACAACCAATAGCGCGCCTTCACAAGCGGCTAGAGAACGAGATACTTCGTAAGAGAAATCTACGTGTCCTGGAGTGTCGATAAAGTTAAGTTGGTAAGTTTCACCATCTTTCGCTTTGTAATCTAAAGTCACACTCTGCGCTTTAATTGTAATACCACGCTCGCGTTCTATATCCATAGAATCGAGGACTTGAGCTGCCATCTCACGTTCACTTAACCCTCCACAAACTTGGATTAAGCGGTCAGAAAGGGTCGACTTACCGTGGTCGATGTGGGCGATAATCGAAAAATTACGAATGTGCTTCATAGGCTTGGTGTGACTAAACTCTTTGAATAGGGATAATAAGAAAGCCGCGACGCGTCCAATCTACAGTCAGCATTGGTGGCGGCATTTCAATCAAGTTGGCAGATTCTACCCAATTTAAGGGCAAGAAGCATCATAAATTAGACGAGAGGCTCACCTAGGATTCGAATCAAGACGACTTCTTGCTTGGATTTGTCTTCCATTGGTTTGGCTAACCGCTTGGCTAATGCAATACCACCAGCAGTAAACAGCGCTGCACTTAAGATAACAATGCCCTCGCCCCCTTGGAGTAAGGGTTGCAACAAGAGTTGTCCAAAACCAGCACCAATCATCAACATGAAAAGTGGAATGAGGTAAACAATCGCCGCAGACTGCAGTAAGCTTTTTTCTGGAAAGCCAATTTCCACGATCTGTCCGGCTTTAACTAAACTTTTGGTTTTAAGCTGCCAAAACAAGGATTTATTGCCAACGGCCTTAGTAACAATACCCGTTCCGCAGCTTTTTTGAGATGAACAACTGCTGCAACTGGTTTGTTGTTCGCAGCTCAGTTGAACAAAGTATTGTTGACCGCTTTGTTCAACCGAGCTAACTGTTGCCAGCGCCGTCATCATTGCGCTGGTACCGGTTTATTGAACGTAACTGATTGCGCAATACGTTTGGCGGTTGCTGGCGGAATATCACCCACCACAGAGATCTCTTTGTCACCAATCACTAAGCTGTGTAAGGTTCTGCGTCCTTGGCGTACCAACTGCCCTTTCAATGAATGTTCATCTTTATCGGCGATATAAACTGAAAAGCTAAACAACCCATCACTGAAAAGTTGGCTTTCAACCATTTTATCGGTCGCAGCCATTGGATAACGACTAAGCTCTTTTGACTTAAATCCTTCAGGAATCCAAGAGGCTTGCCAGTTAGTTTCACTCACTAAGCCTTCCGGCAGCGATAAGACTTTCGGCAGTTGAGCGCTATTCAAGCCCCCCATTGCCTCAGCAATCTTATCGTTCACCACGTAAGAGATAGTGCGGTACTGTTCAAGCACTTCGCCATCACGATCCAACAGATCGGCACGCAAAGGAAGGCTCGTTTTTTCATCTACCCAAACGACGTAAGAGTAACGAAGGCCATCTTTCGGCACCACGCGCAATACTTGCGTAGTACTTCCAGCTTCACGAGCACGACCCACTTTAACGAAATCGTAATAATCGTTGAGCGCGTCAATATCTCGATTAATCATCGGAATAACAGGGGCAACCATACTGCCAGATTGAATGGTAAACGGTTCTGTGCCCGGTTCAATATAACTGACTTCATCACCACGTCGAATAACTTCACGGATAGGCCCGCTCAAGTAAACAAGGTGTGCAAGTTGTTGGTCGTCGTTAACCGCATGGCGATAAACAAGAGGTTCAATACTGCTCTTCTTAATCAAAATGTAGGAGAGTTCGTAATTTAGATGCTGACTGGCCTCGTTCATCTGATGTAACAACGCCTTTGCAGTGGGTTCCTCTGCAAAGGCTGTTGGAGACATCAAGCTGAACAGTGTCAGTGCACTGACCAGGATTTTCTTCATTCAATGTCCGATTCTAGATGTGCATCTTGCATTGGCGATGCATCACTGTTTAATCTTAGCTGCAGCTCATAATCTTCTAGCATTGCATGAACGCGTTTACGCTGCTCTTGCAAGTTAGCTTCAGATGCTGGCTTCTCAACAGAGTCACGCGTTAAGCTTACTGGTTCCGCAGAACCCGCAAATGGAATCGTCTGGAGTACAGGCAACTGCTCTGGCGCAGCAGGGTCGCTGCCACCATATTGTTGAACACCTAGTACAACGACTAGTGAGACACACGCTGCCACGGCAACTTGTCCAAACTGTTGTAACCACGCTGGAAGCTGACGCTTCGCTTGCTGAGGTTTAGGCTGCTCTTCAATTGGAGCAACAGTTGGTTCAACATGCACTTGGTGCAAGTTCGGCATTGCACTATGTGCAGGCTCATTATCAAGCGCTGCCGCAACACTGTTAGCAATGTTCCACTCTGGAGTTTCTGGCGCATCCCCACGCATAACATCACCAATTAGATGGTAACTCTGCCAGGTATCCATGCTTTCTTGATCAGATTCGAGATCTACAATGAGAGCTTTATCGATCGTTTCACCATCCATGAGTGCCGAAAGCTTTTCTTTATCAGCCATTATTTTCACCATAATTATTACAAGTTCTAGCGTTGCAAAAGAGGCTTAATTTTCTTTTCCACCGCTTCACGAGCTCGGAAAATACGCGAACGTACGGTTCCTACAGGGCAATCCATTACTTCTGCAATCTCTTCGTAGCTCAAACCTTCGAGCTCACGCAACGTCATTGCAGTTTTTAAGTCTTCTGGTAGCGCTTCAATCGCTCCAAAAACAACTTGTTTCAATTCGTTTGACAGCGTTAAGTTCTCAGGGTTCGATATTTCTTTTAACGCGCTGCCTGTTTCGTAATATTCTGCATCTTCTGCATCTACATCTGTTGCTGGCGGCCTACGGCTCTGGGCAACGATATGATTTTTAGCGGTGTTCACGGCAATTCGGTACAACCATGTATAGAAGGCACTCTCGCCACGAAAGTTAGGTATCGCGCGGTAAGCTTTAATAAAAGCTTCTTGTGCTACATCAGGTACATCACCGGAATTATTCACGTATCGAGAGATAAGATTACAAACTTTATTTTGGTACTTAACCACTAGTAAGTTAAAAGCCTGCTTATCTCCACTCTGAACTCGCTCAATCAACACTTGATCGGTTAGCTGCTCGTTCATTCGAGCGGGTACTCCTATTGTTATAACCCTTACCTTCACAGATATGGGTACTAATTATGCGAAATGTAGTATTGACACCACCGTCTACAAGAGCACTATTGTGACTAAGCCAAATACCGAAAGTTCCAACTTTCTTAAAATTATTTGCCATTATTGTTTCACAATGTGATGTAATAAAAATAGCTATCCCTATCAATTTGGGGAAACTTGAGCAAAAGCAATGGTATTGAGCAATTAAATATTTCTAGATAGCTGTCTGTACATTGATTTTGTGTAGCGTTTTAGGATGACTCTGGAGAGATTATAACAGTCTTAGCCAAACTCCTAAAACAAGACAACGTCAATTGAGAGTGGACAACTCGACTATAGCCCGGGATTTAATAAGTTTTATGAACGCAAACCGTGAACATCAGTGTGATGTATTAGTGGTAGGAAGTGGTGCGGCAGGCTTGTCATTAGCCTTACGTGTAGCAGAACATGCAAAAGTAATTGTATTAAGCAAAGGACCACGCAGCGAAGGATCGACGTATTACGCACAAGGTGGTATCGCCGCGGTGTTCGATGAGTCGGACAGTATTGAGTCTCATGTAGAAGATACTCAAATTGCTGGGGCTGGGTTATGCGAAGAAGATACAGTTCAATTCATTGCTGAAAATGCTAAAGAGTGTGTGCAATGGCTGATTGATGGTGGTGTTCCATTTGATAAAGATGAGAACAGCACGGAAGGCCAACCAAAATACCACCTCACTCGTGAGGGTGGCCACAGTCACCGCCGAATTCTGCACGCTGCCGATGCAACTGGCATGGCAATGCAAACCTCACTGCAAGATAACGTCAACAATCACCCAAACATCGAGATCTTCGAGCGTCACAATGCGCTAGATTTGATCACAGAAGATAAGGTTGGTGGTTCGAAAGACAAAGTTATCGGTGCCTACATTTGGAACCGTAACCAAGAACACGTTGAAACCGTGCGCGCTAAATTTGTTGTGTTAGCAACAGGCGGCGCTTCCAAGGTTTACCAATACACCTCTAATCCAGATGTCTCTTCAGGTGATGGTATTGCTATCGCTTGGCGTGCGGGGTGCCGTGTAGCCAACCTTGAGTTCAACCAGTTCCACCCGACTTGCTTGTTCCACCCAGAAGCGCGTAACTTCCTACTGACGGAAGCACTACGTGGTGAAGGTGCCTACCTGCGTCGTCCAGACGGTTCTCGCTTTATGAAGGACTTCGACGAGCGTGGTGAACTGGCTCCGCGTGATGTGGTTGCTCGTGCGATTGACTTCGAAATGAAGCGCCTAGGTGCTGACTGCATGTATGTTGATATCAGCCACAAGCCTGAAGAGTTCATCACAACGCATTTCCCAATGATCCATACTCGTTTGATGGATTTAGGGATTGATATGACCAAAGAGCCGATCCCGATCGTACCTGCTGCGCACTATACCTGCGGTGGTGTGATGGTGAATAAGCAAGGTCAAACCGACTTAACTAACTTATATGCGATTGGTGAAGTGAGTTACACCGGCTTACACGGTGCGAACCGCATGGCGTCAAACTCACTGCTTGAATGTGTTGTTTATGCTTGGGCAGCAGCAAAAGATATCGTTGAAAACATCGACCAATCTCAACTGTGCGCTGAACTGCCTGCATGGGACGAAAGCCAAGTCACCAACAGTGATGAAGAAGTGATCATTCAGCACAACTGGCACGAGCTAAGACTGTTCATGTGGGATTACATGGGTATTGTTCGAACGGACAAACGTCTAGAACGTGCAATGCGCCGTATTCAGATGCTGCAGCAAGAAACTCATGAGTACTACAGCTACTTTAAGGTTTCGAACAACCTATTAGAACTGCGTAACTTACTACAAGTGGCTGAGCTAATGGTTCGCTGTGCGATGCAACGTAAAGAGAGCCGCGGCTTACACTACACGTTGGATTACCCAGAACTTGCAAAAGACAGTGGCCCAACGATTCTGACGCCAGACAGAAACCAGTCGTAATCATTATTTGAAAGCGATTAGCTAATCAACTAAACGCAATCAAACGAAAAGGAGCCTAGTGCTCCTTTTTCTTTTATCTCGCGTTCTCATTTTCCTCGTACGATCGTTGTAAGTTCGCCAGAAAGTGGCGATATTCACGCTCACGACAACTATCACGCCAAAGCATTACCGAATGCCCACATTCGAATTTTAGTTTGACGAAAAACTGTGCCCAGATCTTATCAACAGACTTAAGTGTGTAGGATTGGTCATTGAGTCGAATCTCGCCATCTTCTTTATAATCAAAGCATCCATGTGCTGTATTCAAGATTAGATGATTGGCTTTAAACAAACTGAACATTAAAGCTAAACAATAGAGGGCAACAACGAGCGGGATAGAAGAAAAGACGATGAAAAACAAAAGGCACCCAAAAACAGTGCCTTTTGCAAATAATGCGGAATATGAAGGTTTAAGCTGAAGCTTAACGAACCTTGCTGAGGTTATGCGCGACAATTTTATCAACCATTGAAGCATGGCCTAGATTTTCACTGCGCCCATGTCCCATAACCCAAGTAAACAAATCTGGGTCATCACACTCAAGTAGAGAAACAAACTCGCGCTGTTCCTGCTCTTGCAATGAATCAAAACACTCTTCAAAAAATGGCATGATGACTACATCAAGTTCTAACATGCCACGACGGCAACCCCATTTAATTCGTGCTTTCTGCTCTGCAGTGTACATTGGCTATCCTCACCTATAATTTTTCTTTCTCGGAGTGTAACAAGTCATACGCTCTGCAACTACTATGTGAGTCACAGTCCCTATCTAAGCTCACAAAAAAACCTAGGCTGACAAAGAAACAGAACCGGATTAACATAGAGCCAAATAAAATTCTTAGGAAAGATAAAATGGATTGGAAAAACACATTTCAGCCGCTCGCTCATACGCAAAATGAATCGCTTCCAGAACTGATGATCACACACGTGTCAGACTGGAGCGCAATCACCATGATAGGCGATGACAAAAAGTCGTACCTACAAGGTCAAGTAACGTGCGATGTCGTCACTCTTCCTAATGATGAATCTACATTAGGCGCGCATTGTGATGCGAAAGGAAAGGTTTGGAGTATCTTTCGTTTGTTCCACCACAATGGTGGTTACGCTCTTATGCAGCCTAAATCGGCAATTGAAGTCGAGTTAGTTGAAATCAAAAAATACGCCGTATTCTCTAAAATTGATATCGAGCAGACGTCTGACGTTGTTATCGGAATCATGGGCACTTCAGCGAACCAATACGTTGATTCGATTGCAGATGGTCAAGGTAAAGTGCGTACTATCTCTGGTGGTACAGCCGTTCAAGTTTCAGACAACCGTTGGGCTCTACTTGTTACTCAAGAAGCAGCCGAAGCCTTGGTATCAGGCAGCTCAGCTGAAAAAGTATCGGAAGCGCTTTGGCAGTATCATGAAATTCTTGATGCTCAGCCTAACCTATCAAAAGCAGAACAAAACCAACACATCCCTCAAGCTCTTAACCTACAAGCGATTGGCGGTATCAGCTTTTCAAAGGGCTGCTACACAGGTCAAGAAACGGTTGCTCGTGCCAAGTACCGTGGCATGAACAAGCGTGAGATGCGCATTGTTTCTGGAACAACTTCAGATGTGCTGTCTCTAGAGAATACGATTGAACTTGAACGTAGCGTGGGTGAGAACTGGCGTGGTGCAGGCCGACTATTAAACGTCTATCAATTTGCTAATAACCAAGCGATTGGTTTGATGGTACTGCCAAACAACCTTGATGACGATGTTCAGCTTCGACTAACCGCGCAGCCTGATCAAACATGGAATATCCTGCCACTGCCTTACAGCCTTGACGACGAGTAACCACGTGGAAACACTGATTACACAATGGCTGGATCAACAGCAGGTGAACTATCGCCTGCTGATGCAAAGTAAACCAACCACCAGCATCGAAGAAACAGCTCAAGAGCGAGGCATCGACGCCTCTCAAATGGTGAAGTGTATTTTGCTCAAGGATATGGGCAACCAATATGCGTTGGCCTGTACTGCTGGTGATCGCTCTGTCGACCCCAAGAAAGTACGCTCGGTACTGAATTGCCGTCGAATGACCTGTGTATCACTCGCTGATGTTGAAACGATCACAGGCTTTAAGGCTGGGTGTGTTGGCCCTCTTGCTCTAAAGAGATACATGCCGATCATTTTTGATCCTTCAATTCAAGAAAACTCGACGGTTACTATTAGCTCGGGTGATCGAATGGCTGGTGTTGCGCTGGATCCCAATGATCTTACGGTCCTTTGCGCACCAATCGTTGCTGACATCAGTCGATGATCTTTTCGATCGCGTCATCGTTCGCAAACTTCAGTACAACTTTTCATTGAATACATTTTTAGTGTGAAGTTCGTCATAAGAAGAACACGCCAGTAATAAATAGTTAATCAAAATAAAAGCATAAGTAGTCACAAAGGCAAATTTACGTTATTGTGAATTTACTGACTAGCTTTTAAGCAAATCAGTACAAGTGAATCCACTGAGTAACATCAGTATCCACTTTTGTGTAATGCATCTGTGACTATTCGCCCGTTTTAGACGGGCTTTTTTTTGTCAAAAATTTACAATTTGATTACACAAACAAAAAAATCCCGCCTATTCTTATACTTGTAACATTATCACTGCTTAATACCGGACAGGAAAGTTCACAGCAGTTCACTACTCAGTATTATTTTGGGGAGGAGCTCACGTAAAAATAGATATTTACTGAAGAAAGTGCTTAGAACAGCACAAATATCTAATTCACGTCAACTCTACTGCATATTACTCCATGCTTATCACAATTATTATCTCGGAGTTTTTCTATAATATGCAGGCTAGGTAAATATAAGGATAATTAAAATGAGACTGTTTAAGCGCTATACACCGAGTATGATTGCTAAACATGTAAGTCGACTTTTCAAAGGACGAATCTACATTTACGGCGTAGGAAAATTTGAGTTTGATAACGGTAAACTCGTGCTGCCAGACCGAGCAGAAAGGCGTCACTTTCAAACGGTAAAAGAAATAAATAGTGAAATCATGAAACTGCGCTGCGCATACGCATGACCTGATTATCTACAGAATTAAAAACAAAAAGGGTTGGCATAATGCCAACCCTTTTTTCGTGTTCAGATTGAGTCAATGGCAATCAGATCCAGCTACTGATCATCAACAACGCCTCACCCGTGCGCGACTATTGATTTGCGATTGTTGATTCACGATTATTGGTGCGTAACTGGACGCTTGGCTAGATCAGGAAGATTGCCTGACAAACCCAGAGCTCGCTTCATGATCTCATCTTTCGCACCCGGTAATTGACCCGCGAGCTTCATACCGATACCACGAATCAGCTTCTTGGCTGGGTTATCGCCTTCAAACAGATCTTTAAAGCCCTGCATAGACGCAATCATCTTCGCCGCCTCAGCTTTTCTCCAGCGTTCATAGCCACGAAGGTTACGTTTAGTACCAATGTCCTCGCCAGCAGCCCATAGCGTTAACAGCTCTTGCGCTAAGCTTGCTGCGTCTAATAGGCCAAGGTTCACGCCTTGCCCTGCTAACGGATGAATCGTATGAGCAGCATCACCAACCAAAGCGACACGCTCTACAGCAAAGTCACGTGCATAACGCATACGTAATGGGAAGGCAAAACGCTCACCAACCACTTCACATAAACCAAGTTTTGAGTCGAACTCTGCCGTCAGTTGCTTATTAAAATTAGCATCCGACATGGATACAAGCTTCTCGGCACGATTAGGCTCCGTAGACCAAACTATCGAGCTCATGTTGCTTGGCTGCATTGGTAGGAATGCCAATGGCCCTTGTGGTGTGAATATCTGACGAGCAACGCTGTGGTGTTGCTCTGTGGTCTTGATATTCGCGACAATCGCGCTGTGTCCGTAATCCCAATGTGTTAATGGGATATCTTGTTGTTTGCGAACCCAAGAGTTTGCGCCGTCCGCTCCAACAACCAACTTAGCGGTCAGTGCTTGGCCATTATCTAGCGTTAGCCATGCTTCGCTTTCACCAATCGCCATCGTTTTGCACGTCGCGGGCATGTACAGGCTGACATTATCTTGCTTCTTCACCTGATCAAGCAGTGCGAGTTGAATCACACGGTTCTCAACAATATGACCGAGATTCGGCTGAGCCAAACGTGTCGAGTCAAATTCAATACGAGCAAAGCTATCTTGTTCCCACACCTCCATCGCTTGGTAAGGTGCAGCACGTCTTTGTTCAATGCCTTGCCATGCGCCTAGGTTACGAAGAATCACTTCACTAGAGCGGCTCAATGCCGACACACGCACATCAGGCAATTCGCTAAGCCCTTCACTGGGTGCCCTGCCTTCAATGACGGCGATTCTTAGGTCACTGTCTTTCAACGCAGCAGCAAGCGCTAGGCCAACCATGCCTCCACCAACAATCGCGATATCAACACTTTGCATCATTATTTTTCTACCTTATCTTTCTACTAGGCCAAGCGTATGACGCAAAAGTGGACCTTTAAGTGGTGGAAGGTTATCAATTACGGCTAACCCAAGATTACGCCCAATGCGAGCAGTCAAAAAATCGTTTGAGAATAAATGGACTAGGCTTGATGTCAGCGTAATCGTCGTGTCTCTATCTTGTTCTCTACGCTTTCTAAAGTTAACAAGACCATTGTAACGCCCAACATCATCGAGTTGGGTACACAACTCTTCCGCCAAGGAAGCCACATCACGAATGCCAAGATTAAAGCCTTGTCCCGCAATGGGGTGAAGCGTTTGAGCGGCATTACCAATAATCGCAAATCGATGAGAGATATTTTGCTGACGATGACGAAGAATCAGTGGGTAACTGGCACGCTTGCCTACCTTCTCGAGTCGGCCAAGTCGCCAACCAAAGTCATTCTGCAACTGCTCAAGAAATTCATTGTCGTTTAGGGTCATCACTTTTTGCGCTTGCTCCGGTGACAAACACCAAACTAGCGACAAACGGTTGTCACTCATCGGTAATAGAGCGACAGGCCCATGATGAGTAAAACGCTCAAATGCGCGACCTTGGTGAGGTTCGCTAGCCACGATATTGGCAATCACAGCAACTTGTTCAAAGTCATGCTCATTCAATGAGATATTGAGTTGCTGACAACAGATTGAGATAGCACCGTCAGCTGCAACCAGTAACTTAGTCGTTATGGTTTGCCCACTTGTCAGCTCAATCGTCGTTAGCGAGTCTTCACGTTCGACTTTACTGACAGACTCAGGGCAAAGCATCGTAATTGCAGCTTCGGACTCAAGCTTCTGCTGATAGATTCGCCCCACATCCGCCAACTCCACCACATAGCCAAGCGCATCAACAGCAAGCTCTTCACTGTAGATGTCCGTCATTCCGGCATGCCCTCTATCCGATACATGGATATCTTTAATCGGGGTTGCTACCGGTACGATAGATTGCCACAAATGCAAAGAATCAAGGATCTGCACCGTGCCATAAGACAAAGCGATCGAACGAGAATCAAAACCAGGATGAGCTTGATGATCAACCTGATAAGGCTCTACTACTGCTATCGACAGAGAGCCTTGACTTAAGTGGTTCAGCGCAAGGGCTAAGGTTGCCCCCGCCATTGCACCACCAGCAATTACAACATCATACTGAGCCATCATAACCTCAAACCGACAAGCGGATTAATGAATGGTTGGAGCCGCATCTTCAGATGGGCGAGCACCGAATTCAGCATGAATCGTTAGTGCACACGCTTTTACGTGTTCAATAACGTGCTCTAGAAGCTGTGCTTGCTCTTCCATATCATCGTCTTCGTCAATTCCTAGCTTGGCCATCTCTTCAAGATCAGCCAAAGCTTCTTTGGTACCGTCAGACGCTTTATTCAATTGAGCGCCAACCAAACCTAAACCAGAAATAAAGTGGTTAATCCAATCAGACACACCGTCCGCAAGATCAAACAGGCTTGCGCTTGCGTCTTCGTTCGGCAACAACATAGACAGCTCCATGCCTGAACCTGTGATTTCGCTGGTCGTTACTTTTAGCGTTGCTTCCGCAAGCGTTAATGCGCGATCTGGCCAGCCCATACCTTCATTGGTGTAATCAAAGATCAGTGGTTGCCAGCTTTTATCTGCCAGGTTTAAGCCTCCGCTCAACATACCCGTTAATAAACCATGCATCTCAGCAGGGTTTACGGCTAGGCTTGCCGATTGAAGTTCAGTCGCAACCGTTAGGTAGTCAGGTAAAGTAGTTTCGCTCATCAGATAGCTCGCTCAGTTATTCTTTATATCGATAGTATAATCGTACCACTTCACCCCAATTCTGATAAGCATCGATCCTGAGCAATTGAAGGATGACTGACTACCAATTGTTCAATTTGCTGAATTACTGTGTGCTCAAGCTCTCATTTACAAACAGTCACTCTGAAAAGCTTGAATCTTAATAGCGGTTTACCTATAGTTTCTCCCTCAGAGGAGATTGCTTCCTCATCGGTACTTGCACTTTTTCTTTGTAAAAATATGATAAAGGGCAACAGCCTTAAATAGTGCGTTAAAGAGTTCATCCATCATGAGTAATCAAGCGGTAGACGTTGAAATATTAGGAAAACTGACTCGAGTGAATTGTCCCCCAGGGCAAGAAGAGTCATTGATTGCAGCGGCGGCCGATCTTGATAATCGATTGAAAGAGATGGCTGAACGTACTAAGGTAACCAATGAAGTGAAGCTGCTAACGATCGCAGCTCTGAACATTTGCTATGAATTACAAACCAAGAAGTTTGAAGCAAATGATGAACAAAACGCACTGACCGAGCGAATGGAACAGCTCACGACATCACTTTCAGATGTCCTCAGTAAAGTTAAGCACGGACAGCAATAGCGTACACAAAATTTACCCTGGAGTGTTTGTCAGAGGATTCACGTCCCCGAGCCGATAAGCAATCCCTAAGGGTTAGTACTTGAGTGCTATTGAGCATGCTCGGTCCGCCGAGAAGCCTACGGTAATCATTGCTGATCCGCCTTGAACTCGCTGGTTCAAGGGCCATCTATTCTCAACGGCACTTTGGGGTATCCCTTCTTATGAAGACGCTCACACGCAGCGAATTTCGCAAACAGATCCGTATCAAACGCAATGCATTATCTGGCGACCAACAAACTCAATCCGGGATAGACTTAGTTAAGCAGTGCATGCAGCTAGATGAGATTCAGTCTGCTCAACATATTGCCCTCTATATCTCTATCGATGGCGAACTCGATACCCAACCTTTAATTGAATGGTTATGGGCGCAAGGCAAGCAAACTTATTTACCAGTACTGCACCCCTTCTCTGCCGGACATCTGCTGTTTCTACATTACTCTCCAACCACACCCACTGTTTTGAATAAGTACGGCATTGTCGAACCTCAACTCAATCAGATGCTGGTTAAACCTTGTCAGCAACTCGATCTCATTCTGACTCCCCTTGTAGGCTTTGACTCTCAAGGGCATCGCTTAGGCATGGGCGGCGGATATTACGATCGCACCTTGGCTCGATGGTTTGAGACTGGTGAAGGAGCAACGCCAATTGGTTTGGCTCATGATTGCCAGCATGTCGATACACTGCCAATTGAAGAATGGGACATTCCGTTACCTAAAATCGTGACTCCGAGTAAGACTTGGCAATGGGAAAACAGCCATTAAAGCGCTATAATCGCGCCGCAAACGTTAACCTCGATATCCAAACGTTAACCCAATACCCAAACGTTAACTTCAATACGCGAACGATTAATTCAAAGCGCAAGACCTTATTCAGGAGAATGGCATGACTCAAGATGAAATGAAAAAAGCAGCTGGCTGGGCAGCACTTCAATATGTTGAAGAAGGCAGCATTGTAGGTGTAGGTACTGGCTCTACAGTAAATCACTTCATCGACGCACTAGGCACAATGAAAGAAAAAATCAAAGGTGCGGTTTCAAGCTCTATAGCCTCTACTGAAAAACTAGAAGCGCTAGAAATCAAAGTATTTGAGTGTAATGACGTATTCAAGTTAGACATCTATGTTGATGGCGCAGATGAGATCAACGGTTCACGCGACATGATCAAAGGCGGCGGTGCAGCTTTGACTCGTGAAAAAATCGTAGCGGCTATCTCTGATAAGTTTATTTGTATTGTTGACGGTACTAAAGCCGTTGATGTGTTGGGTAAATTCCCACTGCCTGTTGAAGTTATCCCAATGGCACGTTCATATGTTGCACGTGAACTAGTAAAGCTTGGTGGTGACCCAGTTTACCGCGAAGGTTGCACAACCGATAATGGCAACATGATCCTAGATGTATACGGCATGGCGATCGAAAACCCGAAACAATTAGAAGATATCATCAACGGTATCGCTGGTGTGGTTACGGTTGGTCTATTTGCTCACCGTGGTGCTGATGTGGTTATCACAGGCACACCTGAAGGTGCAAAAATTGAAGAATAAATAATAGAAGATTGAGTTTTTCTGTTACTTCATTACATACGGTGCCCAAGGGCGCCGTTTTTTTTGCTTTTCGGCTGTAAAATTATGTCTTATTCCGTAATTTTCTTACCCAAAACATTTTTTTTTTGTTACTTTATTGTTCAGAAGACGCACAGGGAAAACGTTTGTCTCCTGACAAAATGGTGAATAAGTTCCTCTTTTAGCCGTTTTGTAGCACGTGCGCCGCATTTGCCCAACCTTTCCATTTTAAGGACGAGAACAATGGCCAAAGTTTCACTGGAAAAAGAAAAAATTAAAATTCTACTTCTAGAGGGTCTTCACCCTTCTTCTGTAGAAGTACTGCAAGCCGCTGGTTACACAAACATTGAGTACCATAAAGGCTCACTACCTGAAGATGAACTTCTTGAAGCAGTGAAAGATGCTCATTTCATTGGTATCCGTTCTCGCACCAACATCTCCCAAGAAGTTATTGATGCAGCTGAAAAGCTAGTTGCAGTCGGTTGTTTCTGTATTGGTACTAACCAAGTTAACCTTCAAGCGGCAGCAAAACGCGGTATCCCTGTTTTCAATGCACCGTTCTCAAATACTCGAAGCGTTGCTGAATTGGTTCTTGGCCAAGTTCTATTGCTACTACGTGGTATCCCAGAGAAGAATGCTCTTGCTCACCGTGGTATCTGGAAAAAAAGTGCTGACAACTCTTACGAAGCTCGAGGTAAGCGTTTAGGTATTATTGGCTACGGTCACATTGGTACTCAGCTAGGTATTATTGCTGAAAACCTTGGTATGCGTGTTTACTTTTACGATATCGAAAACAAGCTGTCTTTGGGTAACGCAACTCAAGTTCATACTATGACTGACTTGCTGAACAAGTGTGACGTGATCTCTTTGCACGTACCTGAAACCAATGAAACGAAGAACATGATGGGTAAAGAAGAGTTCGAGCGCATGAAGCCTGGTTCTATCTTTATCAATGCAGCACGTGGCACGGTAGTCGATATCCCAGCTCTGTGCGGCGCCCTAGATTCTGGTCACCTTTCAGGTGCAGCAATCGATGTATTCCCAACGGAACCAAAAACCAATGCTGACCCATTTGAGTCCCCATTGATGCAGTTCGATAACGTGATCCTAACACCTCACGTGGGTGGTTCAACTCAAGAAGCACAAGAGAACATCGGTGTTGAAGTAGCAGGTAAGCTTGCAAAATACTCTGATAATGGCTCAACGCTATCAAGTGTTAACTTCCCTGAAGTATCATTACCACTGCATACAGGTGCTTCTCGCCTGCTGCACATTCACGAAAACCGTCCGGGTATCCTAACTCAAATTAACACCATCTTCGCAGAGGAAGGGATTAACATCGCAGGTCAGTACTTACAAACTGCAGCAGATATGGGTTATGTGGTTATCGACGTGGAAGCGAATCGTTCAGAAGAAGCTCTGCTTAAACTGAAAGAGATCGAAGGCACAATTCGTGCTCGTCTACTTCACTAATCATCGAATTATAGATCATAAGTAAAATAGAAAAGGCTCTCGTAATGAGAGCCTTTTTAGTACTTGGCCTACTGTAGGTAAATAGATCATGATGATCTAATCCCTCCTGAGGTATGTTCACTACTCTTCTAGTTGGTAGATCACATTCACTCGATCACGAATGGTGATCGTCGAATCTTCATAAGAATTCGACTCGGTTCTCGCATTCATTGCCATTGAACGCATCAATACAGGCTGAGAAGATTGTGCGTTGTAATCTACGCGCCATACATCACCTAACTCGCGCTCAAAACCGCTCGCCAATGATTTAGCTTTTGATGTCGCATCTTTAATGGCCTCCAGACGCGCTTGCTCCTGATACTTAGCTTGGTCACGAACCTGAAGTTGGATATTATCGATCTGGTTAATACCCTGCCCAATGGCAATATCCATGTAGTCATTTAAGTTGGCTAGCTCATTCACTTGAACGGTCACATTACGTGATGCACGGTAACCAACCAGTTCAGGTTTACCATTTTTCGGGTAATGATATTGAGGAGATAAATACAGGTTAGAGCTGTGTACATTCGCCTCATCAACACCCGCTTGATGTAGCTTATTTAGAAAGCCAGTCACCACTTTATCAACGGTATTTTTAGCCTGTTCAGCAGTCATCGTCGATTCCACGACTCTAACTGAAAATGTCGCCATGTCTGGTGTCGCGATCACTTCACCATAGCCTGTCGTTGAAATATGCGGAAAAGATGGCGAGTCAGCCAATGATGGAAAACTCACAGCACTCAATGCTGCAGTAAGAGTAAGAGACGTTGCTAACATCTTTGGTACAAACTTCATTAGGTAGACCTATGCTGAACAAATGTTCTTTTATCATAGAGCAATTTGTCACATAACCAATCCCGCGACAGGACTTCTAACACAACTTTGACGCTGCAAAAACCAACAGCTTACTGAGGTAAGTGGTTGTGGGCATAATTTAATATTGCTTGAGATATCTCTTTTAATACCCCGCTCTCTAATTGCCAATGGTGCCAATAGATTCGATAAGACAACAAAAAGCCGGGCGTAATATCAATCAAAGCACCAGACTCTAGCTCCTCGATAATCTGCAATCGAGGAATCAAACAATAGGCAACGCCCGACAATGCCAAGCGTACAAATGCTTCTGAGCTGCCGACAGTATGATTGATCACACTGTCTCTAGGAACATTAAAATGATCATGCAAAAATTTCTTATGCAGATCATCGTATTGATCGTACGAAACCGCAGGCGCTTTTGTTAATGTCGAATAGTTCACTCCATCAGAGAAGTAGCGTTGATGAAAGCTAGGACTCGCCACACAGACGTAGTCCATACGACCAAGATAGTCAGCGCTGCACCCTGGAATAGGTTGAGATTCAAGACTGATCGCCCCTGCTACTTCTCCACTCTTAATTTTTTCGATCGTTCTCGACTCACCATGAATCGCAAGGTTCAACTCAACTTGACGTGAATTCATCACATCAGATAACGCAGGCAACAGCCATGTCGCCAAACTATCAGCATTGGTCGCTATGGATAGGGAAAGAGGTTGAGTACCCTCTTCATTCATCAATTCAGGGACAAGCTCGTGCTCTAACAAGCGAACACGACGATACAAACCCAACAGTTTTTTTCCTGCTGGTGTTGGCCTTGGTGGGCTTTCTCTCACAAGCGCGGGTTGAGCTAACCATTTTTCCAGTTGTTTGATGCGTTGAGACACCGCAGACTGGGAAATATATAACTGCTCGGCTGCCCTTTCAAAACTGCGTTGTTTCACCACAGCATCCAGTGCTTCTATCCATTTATAATCCAATCCACGCATCAACTTGCTTCCTTTTTGACCTGATTACCGCTCACATTAGCAACTCTAATAATAGATTAAAATCATTAATTATACTTATTTAAAGGGTCAGAGTATCTTCGCCATATAGCACGTAAATATCGTTAAATAAGTGGAGGTTAAAATGAATTTTTGGGTTTTATTACAAGGTTTTGGTCTAGGGGCGAGCATGATCATCCCTATTGGCGCTCAGAATGCGTACGTCTTAAATCAAGGGATTAAACGCAATCACCACCTAACCACAGCGACGATTTGTAGCCTACTCGATACCTTGTTCATCTCATTGGGTATCTTTGGTGGCGGAGCGATCCTGTCGCAAAATGAATTACTGCTCACCTCAGTGACACTGGGTGGTATCGCATTCCTAACCGTTTATGGTTTATTGTCACTGCGCAGTGCGTTCAGAACACGTACTAGTGATGAATCAAAGGGTGAGATACTGGCTCGCGGTAAGCGCACCGTTGTTTTAGGTGCATTGGCAGTAACCGTATTAAACCCGCATCTTTATTTAGATACTGTAGTGATTCTTGGATCCATAGGCGGGCAGTTTGAAGGCAACGATAGAATAGCTTTTGCTATGGGGACTATCTTAGCTTCATTCGTGTGGTTTTACTCTTTGTCATTAGGCGCTGCAAAGCTAGGCCCAACGCTATCGAAACCCAAAGTTAAGAAAGGCATCGATATCGCGGTAGCAACCATGATGTTCGCTATTGCACTTGTACTCGCCAATGGACTCATTGAGCAGTACGGCTAAATCCGTTCATATTGCGTCACCCACAAACTTAACTCATCAAAAAAAAGGCGGATAACCTAAGTTATCCGCCTTTCCTTATAAAAGCTTATAGCTAGAAAAACTAACTAGAAGTTAAGCTTCTACTTTATTCATGTGTACATCCACTTGCGGGAATGGGATTTCGATACCTTCATTATCCAAGCCTTCTTTGATTGCTTGCATCAGGTCGAAGTAAACATTCCAGTACTCTGCAGTGCTAACCCATGGACGAACGACAAAGTTAACTGAAGAATCCGCTAGTGTGTGAACACCAACTTGAACGCCAGGCTCTTTCAGTACACGCTCATCAGATTCACAGATCTTAGTCAGTAGCGCTTTTGTCTTTTGAAGATCGGCGTTGTAAGAAACACCAATCATTAGATCAATACGGCGCGTATCATGACGAGAGTAGTTAGTAATTGGGCTACCGATAACACTACCGTTAGGTACTACAACCATTTTGTTATCTGGTGTTGTTAGAACGGTTTGGAAGATCTGAATTGAATCAACTGAACCTGCTACACCACCAATTTCCACGTAGTCACCAGACTTGAATGGACGGAATGCAACGATAAGTACACCCGCAGCAAAGTTAGATAGTGAGCCTTGTAGTGCAAGACCAACAGCCAAACCAGCCGCACCAATAACAGCGACTACAGATGCAGTTTGAACGCCTAAACGACCAAGTGCAGCAATTAAAACAATAACAAATAACAAGTAACGAACTAAACCATGGACGAATTCCACAACTGCTCGGTCCATTTTCTTCTTCTGAAGAACCTTAGACACGCTATTCGCTACTGCTTTAACAATAAGGTTACCAATAAATAGAATTATCAGTGCTGAGATAATGTTTACACCGTATTGAATAAACAGATCTGAGTTATTTGTTAACCACTGCTCTGCGTGAGACAAACCATCCACAATTGGAGTCTCAAGCGCTGTCGAACTATCAGCCATAATGTGCATCCTCTATATAATATGCTATGAGCTAAACTGCCTTAAGCCAAACTTACCCAACAACAAAATAAACCGTACAACTCATGTTAAGTCGTTGTGTTAAAAGTAAATTAAAGCCAAGTCCTTTTTTATAAACTGAACCAAGTTCAATTTTTCGGCACGATATCCTATCTTTGACAGATTGCAAAGTCATATTTATGTAAGCTTTTGAATTAATAAAACTTACCAATAAACACAAATACCGATAACTAAAAGACTACGAAATTTATTCACCGCACGCTAGGTTTTTCACATATTTAGTACAAATTTTTATCAGACATAAAAAAACCCGCTCAATGAGCGGGTTTTTAAAACTTAAAGAGTACTTAATTCAAAGAATTACAGTACGTCTACAGCGTTAAGGTCAGCGAATGCTTTCTCAAGACGAGTAACCATTGAAGACTGACCAGCACGTAGCCATACGCGTGGATCGTAGAACTTCTTGTTTGGAGCAGCTTCGCCAGTTGGGTTACCGATTTGACCTTGTAGGAAATCACGGTTCTCAGCTTCGTAAGTACGAACGCCATCCCATGAAGCCCACTGAGTATCAGTATCGATGTTCATTTTGATAACGCCGTAACCGATAGACTCTTGGATTTCTGCTTCAGAAGAACCAGAACCACCGTGGAATACGAAGTTAAGAGCGTCAGCTGCAATACCAAACTTCTCAGCACAGTATGCTTGAGAATCACGTAGGATAGTTGGAGTAAGTACAACGTTACCAGCTTGGTAAACACCGTGTACGTTACCGAAAGAAGCTGCGATAGTGAAACGTGGGCTAACTGCGTTTAGTTTCTCGTATGCGTATGCAACATCTTCAGGAGAAGTGTAAAGCTCAGATGCGTCCATATCAGAGTTATCAACGCCGTCTTCTTCACCACCAGTACAACCAAGTTCGATCTCGATTGTCATGTTTAGTTTAGCCATGCGAGCTAAGTAAGCTGCACATGTTTCGATGTTCTCTTCTAGAGACTCTTCAGAAAGGTCTAGCATGTGAGAAGAGAATAGTGGCTTACCAGTTTGTGCGAAGAACTCTTCACCAGCGTCTAGTAGACCGTCGATCCATGGAAGAAGTTTCTTAGCAGCGTGGTCAGTATGAAGAATAACTGGAACACCGTAAGATTCTGCTACTGCGTGAACGTATTTTGCACCAGCTACAGCGCCAAGAATTTGTGCGCCTTGACCTTCAAGTTTAACGCCTTTACCAGCGAAGAAACCAGCACCGCCGTTAGAGAACTGAACAACAACTGGAGCTTTTGCTTTAGCAGCAGCTTCAAGAACAGCGTTGATAGTATCAGTGTTGATTACGTTTACTGCAGGAAGAGCAAATTTGTTTGCTTTTGCTACTTCAAATACTTTCTGTACGTCATCGCCAGAAATCACACCAGGTTTTACAAAATCGAAGATCTTAGACATGGAAATAGTCCTATTTATTCTATCGTTTTAAGATTAAAAAACTTAAGTTTAAAAATTTGCAATCGTTTGCTCACAACTTATGCCATTCTAGCAAAAAAGTGTGATATGCAGCAAACGTTAAAAGGCGAGATTCACATCTCGCCTTTCTAAATCAATTACGCTTTAGCACGCTCTTCAAGCATTGCTACTGCAGGAAGTACTTTACCTTCAACAAACTCAAGGAAAGCGCCGCCGCCAGTAGAGATGTAAGAAACATCTGCTTTGATACCGAACTTGTCGATAGCTGCTAGTGTGTCACCACCGCCTGCTACTGAGAAACCTTCAGAGTCAGCGATTGCTTTAGAAATACCCGCAGTACCCGCTTCGAAGTTTTTGAATTCGAATACGCCTACAGGGCCGTTCCAAAGAATCGTTTTTGCGTTGCCGATGATTTCAGCTAGAGCTGCAGTTGAATCTGGGCCAAGGTCGAAGATCATGTCGTCGTCTTGAACTTCAGAAACGTGCTTAATTTCAGCTTCTGCGTTTTCGTCGAATGCTTTAGCACATGCAACGTCAGTCGCTACTGGGATAGCACACTCTTTCATTAGCTTCTTAGCAGTTTCAACTAGGTCAGCTTCGTATAGAGACTTACCTACGTTGTGGCCTTCAGCAGCAATGAACGTGTTCGCGATACCACCACCAACAACAAGTTGGTCAGCGATTTTAGAAAGAGATTCTAGAACGGTTAGTTTAGTAGAAACTTTAGAACCACCAACGATAGCCACTAGTGGGCGAGCTGGGTTGTCCATTGCTTTACCAAGAGCTTCAAGCTCAGCAGCTAGAAGAGGACCAGCACATGCTACAGGAGCGTATGTACCAACGCCGTGTGTAGAAGCTTGAGCACGGTGAGCTGTACCGAATGCGTCCATCACGAAGATGTCACATAGTGCAGCGTACTGCTTAGAAAGTGCTTCTTCGTTCTTCTTTTCGCCTTTGTTAAAGCGAACGTTTTCAAGAACAGTTAATTCACCAGCGTTTAGCTCAAGACCATTTACGTAATCTTTCGCTAGTTTAACGTCGCAGTCTAGTGCGTCGTTTAGGTAGTTAACTACAGGAGCTAGAGAGAACTCTTCGTTGTATTCGCCTTCAGTAGGACGACCAAGGTGAGAAGTAACCATAACTTTTGCGCCAGCTTCTAGGCAAAGTTTGATAGTTGGTAGAGATGCTAGGATACGTGCATCTGAAGTTACTTTACCGTCTTTTACTGGTACGTTTAGGTCAGCACGGATAAATACGCGTTTACCTGCAAGTTCCAGGTCAGTCATCTTGATCACAGACATGATTTGTCCTCTCAAATTTAAATAAAAATAAAGTTTTGGAAACTCAGCAACCCTGCTAAGCCTATAAATTATTCAACTGGTAATTCTTTAACTACTCATAATATGTGGACACTTAGCATTTATTTCAAGCTAAAAAATAAATAATCCACACATTTGCTTCTAGGTCTTACTTCTTGCCTTCAGAAGCTTGCATTGCAAGAACCGTATCCAGCATCCGGTTCGCAAAGCCCCATTCATTATCGCACCACACTAGCATTTTCACTAAGTGGCCGTTGCTCACTCGAGTTTGTGAACCATCAACAATTGCGCTATGGGGATCGTGATTAAAGTCGATGGAAACGAGCGGCGCTTCAGTATAGTCAACTATATTGTGTAATGTACACTGGGATGCATTAACAATGGTTTGATTTACGTCATTAACTTTCACATTTGCATTAATTGTGACACTTAAATCCATCGCAGTGACGTTTACCGTCGGCACACGCACAGATATAGCTTCAAATTTGTTAGAAAATTTCGGGAAGATTCTTTCAATACCTTTATGCAGTTTGGTATCGACAGGAATGATAGATTGGCTTGCAGCTCGAGTACGACGCAAATCGCTATGGTATGCATCAATAACTTGCTGATCATTCATTGAAGAGTGAATGGTCGTGATAGTACCAGACTCAATACCAAAGGCATCATCAAGCACCTTAATGATAGGGACAATACAGTTGGTGGTACATGAACCATTGGAAACGATTCGATGATCGGCTTCGATAGTCTCGTGATTCACACCATAGATAATGGTGTTATCAAGGTCATTAGCACCAGGATGCGAGAACAGCACCTTTTTCGCTCCAGCAGCGATGTGTGCTAAGCCGTCATCTCGGCAACCGTAAACACCGGTACAATCAAGAACAATATCGACTTCAAGGTCACGCCAAGGCAACAGTTCAATATCAGCCAAGTGTAAGATACGAATGGTATCAAACTCTCCTTTATCTTCAGCACCAATGCCATGGTGAACATAGATGTGTTCTTGATCGTTAGAGATTTTCTTGCCGAAGCGGCCGTGACTGGTGTCGTACTGTAATAGGTGAGCCATAGCGTCAGGCTGAGCAAGCTCATTGACCGCTACTACTTTGATTTGTTGGCTTTTGCCACTTTCATAGACAGCGCGCAATACATTGCGCCCTATTCGTCCAAATCCATTTATCGCGACTTTTAGCATAGTTCCGTACATCTAACCAAAATTTCGTGCAACAGATGATAACTGAATCCTACCTAAAAGGCATTACTTGAATAACTCAGCTTACTTATGACAGATTGATCTGTTGCTTGTAAGCCTTAGTCTAAGTGATAACAAACCCCAGATACAAAAAAACCGAGCTTAAAGCTCGGTTTTTTTCATTCATTTCATTGTTCGCACAAGGCTAATAATCAATGATTAAGCAAGAAGTTCTTTCGCTGTATTTACTACGTTTTCAGTAGTGAAACCGAACATCTTGAATAGCTCGCCTGCTGGTGCAGATTCGCCGAACGTTGTCATACCGATGATCTTGCCACCGAAACCAACGTACTTGTACCAGAAGTCAGCGATGCCAGCTTCTACAGCAATACGTACTGTTACGTCAGCTGGAAGTACAGACTCACGGTATTCAGCGTCTTGCTT
>NZ_CAWNBB010000051.1:0-22181 GCF_963872585.1 Vibrio sp. 10N.222.47.A9 | reverse complement strand
GATACTACGCGTACCGCTTTACCTTCAGCGGTTAGTTCAGCAGCAGCGCTAACCGCTAGCTCAACTTCAGAACCCGTTGCAATGATGATTAGCTCTGGCTTGCCAGCGCAATCTTTCAGGATGTAACCACCCTTCGCGATGTTTGCTACTTGCTCAGCGTCACGATCTTGTTGTGCAAGGTTTTGACGAGAGAAGATAAGTGCAGAAGGACCATCTTTACGCTCGATTGCCAGTTTCCAAGCAACTGCAGATTCAACTTGGTCACATGGGCGCCATGTGCTCATATTTGGAGTCAGACGTAGAGATGCAATCTGCTCAACCGGTTGGTGAGTAGGGCCATCTTCGCCTAGGCCGATAGAATCGTGCGTGTAAACTTGGATGTTCTGAATTTTCATCAAAGCAGCCATACGCATTGCGTTACGCGCGTATTCCATGAACATTAGGAACGTTGCGCCGTATGGTACGAAACCACCGTGCAGAGCGATACCGTTCATGATAGCCGTCATACCGAATTCACGTACACCGTAGTGGATGTAGTTACCTGAGAAATCGTTCGCTTCAAGAGACTTAGAACCAGACCACATAGTCAGGTTAGAAGGCGCAAGGTCAGCAGAGCCGCCCATGAATTCAGGTAGCATAGCGCCGAACGCTTCTAGTGCATTTTGAGATGCTTTACGTGATGCGATGTTTGCTGGGTTAGCTTGAAGGTCAGCAATGATTGCGTTTGCTTTCTCTTCCCATTCAGCTGGAAGCTCGCCGTTAGTACGACGTTTAAATTCTGCTGCTAGCTCTGGGTGAGCAGCTGCGTATGCGTCAAACTTAGCATTCCAAGCCGCTTCTTTCGCTGCGCCCGCTTCTTTCGCATTCCACTCAGCTGCGATATCAGCTGGAATTTCGAAAGGACCGTGTTCCCAACCAAGCGCCGCTTTAGTTGCTGTGATTTCATCAGCACCTAGTGGAGCACCGTGACAGTCGTGCGTACCCGCTTTGTTTGGAGAACCAAAACCGATGATAGTTTTAGTACAGATAAGCGTTGGACGAGGGTCCGCTTTAGCCGCTTCAATAGCCGCGTTGATAGCGTCAGCATCGTGACCATCTACCGCTGGGATTACGTGCCAGCCGTAAGCTTCAAAACGCTTAGGTGTATCGTCAGAGAACCAACCTTCAACTTCGCCATCGATAGAAATACCGTTGTCATCCCAGAAAGCAACCAACTTACCAAGACCTAACGTACCCGCTAGAGAACATGCTTCGTGAGAGATACCTTCCATCAGACAACCATCACCCATGAATGCATAAGTGTAGTGATCGACGATGTCGTGGCCTTCTTTGTTGAACTGTGCAGCCAATGCTTTTTCAGCCATCGCCATACCAACAGCGTTGGTGATGCCTTGACCTAAAGGACCCGTCGTTGTTTCGATACCAGGAGCGTAACCGTACTCTGGGTGACCTGGAGTCTTAGAGTGCAGTTGACGGAAGTTTTTCAGGTCTTCAATTGAAAGCTCGTAACCTGCAAGATGAAGCAGAGAGTAAATCAACATTGAACCATGGCCGTTAGACAGAATAAAACGGTCGCGGTCAGCCCACTCTGGATTTGCTGGGTTGTGGTTCAAGTGACCACGCCAAAGAACTTCAGCGATGTCAGCCATACCCATAGGTGCGCCAGGGTGGCCTGAATTTGCTTGTTGAACGCCATCCATGCTAAGTGCGCGAATTGCATTGGCTAGATCTTTACGAGAAGGCATGTCTGCTCCTGAGTACATAAGCGATTTAAAAAAAGAGATTGATGCTAAAGTTTTCATTTTTATTAGCGCGGGTATTCTCTCAAACGACTTTAGCGACTGCAAACGTTTTACTGGCATTTTAACGGTCACTTTTCGCAATTTTCGAACATTTACATCACTTAGCAATGTGTTATCTCGACCGATACGCAAACGATTAGTTATGACATATCATAAAAAAGAGCTTGTAATTCGACCGCTGGAATTTAGAATAGCCGTCTAGATGTAGAAACACCTACAAAATATACTGTATTTAATGGCGGCGCTTGCTTGCGACGCCTAAAATTATTTGCATTTAACTATTTGCAACTAAAAACTAAACTAAACTAAAAGTGGAGCTCTCATGGCTAAGCACCTATTCACTTCTGAATCTGTTTCAGAAGGCCATCCAGATAAAATTGCAGACCAAATCTCTGATGCTGTTCTTGATGCCATCTTGGAACAAGATCCAAAAGCACGTGTTGCTTGTGAGACTTACGTAAAAACCGGCATGGTTATGGTTGGCGGTGAAGTAACAACGTCTGCATGGGTTGATATCGAAGAAATCACTCGTGAAACAGTTCGTGAAATTGGTTACGTTCATTCTGATATGGGCTTTGACGCAGACTCTTGTGCTGTACTAAACACAATTGGTAAGCAGTCTCCAGATATCAACCAAGGTGTTGATAAAGCCGATCCTAAAGATCAAGGCGCAGGCGACCAAGGCATCATGTTTGGTTACGCGACTAACGAAACACCAATCCTAATGCCAGCTCCAATTACTTACTCTCACCTTCTTGTTAAGAAGCAAGCTGAAGTACGTAAGAGCGGCAAGCTTGATTTCCTTCGCCCAGATGCGAAATCTCAAGTTACGTTCCAATATGACCAAGGTAAGATTGTTGGTATCGACGCAGTTGTTCTTTCAACTCAACACTGTGATTCAGTAACAACACCTGATCTACGTGAAGCGGTAATGGAAGAGATCATCAAGCCAGTACTTCCTGCTGAGTGGATCAACAAAGACACTAACTTCTTCATTAACCCAACAGGCCGTTTCGTAATCGGTGGCCCAATGGGTGACTGTGGTCTAACAGGTCGTAAGATCATCGTTGATACGTACGGCGGCGCAGCTCGTCACGGTGGCGGTGCATTCTCTGGTAAAGATCCATCAAAAGTTGACCGTTCTGCAGCTTACGCAGCGCGTTACGTTGCGAAAAATATCGTTGCTGCTGGCATGGCTGACCGTTGTGAGATTCAACTGTCTTACGCTATCGGCGTTGCAGATCCAACATCTATCATGGTTGAAACGTTTGGTACTGAAAAAGTAGCTCACGAGATCATCATTGAAGCTGTTCGTCAAAACTTCGACCTACGTCCATACGGTCTTCAAGAAATGCTGAACCTTCTTCAGCCTATCTACAAAAAGACGGCTGCATACGGCCACTTCGGTCGTGAAGAGTTCCCTTGGGAAGCGACTGACAAAGCAGCAATCCTTGCGGACTTCGCTGGCCTAAAATAATTTAGCCACTGCGATTTGTTTCTTTAAAGCCCTTACTTCTTAGTAAGGGCTTTATTTTTATGTACTTACCAAACCTTTCCCTACTAGAACACCCTGTCCAAGTCTTCTTTACCGTTAACCACTTAGTATAAAAATCCGCTGATAATTTGTGTTTTCTAGCACTACTGACAATAGTTAAGGTAACTCCTAGGCGATCAAGCTCACATTTAACTTAAATTAATTCAGTCTGATAACGCTCGTTAAATGTACGCAAGAACAATAACTGGGATGACAAAGAGCAATTTAGCTCAACACCATAACGCTCTCGTAAGCGACACCTCAGAGCCTTGTGGAATTATAACTAGGACGTTATTTAACTAGGGGGATCTATGCCTCGTACCGTGCACCCATCCGAACTAAACGATAAGAAACACAAGGTCAGCGATCAGGATTACGCTCGCACTATTCCTTGTAACCAAGTAAGTATATCAGCCCCATTCCACTGGTTATCGCTTGCACTGCATGACTTAGTGAAAATGCCAATAATCAGCGCATTTTACGGATTGTGTTTCATGGCTGCGGCCATCGCCATCGTGCAACTAGTCCAATGGCAAGGAACACACCTAGTCGTCATGCCAAGCTTGATAGTCTATATGTTGATAGGACCCTTTCTTGCTCTAGGCCTATATGACGCAAGCTGGGAAAGAGAGAAAGGACATTCCCCAAGCTTGTTCCACTCAATGAAAGCAATTACTCGCAACTCCACCCACCAATGGGCCTTTGCGATTGTGTTAATGGTTGCAATGATCTTTTGGATGCGGATTGCTGCGTTATTGCATGCGCTTTACCCTTCCGTACAAGGAGCACCATTAAGCGAATTTGCACCATTCCTGATTACGGGTTCGGTGATTGGATTGGTTATCGCTAGCCTGATATTTAGCATCTCAGCATTTTCGATTCCATTGATGATGGAAAGACGTGTAGATGTAATGAGTGCCATTTTTACTAGCTTCAACGCTGTTAAATCAAACATCCCTGCGATGGTCGTTTGGGCTGGTATCATTGGCGCTGGTATCTTAGTCGGCTTTGCGACCTACGGTGTCGGTATGATTGTAACGATGCCATTGCTCGGTTACGGAACATGGCATGCTTACCACGAAATCATCAAGAAGAAACATCACGTTTAAATCGCTTCACGATCGATGAGCAATGTTATAATTAGGCCTTAGCTTAAACGCTGAGGCTTTTTTTGGAGTTAACAACGCTTGTCTTACACCCCGCAACAACATCGAGTAAATAAGAAACTGGGCGAATGCCTAGCTATCGCTAATCAACATTTTTCTCGTGAATTTCCATGCCCAACCGTCACTTACAAGTTAAGAGGAAAGGCAGCGGGAAAAGCCTACCTCCAGTTAAACGAGATAAAACTCAACCAAGTGCTACTCAGCGAAAATGAAGACGCCTTTATTAGCGAAGTCGTGCCTCATGAACTCGCACATCTGATCACACATCAGGTATTTGGACGAGTTAGGCCTCACGGGAATGAGTGGAAATATGTGATGGAAAAGGTATTCAATGTACCGGCCAGAACCACCCACAGCTTAGAGATAACCTCAGTTCAGGGAAAAACCTTTGAGTACCGCTGTGATTGCACTACTTATCCCCTGTCGATTAGAAGACACAACAAAGTCATCCGTAACCAATCAACTTATCGTTGCCAACAATGTCAGCAAACCTTAGCTTTTACCGGCCTTCAATTGAGCTAAGTCTTAATCTCACAAGGTAACGCGAATAAATGTAATAAAGAGAACTAACATTTGAGTGCTAGACTGTTGTTTATCATACTTTCATCAGTCTTTTTCCATGCAAAAAACCACTCAAAAAGCATTTGGCCTGTTGGTGCCTTTCTACTTATCAATAGTATTTGGCCTACTGGTAACCCAAAGCGTTTTCGCCGCTCCACCAAGCTCATTCTCTAAAGCAAAAAAAGAAGCAGTGAAGATTTATCTCGATCACCCGACTTCATTTTATTGTGGTTGTGACATCACTTGGAAAGACAAAAAGAAAGGTATCCCCGACCTCGATGGCTGTGGTTATCAAGTGAGAAAACAGCAAAAACGCGCTTCGCGTATTGAGTGGGAACACGTGGTTCCAGCTTGGCAATTTGGCCACCAGCGTCAGTGCTGGCAGGATGGCGGACGTAAGAACTGCACTCGCAATGACAGAGTATTTAAATCGATGGAAGCCGATCTTCACAACCTGACTCCGGCAATTGGCGAGGTTAACGGTGATCGCTCCAATTACAATTTCAGTCAGTGGAATGGAATGGATGGTGTGAGTTACGGTCAGTGTGAAATGCAGGTCAACTTCAAACAGCGTAAAGTTATGCCACCAGACAGAGCAAAAGGTTCTATCGCGCGTACTTATCTTTACATGAGCCAAGAGTATGGTTTCAAGCTCTCTAAGCAGCAAACTAACCTGATGATGGCGTGGAACAAGCAATTCCCTGTCGATCAGTGGGAATGTACTCGTGATGAGCGAATCCATACCATCCAGGGGAATCACAACCCATTTGTATTCCCTGCTTGTAAATAACACGACTCAGGCAACCAACATCTCCAATTGCCTCCATCTCAAACAAGAGTTTCAGAATTGCCTCTGAAACTCTTGCTCTACCCTTGTTTTTTCAACTAAAAGCATCCATGTTAGGCAGAGACAAAATACCCAAATGACACTATTTATAGGTTTACCAGCATGAGAATCCCTCGTATCCATCACCCAGAACGCATTCATCAGTTAGGTTCACTCGCTTTAGGCGAAGATGCCGCGGGTCATGTTGGTCGAGTCCTTCGTATGAAAGAAGGTCAAGATGTTCTTCTATTTGATGGCAGTGGCGCTGAATTCCCTGCGACAATTGCTGAAGTATCAAAAAAGAACGTCACAGTTAATGTTACTGAACGTATCGAACGTAGCAGCGAATCTCCGTTAGACTTACATTTAGGCCAAGTGATTTCACGTGGCGACAAAATGGAATTCACGATTCAGAAATCGGTTGAGCTTGGTGCCAACACCATTACCCCGCTGATTTCAGAGCGCTGTGGCGTTAAACTGGATACTAAACGCTTCGAGAAAAAGCTCGCGCAGTGGCAAAAGATTGCTATCGCAGCATGTGAACAATCTGGTCGTAATACGGTTCCGGTTATACGCCCAATCATGCAACTTGAAGAGTGGTGCAGCGAACCGAGTGAAGCGTTGAAGCTAAACCTGCATCCTCGTGCAAAATACTCAATCAATACCCTTCCAGAACCCGTCAGTAAGGTGCGCCTATTGATCGGTCCGGAAGGCGGACTGTCAGCTGAAGAAATCGGCATGACAGAACAATACAAATTTGAAGAGACGCTACTCGGCCCACGTGTACTTCGTACCGAGACAGCAGCTCTAACCGCAATTACTGCCTTACAAGTCCGTTTTGGCGATCTAGGCTAGGAGAAAAAAATGATCAAACTTGGCATCGTAATGGATCCAATTTCATCCATTAACATCAAAAAAGACTCTAGCTTTGCCATGATGCTTGAAGCTCAGCGTCGTGGTTACGAAATCCATTACATGGAAATGGATGATCTACATTTAGATCAAGGCGTAGCCATTGCTGACACTAAGGTTGTTGAACTAAAAGAAGATCCAAACGGCTGGTACGAATTCAAATCAGAACAGACTATCGCTCTCTCTGATTTAGATGCGGTACTGATGCGTAAAGATCCTCCGTTTGATACAGAATACATCTACGCAACTTACATTCTTGAGCGTGCTGAAGAGAACGGCGCACTGATCGTAAACAAGCCACAAAGCTTACGTGACTGTAACGAGAAGCTATTCACGGCTTGGTTCCCTGAACTGACACCGACCACCATCGTGACTCGTAAAGCTGAAAAAATTAAAGCGTTCCGAGAAGAACACGGTGACGTGATTCTAAAACCACTTGATGGCATGGGCGGCGCGTCTATCTTCCGAGTGAAAGAAGGCGATCCAAACGTATCAGTGATCATTGAAACACTGACTAACCACGGCCAAAACTACGCAATGGCACAAACCTTTGTTCCGGACATCAGCAATGGTGATAAGCGTATTCTTGTGGTTGACGGTGAACCAATGCCTTACTGTCTAGCGCGTATTCCTGCAAAAGGGGAAACTCGAGGTAACCTTGCTGCTGGCGGTACAGGTGAAGCTCGTCCTCTAAGTGAAACAGACTGGGCTATCGCAAGAGCAGTTGCTCCTGCACTGAAAGAGAAAGGCTTAATCTTTGTTGGGCTTGATGTTATCGGTGACAAGCTGACTGAAATTAACGTGACTAGTCCTACTTGTATCCGTGAAATTGAAGCCGCTTTTGATATTTCAGTTACAGGTAAATTAATGGATGCAATTGAGCGTCGCGTTAACGCTAAATAGCCTAAACTAAAGAAAGCCTTAGCTATTCGAAAACACAGAAATATCTAGGCAAAGAACAATGAGCGGCTTTACGCCGCTCTTTTTCCTTTACTGGGAACACACTGGCAGGAGGCTCTATGAATTTAACGAACCACTTTCTGGTTGCTATGCCCGGAATGAAAGACCCGTACTTTCAAAATTCGGTGATTTACCTTTGTGAGCACAATGACGAAGGCGCAATGGGTTTGATGATCAACGCCCCTATCGATGTCACTGTCGGTAGCATGCTTAAGCAAGTTGAGGTTGATTCTGACCAGCCAAAATCCAACCAAGCAAGTCTTGATAAGCCTGTATTGAATGGTGGGCCGGTCGCAGAAGACCGTGGGTTTATTTTGCACAAACCTAAAGGTAGCTATCAATCCAGTATCAGCATGACGGATCAAATCTCGGTGACAACCTCAAAAGATATCTTGATGGTGTTAGGTACAGAAGATGAACCGATGAATTATCTAGTCGCACTTGGTTATGCAGGGTGGGAACCCGGGCAACTGGAAACCGAACTGACCGAGAACTCATGGTTAACTGTAGAAGCTGATCCAAAGGTCATCTTCGATACACCGATTTCTGACCGCTGGAAAGTCGCCGTGCAGATGTTAGGCATTAATGCGGCTCAGCTTTCAGCAGACGCTGGTCACGCCTAACTCAGACTCAGACTCAGACTCAGTATATAAACTCTCAAACACAGATTAATTTGGAAACCCCATGTCACGAACAATTATGGCATTTGACTACGGTACAAAAAGTATCGGCAGTGCGATAGGACAAGAGATCACAGGTACAGCTAGCCCTTTAAAAGCCTTTAAGGCGAAAGATGGCATCCCGAACTGGGATGACATCGAAAAGCAAATCAAGGAGTGGCAGCCGAATCTTATCGTGGTTGGTCTTCCTACCGACCTTCATGGTAAAGATCTAGCCGCGATTACACCAAGGGCGAAGAAGTTTGCCAATCGCCTAAAAGGGCGCTTTGGTGTCGATGTTGAACTGCATGATGAAAGACTTTCTACGACAGAAGCAAGGGCCGACCTTTTTGAAATGGGCGGCTATAAAGCACTAAGCAAAGGTAATGTCGATAACCAATCCGCAGTTGTGATTCTAGAAAGTTGGTTTGAAGCACAATATTCTTAGTTAAAACTAAGTGATTAACATTTGAGCTAATTTATGATCCCACACGAATTTCACGCCGTAGTGTCAGTGCAATTCATAATAAGGACGTGGGAGTTCATATGAAAGTTTTTCTAGTCATCTTCGCTTCTCTAGCAATCACAGCATGTAGCTCTATGAGCGGAGGCTCAGCAAGTTATACCGGTGAACAATATCCGACAAAAATCAAATTAGAGAAGGAACGAGGATATTCTGGTAACAACAATAGTTACGGCAACCACTAATATATCCAGACCAAAAAAACCGCCCTCACAGCGGTTTTTTTAGCATTCAGCATCAATCTAACCCATATCAATCTTCACGCCAGCCAAAGCTCCGGTTCCGTAGTCATCATCACCACGTCTGGTTTTTAGCATTAAGCGTAAGTCATTCGCGGAATCAGCACTGTGGAATGCGTCTTCTTCACTGATCTTGCCTGCAAGCACCAAGTCATACAAAGCTTGGTCAAAAGTCTGCATACCAATCTCTTTCGATTTAGCCATAGTCGCTTTTAGTTCATGCAACTCACCACGACGAATCAAGTCAGACACTCGCGGGCTGTTGAGTAGAATCTCAAACACGCCATGGCGACCGCTGCCATTCTTATCTCGGATTAATTGCTGAGCGACCACACCACGCAGGTTCATCGACAGATCAAACAAGAACTGCTCTTTCTGTTCTTTCGGCACCAAGTGAAGAATACGTTCTAACGCTTGGTTGGCATTATTAGCGTGCAGTGTTGCCATACACAAGTGGCCCGTTTCAGCAAAGGTCATCGCGTATTCCATGGTTTCACGGCTACGGATTTCGCCAATCAAAATCATATCTGGCGCTTGACGCAATGAGTTCTTAAGCGCGACTTCGTAACTCTCGGTGTCGAGCCCGACCTCACGTTGTGTCACGATGCACTTTTTATGTTCGTGAACGAATTCAATTGGATCTTCAACCGTCAAAATATGCCCTGAGCGGTTGGTATTGCGATAGCCTGTCATTGCGGCCATCGAGGTTGATTTACCAGAACCTGTTGCCCCAACCACCAGCACAAGTCCGCGCTTAGCGATTGAAAGGTCTTGCAGCACATCAGGAAGCTTTAATTGCTCAAAGGTTGGGATGTTAGTCTCGATACGTCGAATGACCGCTCCAGGTAGCTCTCGTTGAAAGAATGCACTGACACGAAAACGACCAAAGTCACGTACGATGGCAAAATTAGCCTCTCGCGTTTGCTGATATTCATCGCGTCGGTCTTGATCCATCATCGCATCAAGTAACTGAGCAACCTGAGCCGCATTCAATTTCTCGCCTTGAGGTCGCAGTTCACCATCGACACGAAACAGGATAGGCGCATCAACGGTGATATAAAGATCCGATGCTTTTTGAGATAGCATCCCTTCAAGGATTTGATTCAATTCCATTTTGTTCACCTTGATTAAAACATTGAGGTTTCAATTTCGATCTTTTTCTCGACCTCTTCTGAATCAACCAGACCTTGAGCCATCAGCTGCTTCGCATTTTGCTCCATGGTCTGCATACCGTGTGCCGCGCCCGTTTGAATGATCGAATACATCTGCGCGACCTTGTCTTCACGGATCAAGTTTCTAATCGCAGGTGTCGCCATCATGATTTCATGACAAGCCACACGACCGCCACCAACACGCTTTAACAGCTTCTGGGCAATCACCGAACGTAACGATTCAGACAGCATTGAACGCACCATGTCTTTGTCGCTACCCGGGAATACATCGATAATACGGTCGATAGTTTTTGCCGCAGAGCTCGTGTGCAAGGTACCAAACACTAAGTGGCCAGTTTCAGCTGCGGTTAGCGCTAAGCTGATCGTCTCTTGGTCACGAAGCTCACCAACAAGGATTACGTCTGGATCTTCACGTAACGCACTGCGCAGCGCAGCTTTGAAGCTGTGAGTGTCGCGGTGCACTTCTCGTTGGTTGATTAGGCATTTGTTGTTGGTATGAACAAATTCGATCGGGTCTTCAATCGTCAATATATGTTTATTATGGTTACGGTTAACGTAATCTACCATAGCAGCCAAAGTTGTCGACTTACCTGAACCCGTCGGCCCTGTGACCAATACTAGCCCTTTTTCATAATTAGATATTCTTTCAAATATCTCAGGAGCCCCTAGCTGTTCAAGGGTAGGAATCTCTACTGGAATGGTACGAAATACAGCAGAGCAGCCACGAGATTGGTTAAAAGCATTAACACGGAAACGACCAACGTTGGGTAATTCAAAAGAGAAGTCGACTTCCAGTTTTTCTTCGAACTCACCGCGTTGTGAATCACTCATGATCTCAAAAACCAAACGATGCACATCAGCATGACTCAAAGCTGGTATTCCAAGCTTCCTTACTTCACCATCTATACGTACCATTGGAGATACACCCGCAGAAAGATGTAGATCTGACGCGTTATGCTTTACACTAAAATCTAGTAACTCAGTGATATCCATTTATTTTCCCTTAAGTAAAGTCAGCTATGAGTAGTATTCAACAAAATATCGAACAAATCACCTCACAGATACGTAGTGCTGAGCAAAAGTGCGGACGAGCTCCAGAGTCCGTGCAACTTTTAGCCGTCAGCAAAACTAAACCTATTGATGCGATTCTAGAAGCCGCACTCGGAGGCCAAGTTGCCTTTGGTGAAAACTATGTTCAAGAAGGTGTTGATAAAGTAAAACACTTTTCAGAACAACATTCTAACCTAAATTTAGAGTGGCATTTTATTGGCCCAATTCAATCCAATAAAACCCGCCCAATCGCAGAAAGCTTCCAATGGGTACATTCCGTTGAACGCGACAAGATCGCACAAAGACTTAATGACCAACGACCAAGCGAACTTCCACCTTTGCAAGTTTTGATTCAGGTAAACACCAGTGGTGAAGAATCCAAGTCTGGAACGTCAGAAGAAACAGTTTTTGCACTAGCGGAGTTGATTTCATCGCTCCCTAACCTCACTTTAAGAGGATTGATGTCGATTCCTGCAAACGTATCTGACTATCAATCTCAGCTTAATGCATTTTCTCAACTGGCGGAGCTTAAAGACAAGCTAGCCGCAAAGTATCCAAACATAGATACCCTTTCGATGGGTATGAGTGGTGATATGGATGCAGCAGTTGAGGCTGGCAGCACAATGGTTCGTATTGGAACGGCTATCTTCGGTGCTCGTAATTACGCGAAATAGCACAGCACGTAACAAAAAATAGCTACAGCAAGCAACAACAAGTAGCAACGAAAAATACAGTATTGATACCGCTTCGCTTTAACCGCGCAGCGACACGCTCAGGATTTTATATATGGAACATAAGAACATCGCCTTTATTGGGGCGGGAAATATGGTTCGCTCGATTGTAGCGGGCTTAGTGGCGAGTGGTTACCCAGCGCAAAAGATTACTGCAACAGCGCCTTCAGACACCAGAAGGCTGCCGTTAGAGCAAGAGTACGGCATCAATACCACCAGCGATAATATTGCCGCAGCAGAACAAGCAGACGTTGTTGTGTTATCCGTGAAGCCACAAATGATGGCTGATGTATGTAAACCCTTACAAGATATCGACTTCAGCAACAAACTGGTTATCTCAATTGCCGCGGGTATTAATGCGAATCGACTCAATGAGATGTTAAACTGCCAGCTGAACCTTGTTCGTGTGATGCCAAACACGCCATCACTACTTGGTAAAGGGATGAGCGGCCTTTATGCTGACTCAACGGTTAGTCAGGGCGATAAAGAGTTCGCTTCTCAGCTAATGCAAGCCGTAGGTGAGGTAAGCTGGGTTGAACAAGAGTCTGGTATCAACAACATCATTGCAGCGGCAGGGAGTGCTCCGGCTTACTTCTTCCTGTTTATGGAAGCGATGCAAGCTGAAGCAATTAACCAAGGTTTTGACCAAGAAACCGCTCGTAAATTAGTGCAGCAATCTGCATTAGGCGCGGCAGAGATGGTAGTAGCAAATCCAAATACTGAATTATCAACACTGCGTGAGCAAGTGACTTCAAAAGGCGGAACGACCGCAGAAGCATTGCGCACGTTTAACGACCATCAACTATCAGACATCGTAGCGAAAGCCATGCAAGCGGCGGTTGCTCGAGCTGAAGAGATGGAAAAACTGTTTTAATACTCGTTACAGTACAAAAGCATTGTGCCGTTCGGGTGATACCTAGCGGCAAGTAAATCCGAAAAAGGAAACAATATGAATTCGATGAGCTTTCTGATCTCGACCGTTTTTGATCTTTACATCATGGTTGTGATCTTGCGTATCTGGCTACAAGCATCACGTGCAGATTTCTACAACCCATTCTCACAATTTATCGTAAAAGCGACACAACCGGTTGTTGCCCCTCTACGCCGAGTGATTCCATCAATAGGAAGCCTTGACCTTGCGACAGTTGTTTTCGCTTATGTGCTGTGTGTACTTAAGTTCGTCGCTCTAAACTTGATTATCTCTGGCGGTGCGGCTGTATTTGATATCAGCTTCCTGATCTTTGGCGCACTATCTCTGCTCAAAGCGGCTGGTGGGTTAATTTTCTGGGTTCTGCTAATCCGTGCAATCCTGAGCTGGGTTAGCCAAGGCCGTAGCCCAATCGAATACGTATTCCATCAGTTAACAGAACCAATGCTAACGCCAATTCGCCGTATCCTTCCTGATATGGGTGGCTTCGACCTAAGTGTGCTTGTTCTGTTCATTGTTCTGCAATTTGCGAACTTCCTAATGGGCGACATGATCGGTCCTATTTGGTATCAGCTATAATTCAAGTACGAACAATCAGGTACTTTGACGATGCCAAAAGCAGTTTGGGCCGAAGAAGAAGATATTCTTCTTAGGCTCTATATCCAACCCAAGGCAAGCCGCGATAAAATCGTTGGCTTACACGGAGAGGAACTGAAAATTGCCATTACTGCACCACCGGTTGATGGCAAAGCAAATGCTCACTTAGCGAAATATCTTGCGAAGCAATTTAAGGTCGCTAAAGGGCAAATTAAGATAGAGAAGGGAGAGCTCGGTCGGCATAAGCAAGTTCGAATATGCTCACCAAGCCAGATCCCAACTGAAGTCAAAGCCATCCTATGATGGCTTTTTGCTATTTATTGGAGTCATTATGCGTCTATGGATAACAGCACTACTCACCGCTCTGATTGCCCTACCAAGCTCGGCAGGACAGTTTAAAAGTATCAAGGATGTCGAGGTTCATTACTCGGCTTTCAATTCCACGTTTTTAACTGCACAGGTTGCTAAGCAATATAAGCTGAAACGAAACGGATACTCAGCGATTCTAAATATCAGCGTGCTAGACAACGCTTCCCTAGGCAAGCCTGCAACAACGGCTAAAATTACGGGAACAGCACGAAACCTAGTAGGTAACACTCGCACGCTTAACTTCCGTGAAATAAAGGAAGGCGATGCGATTTATTACCTTGCAGAGCTCCCTATCACTCACGAAGAAAACATCACTTTTAATATTGATGTTAACGCAGGTTTGAAAGGCACAGGTCCACTGCGTTTCACACAAAAATTCTATATAGAAGAGTAGCTTAAAAGCTCACTTTTCTAGTCATTAACTTATTAGAGCCACATCCCCATGAGTAAGATTGTTTTAGCAACAGGCAACCAAGGCAAAGTTCGCGAGATGGCAGATATTCTGTCTGAGTTTGGTTTCGACGTTGTCGCGCAAAGTGAGTTTAACGTTTCAGAAGTCGCTGAAACGGGAACAACTTTCATTGAAAATGCCATCATCAAAGCTCGCCACGCTGCGAAAGAGACAGGGCTACCAGCCATTGCTGACGATTCTGGCTTAGAAGTTGATTACCTTAATGGTGCACCCGGTATCTACTCAGCGCGTTACTCAGGTGAAGGGGCGACTGATCAGCAGAACATCGAAAAGCTGTTAGATGCCATGCAAGGTGTGGCTACTGAAAAGCGTACCGCTCGTTTTCACTGTGTATTGGTGCTAATGCGTCACGAAAACGATCCAACACCATTGGTGTGTCACGGTAAATGGGAAGGTCGTATTCTGACTGAAGAACACGGTGAGAATGGCTTTGGCTACGATCCTGTATTCTTTGTACCAGAAGATAACTGCGCCTCAGCAGAGCTTGAATCGTCACGTAAGAAGCAACTGTCACACCGTGGTAAAGCCCTCGCGTCATTATTTAAGACTCTCAAGGAGCAAGCTCTGTAATGCACAATGCAGCGCTAATACCACCCGCACTCAGCCTCTATGTCCACATCCCATGGTGTGTACAAAAGTGTCCGTATTGTGATTTTAACTCTCACGCTCTAAAAGCCGAGATTCCTGAAAAAAAGTACATCGATGCTCTGCTTGAGGATCTCGATACCGATATCGAAAAATACCAACTCAATGGCGCACCTCGCCTATTGCATTCGATCTTTATTGGTGGCGGCACGCCGAGTCTATTTTCTCCAGAAGGAATAGGTCGATTGCTGCAAGGTATTGAACAGCGCATCCCGTTCAAACCTGAAATAGAAATTACCATGGAGGCCAACCCGGGAACTATCGAAGCTGAGCGTTTTGCTGGTTATCAAAAAGCAGGGGTTAGTCGAATCTCGGTGGGCGTGCAAAGTTTTGAGCAAGAGAAACTGGAAAGGCTTGGGCGTATTCACGGTCAAGACGAAGCTGTCAACGCAGCTCATTTAGCGCATAAAATCGGACTAAATAGCTTCAACCTAGATCTAATGCACGGCTTACCCGATCAAAGCATTGATCAGGCCTTGGCTGATTTGGACAAAGCGATCGAGCTCGATCCTCCACATTTATCTTGGTATCAGCTAACAATAGAACCTAACACCATGTTCTATTACAAAACACCAAAGCTACCTGACGATGATGACCTTTGGGATATCTTCGACTTAGGCCATAAGAAGCTCGCAGACGCAGGTTATGTACAGTATGAAATTTCAGGCTACAGCAAGCCGGGATATCAGTGTCAGCATAATCTCAACTACTGGCGCTTTGGTGACTACCTAGGTATTGGCTGTGGCTCTCATGGCAAGCTGAGCTTTGCAGATGGACGTATTGTTCGCACTACTAAGGTTAAACACCCTAGAGGCTACCTAGCCGCGTATCAGAATCTGGTGAAGCCCTATCTGTCGGATGAACTTGAAGTACCTAATGAGGACCGCCCTTTCGAGTTCTTCATGAACCGCTTCAGGCTAATGGAAGCGTGTCCAAAACAAGACTTTATTGATACGACTGGGTTAGAGTTTGATTCGATTCAGCCAACGATAAAGTGGGCCAAAGAGCTCGGTTATCTTAATGAAACCGACAGCCATTGGCAGATCACTGAAAAAGGAAAACTTTTCCTCAACGATTTGCTGGAAGCCTTCATGGCAGAAGAAGACGAATAGATTCGAGAAGTATTGTGTAAGGGTTGGCTTTAGGGTCAACCCTTTCTAGTTTGCGCGCAAACAAATAATAGATTCCCGATTACACTCCTTCGTCGCTATCGGGAATGACGGGCATAAAACAAGTCTTATCTCCCAAAAGTTAGGAGCCAGTGCGTCGAAAGTTAAAAACAACACCGTCATCCTCAAGAACGAGGGACGAGTGAGTTGGGGATCTCTTGCAAATGTAGCCCCCAACTTAAAGCGCTTTTAGAAAATAGAACGACCAATACGCTCTGAGAGCAATTCTAAAGCCTGAGTTCCCGCCAGTGAATTACCCGACGCGTCCAGTTCTGGAGACCACACCGCGATCGTCATTTCGCCAGGAACAATCGCAATAATCCCACCGCCAACACCAGACTTTCCTGGCATACCAACACGATAAGCAAACTCTCCCGCCCCATCGTACAAACCACATGTCGCAAGCAAAGCATTCAGCTGTTTGGTTTGAACTGGAGTGATGATCTCTTTCTTGGTCTGAACCGACACACCTTTGTTTGCCAAATAGCTAAAGGTCTTCGCCAAATCAACACAGGTCATTTTAAGCGCACAAGCATGAAAGTAATTGTTAAGTACGGGGATAACATCGTTCTCAAAATTACCAAATGAACGCATCAAATAAGCGATGGCAGCATTGCGATCGCTGTGCATCATTTCAGAAGCCGCCACAACCTTGTCATACACAATATGAGTATCACCTGATAGCTGACGTACAAATTCTAATAAACGGTGTCTTGGTGCAGATAGACGGCTTTGCAATAAGTCAGCAACGATAATCGCACCTGCGTTAATAAACGGGTTACGAGGGATGCCGTGTTCCATCTCAAGCTGAATCATCGAGTTAAAGGCTTGCCCTGAAGGCTCCTTCCCTACTCGCTGCCATATCTCTTCAGGCTTATACAACACCATAGCCAACGTCAGGCTTAAAGCTTTAGAGATAGATTGCACTGAGAAAGCCTCATCGGCATCGCCAGCTTGAATGACTTCACCTTCATTGGTGTATACCGCAATCGCCAGTTTCTGATTAGATACACGAGCCAATGCAGGAATATAATCAGCGACCTTTCCCTGACCAATTAAAGGGCGAACTTCATCTAAAATCTCGGCCAAAATAGCTTGAGTTGGTTTCATGTGTGCTTACTTCTTTATTGTTATTTTTGTAGGGGGTGTGACATTACTTTCTGTCCTTAAACCTTTATCGCAATAAAAGCCTAAGGACAAAAAAGCCAACACTACAATAATGTTGGCTTTTATCAATCCCATAAAGTGTAGGGTTTAATCCTAAGTCGGATTCACCTTCACTTAATTTGATTCAGAATTACTTAGTACGCTTGAACTTAATGTCCCAAACACCATGACCTAAACGGTGGCCACGCGCTTCAAACTTAGTCAGCGGACGCTCGTCTGGACGAGGAATGTAATCCCCATCTTCAGCGATATTCTTGAAGCCTGGAGCAACGTTCATCACTTCAATCATATGTTCTGCGTAGTTTTCCCAGTCTGTTGCCATGTGGAAAATACCAGTATCAAGTTGCAGCTTACCGCGAACCATCTCTGCAAACTCAGCCTTAACAATACGACGTTTGTGGTGACGAGCTTTATGCCATGGGTCAGGGAAGAACAGTTGCAGTGTATGCAGGCTGCTGTCTGGGATCATGTGTTCAAATACTTCTACTGCATCGTGACACATTACACGTAGGTTAGTTACGCCAGCATCGCGAGCTGTACCTAAACACGCACCAACACCTGGGCTGTGAACTTCAATACCTAAGAAATTTTTCTCAGGTGCGTTCTTTGCCATTTCAACCAGTGATGCACCCATACCGAAGCCAATTTCTAGTACAACAGGGTTGTCGTTGCCAAACACTTCTTTCCAATTAAGAAGTTCTGGATTGTAGTCGATACCCATTGTTGGCCAACATTCGTTCATCGCGTTTTCTTGGCCTTTTGTTAAGCGGCCTTCGCGGCGAACAAAACTACGGATCTTACGAACCAGTTTGCCGTCTTCAGTATATTCGTTAGTGGTCACTTCACTCATTGATTTTTGCCTGCACATTGATTAATCAAAGCGGGGATTATCCAAAGAATTGCCTCCGGTGCAAGTCTTTCCGTGGATAAATTCCCACACAATTTGTCTGTTTTACATCCAACCGTAAGTGTGGTGCAATTTCACTCCTAATAATAGCAAAGCATAGAGCATGTCGTGACTCCTTTCGCAACCGCCATATTAAAGTGGTATGACGCCTTTGGGCGTAAAGAATTACCTTGGCAACAAAACAAAACCGCCTACACCGTTTGGCTATCTGAAATTATGCTTCAGCAGACTCAAGTGGTCACGGTGATTCCATACTACCAACGCTTTTTAGAACGCTTTCCAACGGTTATTGACCTAGCGAACGCCGAGCAAGATGAGGTGCTGCACTTATGGACAGGGCTTGGCTATTACGCGCGAGCTCGTAACTTACACAAGGCTGCCAAGATTGTTGCCGAGCAATACGGTGGCGAATTTCCGCTTTCTATCGAAGAAATGAACGCACTACCGGGTATTGGACGCTCTACTGCCGCTGCAGTGCTGTCTTCTGTTCACAAGCTTCCTCACGCGATTCTTGATGGCAACGTCAAGCGCACCTTAGCGAGAAGCTTCGCTGTAGAGGGTTGGCCGGGGCAAAAGAAAGTCGAGAACCAGCTGTGGGAACATGCAGAAGCACACACTCCTAATCAAGATGTCGATAAGTACAATCAAGCAATGATGGACATGGGTGCGATGGTTTGTACTCGTAGTAAGCCTAAATGTACGTTGTGCCCAATTGAAAGCATGTGTGAAGCTAAGAAGCTTGATAGACAGCTTGATTTCCCTGGTAAAAAACCTAAGAAAGAAAAGCCAGTAAAAGAAACATGGTTTGTGATTCTGTACCACAACAATCAAGTATGGCTCGAACAACGCCCTCAATCTGGTATATGGGGAGGACTATTCTGTTTCCCTCAAAATGAAAACGCAGAGATCGAACATCAGTTAGATCTTCGTTCGGTCAAAGACAATGAAACAGATTCGGTCAAGACCATGATTGCGTTTAGACATACTTTCAGCCACTACCACTTAGATATCACGCCTGTATTAGTAAAATTAGATAAACAACCAGATTTGATAATGGAAGGGACTAAAGGTCTCTGGTATAACTTATCAAAACCGGAAGAAATTGGCCTAGCCGCTCCTGTAAAGCAGCTTATTGAGAGCCTACCCTTTGAACTGAACGACGACGTTTGAATCAACGAACGCGATAAGAGGAACCACTATGAGCCGCACTGTATTTTGTGCTCGCCTTCAAAAAGATGCTGAAGGCCTAGATTTTCAACTTTACCCAGGTGACTTAGGTAAGCGTATCTTTGACAACATCTCTAAAGAAGCTTGGGGACAATGGCAAAGCAAGCAAACCATGCTTATCAATGAGAAGAAGCTAAACATGATGGATCCTGAACATCGTAAACTTCTTGAAACTGAGATGGTTAACTTCCTTTTTGAAGGTAAAGATGTCGTTATTGATGGCTACACTCCACCAAGCGAATAAGACATTTATTTAAGCAAATTTTAATGACATCATGGTTAACGCTGCGATGTCATTTTTGTATGAGGAACTATGAAAAAGCTAAGTTACTTCCTAACAGCCATGTTGTTAACTGGCTGCAGTCGTGAATTTGTCGAAAGCATTTATGATGTTAATTACGAACCAACCAACCGATTTGTAAGTAATTTAGCGGAGCTACCCGGTCAATTTGAAAAAGACACTGGTGCGTTAGATTCTTTAATTAATAGCTTTTCTGGCAATATCAAAAAACGTTGGGGCAGCAGTGAAGTAAAGATGGCGGGCAAGAGTAACTATGTGAAATACATAGATAATTACTTGAGCCGTTCAGAAGTAAACTTTAGCCAAGGCCTGATCACAGTTGAAACCGTATCCTCAACGGATCCTAAAAAGCACCTCAAAAATGCAATAATGACGACACTTTTGACGCCAGATGATCCTGCGAATGTCGACCTATTCTCTTCCAAAAGCATCAAGTTAGAAGGTCAACCTTTCCTCTATAACCAAGTCGTTGATCAGGATAAGAAGCCTATCCAATGGACATGGCGTGCTAACAAATTTGCTGATTACCTGATCGCCAATAACCTAAAAACCAAGGAAGTCGACTTTAAAAAAGCGTATTACGTCGAAATTCCAATGGTGGCCGATCACGCCAGCAAACGAAGCTATAAGTACGCAGACATCGTTCGTCGCGCTTCTCAACGTTATGACATCCCTGAAGACTTGATTTACGCAATCATCAAAACAGAGAGTAGCTTTAACCCATACGCTGTGAGTTGGGCGAACGCTTATGGTCTTATGCAGGTGGTCCCCAAAACGGCAGGCCGAGATGTCTTTAAGCTCGTCAAAAAGAAACCTGGAGAACCAAGTCCTGAGTACTTATTCAATCCAGAAAACAACATAGATGCTGGCACTGCATACTTTTACATCCTTAAAAATCGTTATTTGAAGGACGTGCAGCACCCAACCACGCTTGAGTACAGCATGATCTCAGCATACAACGGCGGTACTGGTGGCGTACTCAATACCTTCAGCAAAGACCGAAAACGGGCAATGCGCGACTTAAATTCGTTGCAACCTAGTCAAGCTTACTGGGCACTGACAAAGAAACACCCAAACAAAGAGTCGCGTCGATACTTAGAAAAAGTAACAAAATTCAAGAAAGATTTTAACCAAGGTAAAACGTAAGCCTCACTTTTGAATAAAAAAACAACTAACGAACGTTTTTTTTAATTATTTTCAAAAAAGGTGTTGACGGTTATGCAGAAAATCCGTTTAATAGCGCTCCGTTGCCCGGATAGCTCAGTCGGTAGAGCAGAGGATTGAAAATCCTCGTGTCGGTGGTTCGATTCCGCCTCCGGGCACCACAATTTGATTTGTTGGTGTCATTACTCTTTAACAGGGAGTAGCAACACGAACAAAAGCATAAAGAATTTAGTGTGCCGACTTAGCTCAGTAGGTAGAGCAACTGACTTGTAATCAGTAGGTCACCAGTTCGACTCCGGTAGTCGGCACCATTCTTTTGCCTCGATAGCTCAGTCGGTAGAGCAGCGGATTGAAAATCCGCGTGTCGGTGGTTCGATTCCGCCTCGAGGCACCATTATTTGGTACTTAACAAATAATGGTCTTTATAGACCTGATGTTGAGACAAGTAATTCCCCTTTAGTTCAGTTGGTAGAACGGCGGACTGTTAATCCGTATGTCGCAAGTTCAAGTCTTGCAAGGGGAGCCATTTTCAAGAACTTCATTTTATATGAGGTTTTAATTAGAGAGTTTACTCTCTAAAGCAAAGAATTTAGTGTGCCGACTTAGCTCAGTAGGTAGAGCAACTGACTTGTAATCAGTAGGTCACCAGTTCGACTCCGGTAGTCGGCACCATTCTTTTGCCTCGATAGCTCAGTCGGTAGAGCAGCGGATTGAAAATCCGCGTGTCGGTGGTTCGATTCCGCCTCGAGGCACCATTATTTGGTGCTTAACAAATAATGGTCTTTATGGATTATTTATATCTAAAAGAACATTGTTAAACACAAATAATTCCCCTTTAGTTCAGTTGGTAGAACGGCGGACTGTTAATCCGTATGTCGCAAGTTCAAGTCTTGCAAGGGGAGCCACATTCAAGAAAGCCAAGTCGAAAGACTTGGCTTTTTTTCGTTTGAGCAAAAGCTAACTCTATTCAGTATTGCCGCCAACTCAACATCAAGCCCAGATCATCCCCATAAAGTTAAAGCATCCCTTTCCTATCTCGACAGTACCCATCCTTGAATTCGTTCAAACCCTCTCGATACAAACTAATACCAATTCCATTA